>JANMTD010000291.1:0-9465 GCA_031390075.1 Deltaproteobacteria bacterium | reverse complement strand
AGATTCTGGTGACCGAAGCGCAGGCTCTCCTGCTTCTCCTTGAGACTGCGGCGTCGGAAGTTCTCGAACTCGGCCTGGAGACGGACAAAATGGTCCTTCTGCTCCGAGAACTCCTCGACCTTCTCTTCGTGGAATCGCTTGAGCTCTTGCAGCTCCTGGGACAGGAGCTCGATCGTGAGCTTGTCCGCCGTCGAGGCACCCAGGCCGCCGGCCGAGCCGCCACCGCCCGCCTCCCGGGCCTCGAGCGCAGCGGTCGCCTCGCGCAGGGCCTCGGCCATCTCGGCCGAAGGCTCGATCGTGAGGCCGCCCGCGGCAGACTCTTTGTCCTGATTCTTGGATCGCTCGCTACTCATGAAAGCCCCATCCACTGATCGTCCATCGGACGCTCTACGTAAGCAGTCCGCCGGGACTGTAAAGGTCGGACGGGACTCTCGCTCTAGACGAAATGGGCCTACGCATCGTCCGACCCTGGGCAGGCCGGGGCACAACGAGCCGACGCGGCCGCCTCAGGCCATGAGTTTGCGGGTCACCAGCTCCGAGCAGTAGTGGACCAGCGGAATCACCCGGCCGTAGTCCATCCGCTGGGGCCCGATCACGCCGAGCACGCCGATGGCGCCCGGCATGGACGGTGTGCCGTATGCCATGGCGACCAGCGCGCAATCCCGCAGCGAGGGCTCGCCGAGCTCGGTTTCGAGGGACATCGACAGACCGACGCGGACGGCCCCGTGATCCGATCGAGCGATCTGGCGCAGGAGCTCGAGCAGGCGCTGATTCGTCTCGAGAGCCGAGAAGAGGCCGCGAATGCGCTCCGGGTCCGAGAACTCGGGCTGCCCGAGCAATGCGAGCCGCGTCGCGATCACGAGGTCCTCGCCCGCGTCCCCGTCGCACGCGCCGAGCCCGAGCATCCAGGCCCGCCGCAGCAGATCGTCTGCTTCACCTCGCAGCCGTTCCCGCTCCGCCTCCAGGCATTGCCGCAGCCCGACGAGCGTCCGACCCGCGACCCGCTCGGCCAGGATGCGTCCGATCCGTTCGAGCTCCCGGCGCGAGATCCGCTCCTCGTGGGCCACGATCCGCTGCATCACCCCGCCGTTCTCCGCGACCAGGACCGCGAGCACACGGCCTTCGCTGACGGGCACGAGATGGAGCGTTCGGAGGAGCAGCTGCTCGACCCGGGGCGGCACCACGAATCCGAGCTGGCGGGTGTGGTCCGAGAGAACCTGGGCCGTGAGGCGCGGCGTCTCCGTGGTGTCGACGCCCTCGAGGGCGCGGTCGAGGCGGCGCTGGTCGTCGGGACCCAGGTCCGCGGGCTCGAGCAGATGGTCGATGAACGTCCGCAGCCCGAGCGGCGTCGGGATCCGGCCCGCCGAGGCATGGGCCTTCTCGACGAGGCCCGCTTCCTGGAGCTCTGCGAGCGTGTTGCGAATGCTGGCGGAGGACAGCGGGGTGGGGATCTGCTGGGCGAGAGCCTGGGAAGCGACCGGCGCAGCCCGCTCGACGTAGGCCGACACGAGCGCTCGCAAGACCATGGCCTGACGTTCACTGAGCTCCGGCTCGAAGGTCGAGCCGTAGACCTTCGGTCGTGTGCGGAGAGGCTGCCCGTGCATTCGATCGGAACCTCGATCGGGGCCAGCGTAGACCCGCAGCCCCGAGAGCGTCAATCGCCCGAGACGAAGAGTGCGGCGACGCTGTCGGCGACGAGGCGCCCCATCCGTGTGAGGCGCAGGTCCCCAGGCGAGGGCTGTCCTTCTTCGAGCCAGCCGCGCGCGAGCGCCAGCTCGATCTCCGACCCGAAGAAATGCCGCGGGCTCTCGCCGAACTCGGCCCGAAAATGGGGCGACGAGAGCCCTTCCCGCTGGCGCAGGGCCAGGAAGATCGCCTCACCGCGAGCGGTCGCCGTCGACAGGACTTCTTCGCTGCCGATCCGAGCCGGATCCTCCTCGACACCGCGCAGCCAGGCGTCGAGCGACCGGGGATTCCCGCGCCGCCGCCCGTGCGGATGGCTCTCGGTGCGCGGCTCGAACGAGTGTGCCCCCATGCCGAGCCCGAGGACCGCCTGGCGTTGCCAATAGCGGGCATTGTGCAGGGAACGGTGGCCCGCGCGGGCATGGCTCGAGATCTCGTAGCGGACATAGCCCGCCGTCTCGAGGCGCGCCTCGACGTGCTCGATCATTTCGGCGGCGAGGTCCTCGTCGCAGGTACGCATCCGGCCACGCGCCAGCGCGCGGCCGAAGGGCGTCTCGGGCTCGAAGGTGAGCTCGTAGGTCGAGACGTGCTCAGGGTGAAAGGCGATCACCTCGTCGAGATCGCGATCCAGTAGCGCGAGGGTCTGGTCCGGCAGCGCGAAGATCAAGTCGAGCGAAAGGTTCTCGAAGCCGGCCGCGCGGGCAGCACGCAGCGTCTCGCGCGCCACGTCGGCGCGATGTGCGCGGCCGAGCCGCTTCAACTGGGCGTCCTGGAACGACTGGATCCCGAGCGACAGGCGATCGATTCCCGCGGCGAGAAACCCGGGCAATCGCTCCCGCTCGAGAGTGCTCGGGTTGAGCTCGAGTGTCGTCTCGGTCGCGGCTTGCGCTCCCCCCGAATCCGCCGATCCCGGAAAGGCGGCGCGCACGCCGGCGACGAGGCGCGCGATCGAATCCGGGTGGAACAAGGCCGGCGTGCCCCCCCCGAAGTAGATGCTCGCCAGGGTCCGCCCCTCGAAGGCGGACTTTCGAGCCTCGAGCTCGCGACAGAGGGCGTCCACGTACCGGGCCTCGATCTCGGGGGCCAGGACGCGCGCGGCGACGACCGCAAAGTCGCAGTAGGGGCAGATCCGCTCACAGAAAGGCAGGTGCAGATAGACGCCCACCCGCCTGTCGTCGAAGGCAGGCGACTCGGCACTGCGGGTCGGGGCGGCGCTCATGGGCGGAGAGTAACGGCCTGTGGGATTCGGCGGGCGAGCCCCGATCGACTCGGGTACTCTCGGCCCGCTTTGAAGCCCGCCTCAACGTACCGCCGCACCCTCCCGAATGGCCTGACCCTCCTGCTCCGCGAGAGTCACCGCGACCCGGTGGTCGAGCTCCAGATCTGGGCCGGTGTCGGTTCGGCCGACGAACGACCCGGCGAGGAGGGCCTGGCCCATTTCCACGAGCACATGCTTTTCAAGGGCACGGCCCGGCGCGAAGTCGGCGAGGTCGCGGGCGAAATCGAAGGGCTCGGCGGGCAGATCAACGCCTATACCTCCTTCGACTCGACCGTCTACCACGCGACGCTGCCCGCTTCCGAATGGCGGCGCGGGCTCGACGTGCTCTGTGATGCCATCCGGTTCTCGGTCTTCGACGAGGACGAGATCGCCCGCGAGCGCGAGGTCGTGCTCGAGGAGATCCGACGCTCGGAAGACACGCCGGGCCACGTGCTGTCCGATCTCTGCTTTCGAGAGTCGTTTCGAGTTCATCGCTATGGCCAGCCGATCCTCGGACCGGCGCACAACGTGGCGGGATTCGAGCGGGCTCAGGTCCGCCGCTTCTTCGAGCGGTGGTACACGCCCGACAACTTGATGGTCGTGGCCGTCGGGGATTTCGACGCCACCGAGATGACAGCCGAGGTCGAACGACTGCTCGGCGACGCGAGCCCCGGCCAGGCCAGTCGTGATCGCGCGCTCGAGCCGACTCGCCACGAGATGGCCATCACGGTCCTTCGCAAGCCCTTCGAGGGGCATCGCGTGGATCTCGCCTGGCCGGCTGCGCCCTTCCGAGAACGCGATGCGATCCACCTCGACCTGCTGGCCTATGTGCTCGGCGAGTGCGAGTCGAGCCGGCTCGTGCAGCGCGTGCGCGAAGAGGAAGGGCTCGTCGATCGAATCGACGCCGGTGCGTTCACACCTTTCGACCGGGGCCTGTTCACGATCGGCTTCGAGACAGATGCGGCGCGTCTGCTCGAAGCGACTCAGCGCATCATCGAGGAGACCGAGCGGCTGCGGCGGGAGGAAGTGACCGCGAGCGAGCTCCATCGCGCCCGCGTGAACTTCCTCGCGAGCGAGCAGTTCGAGCGCGAGAGCGTCTCCGGGGTGGCGTCCAAGCTCGGGAGCTTCGAGGCCATGGGCGGCGGCTTCGAACGCGAGGCCTGGGCCCTCGAGATCCTGCGCAGCGCGACGCCCGCCGATCTACTGGATGTTGCCCGAAGGTACCTGGCGCCCGAAGCGCTGACCCTCGCGGCGCTGCTGCCCGAGGCGAGTGATCCAGCGATCGACGAGACGGCCTTTCGCAAGGCCGTCGAGCGCGGAATCGAGGCGGCAGGCGTTCATCGCGCGACCGACGAGGAAGCCGTCCCGACTGGCTCGACCGCCACACCGCCTATCGAATCGAGTCGACCTCGAGTCGCGTTCGGTCCATTGCGTACAACGCGCGACGGTGTCGGGGAGCGCCTGGACGCGCAGCTTCCGAACGGACTCGAGCTCCACATCCTCCGGCGGCGCGAGGTGCCGGTCGCCGCACTGCGCTTCGCGTTTCGGGGCGGGGTGCTGTACGAGGATGCGGCGAGCAACGGACTCACGCGCTTTCTGGCCGCGATGTGGACTCGGGGAACGAGCAGACGATCGGCGGTCGATTACACGCGCGAAGTGGAAGGACTCGCCGCCGAGATCGAGGGCTTCTCCGGTCGCAATTCGATCGGGCTCACCCTCGATTGTCTGTCCGAGACGCTCGAACCCGCATTCGACCTCCTCGCGGAGGCCCTGCTCGAGCCCCGCTTCGACCCCGAAGAGATGGAGCGCGAACGGCGAGAAACGCTGGCCGCTCTCGACCGTCGCGAGGACCGATTGGGGCAGCTCGCCTTCCAGCTCTTTGCGCGCACCGAATTCCAGAGCCATCCCTACCGATTGACCGTGCTCGGAGAGCGAGAGAGCGTCTCGGGCTTCGATCCAGCGGCGCTCCGTGCGCACGCAGATCGGTTCATCCGTGCCGATCGCGGTGCCCTCGCGGTCGTCGGCGATGTCGACCCGGAACGGATCGCCAGGATGGTGGAAGACCGCCTTGGCGCACTTCCCCGCGCCGTGGAGGCCCTCCCGATGCCCCCGCTAGAAGGAAGGCCGGCGGGAGTTCGCGAGTCGACGCTGATCAAGGACCGTGCCCAGGCGCATCTCGTGATCGGGTACCGCGGCCTCACCCTCGAGGACCCCGACCGTTATGCCCTCGAGCTGATCTCCCAGATGTTGGCGGGCCAGGGTGGAAGACTCTTTCTCGAGCTTCGCGATCGACAGAGCCTCGCCTACACCGTCTCCGCGTCGAACGTGGAGGGGCTCGCGCCGGGTCATTTCACGCTCTACATCGCGACCGCACCCGAAAAGCTGGAACGCGCCCGCGCCGGCATTCGCGAAGAGATCGAGCGGCTCACGCGCGAGGAGCCTGACCGCGAATCACTCGAACGCGCGATCCGGTATGGCGCGGGGAGCTTCGCGATCAATTCTCAGCGCAATCATTCTCGCGCCGCACAGATCGCCCTCGACTCGATCTACGGCCTGGGCCCGGATTTCACCGAGAACTACCCGAACGCGCTCCAGCAGGTCACCCCCGCGGACGTATTACGAGTTGCGCGGCGTGTCTTTCGACCGGACGCCTACACGACGAGCGCCGTTCACCCCTGAGCACCCCTGAGCCTGCGGTCTCGACGATTCCGGGTCGGGAGGGCAGCAGGGATCGGGCGGGACGCCTCCAGACCATTCGGCCTGGAGGCGTCCGGGACACCACCTCGGAGGGGACCTCTAGCGTTCGAGGCTTCGCTGCCCTGCGGTCCCCACCGCGATGATGTTTTGATCCTCGCGGGGATTCGACGTTGACCGTACACCGAAGCAGCGCTTCGATCGCCCCATCACGGCGCGGACTCCGTCGCAAATCCTGCATTTTCACGGCTTGCTCAGCCACGACGACCCTGGGGGCCGTCGACGATCGGAGGCGCGCCGGTATCACGCGCCTCCGATCATGCGACTGTGCGGCTCTCTTCCTTCCCAAGAAGTGAGCCTGTCTTGACCGCGGGCCAGCCCGTTAAGGCCGATATTCCCCTTGAAAGCTTTTGAGGCGGTCCGGATGCCTCGAACCCCGACGCGCCACTTTCAATCGAGCCAACCCTGGCTGGTCAAGACGTGAGGGCATCCTATACGACGTGAGGGGGGGAAACGTAAAAATCTTTGGCCGAGCTCATATTTTTCCGCCACTTTCCGGAAGTTGCCGATGCCTTGCGCCTGATGCCGCGTCATGGTCGCCTGAGGACCGCCCTCGCACGCCGACCAGACCACCTGCGTCACGCTCATGCGCCACGTGTGACCCTGTCGAGTGATGCTCCCGCATTACTTCCGCTCCATCGCCGAGCCTTCGTCTACCCCGACGGCTCTTCCGTCCGTGCGCGGATCGGATCCGCCCAGGTGCAGTCCCGTCTTCGAATCGACCACGATTACCTCGGCCGCCGACCAGGTGCGCGGACTGCGCACGACCTCATGGCCGCGCAAAGCGAGCGCCTCGACGATTTCCGCCGACATAGCGGGCTCGACCTCGAGCCGGTCGGGATCCCATTGGTGATGAAACCGTGGCACGGAAACCGCCCGCTGCGGATCCATCTTCCAATCGACCACGTTGACGATCGTGAGAAGAGTCGTCGAGATGATGCGCGGGCCACCCGGGCTGCCCGTCACCATGAAGAGTCGTCCGTCCCGATCGAGAATCGTGGGCGTCATGCTCGAGAGCGGACGCTTGTTTCCTGCGACGAGATTGGCGCCCCGCGTATCGATCAATCCGTAGCTATTGGGTACCCCCTTGGCGACCGCGAAGTCATCCATCTCGTTATTCAGGATCACACCCGTCCCCGGCACCGTGATCCCGGAGCCAAAGGGTGTGTTGATGGTCATGGTCAGCGCCACGGCACCACCCGAGCCGTCCGTGACAGAGAGGTGCGTAGTTCCCGAATCGTCTGCGAGCGAGCCCGGGGCCACGACCCGCGTCGCCTTCTCGGGATTGATCCGAGCGCGTTGGCGCGCCGCGTAACCCCTGGAGACGAGCATCTCGATCGGCACCTCGACGAAGTCCGAATCCCCCATGTAGGCTGCTCTGTCCGCGAAAGCGAGCTTCATCGCCTCCGTCACGAGATGCACGGCGGACACGTCGCCGGCCGCAAGGCTCGAAAGGTCGAATCCCTCCAGAACATTCAGGGCCTGGGCCAGAACGGCCCCGCCGGAGGAAGGGGGCGGGAAGCTCGCCACGCGAAGGCCGCGATACTGGCTGACGATCGGCTCGCGCCATCGGGGCTCATAGCGTCGCATGTCGTCGAGCGTGAGCAGGCCTCCCCGGCGCGCCACCTCCGTCACGATCGCCCGCCCCACTACACCGTCGCGAAAGACGCTCTCACCGTCGCTTGCGAGCAATCGAAGCGATCTCGCGAGATCAGGTTGGACCAGTCGTTGGCCTTTCATGTTCGCCGGGTCGAAGGGGGCAAACTGGATTCGCCAGGTCTCGGCAAACCGGTCGAGGGATAGGCGCGATCGCATGAATCCGGCCATGCCCGCGTGATAGGCGCCGATCTCGACACCCTCTTCGGCCAAGGCGATCGCGGGCGCCAGGACCTCGGCCAGCGTCATCGTTCCGTGACGATCGAGCAGCTCGACCATCCCGGGAACGAAGGCAGGAACGGCTACCGCAAGCGGCCCCTGGACCGACGCATGTTCCGGGACGCCCGGCTCGACGAACATCGTGGGCGTGGCCTTCGACGGGGCGGCCTCACGCGCATCGAGCGCCCGGAGCGACCCGTCCGGCAGGCGAATCAACGCGAACGCCCCGCCCCCAACGCCTGCCGAGAAAGGCTGAGCCACACCCACCGCAAAGGCTGTAGCCACCGCTGCGTCGACGGCATTGCCGCCCCGCTCGAGGATCAGGGCGCCTGCGCGAGCGGCCGCATGGTGACTCGAAACGACCATCCCGTTGCGAGAAACGGCCGAGAGGCGTTCAGCGTCCTCGGCTCCCGCCACTCGAGTAGCCAGCCCGGTGGCCGAGAGGAGGAACAGCGGGAGAATCAGGAGGGAAAGGACCGATTCCGCAGGCCGCAGTGCGACGGCAATCGCGCAATTCGACTCGTGTGACCGCCTGAATATGCTCAAACGACTCAAAACATGACTGAATCCGGTCGATGCGTCTGCCATGCGCAGCAAGCTATCACAGCCCCTCGACCAGCAAGGGGGAGTTGGCGGAACACAGCCGTCTGCCCGGACGAGGCTGGATGGTCCTCGATGCGCGTCCGGTCTATGCACCGCGGCGGGTATTGCCTCTGGTCGCCTGGCGATCGCGATCACGCTTCTCGTCATCACCACCGCATGCCCGCTCCCCAATCGAAGTTCCGAAATCGATTCGGGAAACGCCGCAGTGGCGGTACGATCCAATGGCGAGGACAGAGCGACGCGCAACGAATTCCACTGGCCGAGCGATGTCGGTCATTCTCGAATGCGCCTCGATGTCTTCACCCGGGACAGCGAAGGCACGATCGAAATCGAACTCATGCCCGAGCTCGCACCCGCGAGCGTCGACGAATTGATCCAGCTTACACGCGACGGCCATTACGACGGAACGACCTTCCATCGAGTGATCCGCGGATTCATGATCCAGGGCGGCGACCCCAATTCGCGTGACCACGATCCGACGAACGATGGACGCGGGAGCGCCGCCCAGCCCCTCCCCGACGAAATCAGCAAGGCTCCCTTCGTGCGTGGAGTAGTCGCACTCGCGCGCCGTGGTCGAGCCGACTCGAACATCAGCCAATTCTTCATCCTGCAATCGGATCACCGAGACCTCGACGGCCAATATACGGCCATCGGTCGCGTGGTGAGCGGAATCGACTTCGTGGACACCATCGCGAACACCCCCACCGACAAAGTCGGACGATGGGGACCAAAGGATCGACCGATCGAGAGTGTCTCCATCCGGCGAGCCTACATCACCGGGCCCGAGGGCCAGGACGGCTCGCATGCCCCCAACCCGGCCTCCAAATCCGAGTCCATGAAACTCAGTCGAAGCGACTCGGACCCCGGCCCATCGCGATGAGCCCTACCCCCGCTCGGATCACGGCGTCAAGCACGGCCAATCCAACCATCCGCAACCACGCGGCAGCCAATTCGCACGAATTCTCGCCGACGAAGTGGATTCAGCCACCTCCGCCTAGACGAGTGCGCCATGTCGGGTAATCTCCCCTCTCTCCGGTGGCCCGGTAGCTCAGCTGGTAGAGCACGCGACTGAAAATCGCGGTGTCGGCGGTTCGACCCCGCCCTGGGCCACCATCCAGTACTCAGTACTCCGATACTCAGCTTAGTACGGCCGTCGCTGTACGATACGGACTCGTCGTAGCGGTAGTCACGCACCCCAAAATCCTACTGGGACCTAGCCAGTCCGCCGCGGAAGATCTGGGGATGCCCACCCCCAGCGCCCATTTCAACAGCGCAGCCGCGGCTGCCGCGTC
>JANMTD010000274.1:0-5969 GCA_031390075.1 Deltaproteobacteria bacterium | reverse complement strand
CGAGCCTTCCGAGCTCCTCCGGCTCCGTCATGCGCCGCAGCGGGATCGACTCGAGCACCGCCGCGACATGCGCCTCGGGGAAGGTCTTCTTCACCTGCTCCGTCAATGTCGTGCCCGGCGCGATCGAGTTGACGCGGATCTGGTGGGGGCCGAGCTCGACGGCCATCGTCTGGGTCAGGTGGTTGATCGCGGCCTTCGCTGCGCCATAGGGCGCAAGCCGGATCGCCGGCCGCGTCGTCTCGCCCGACGTGACGTTGAGGATCACGCCGCCGCGGCCCTGCTCGACCATCGCCCGCGCCTCGGCGATGCAGCAGAGGGCCGTTGCGATCAGGTTCTGCTCGACGACCGCGCGGAAATCCTCGCCCTTGAACTCGATGAAGGGTGTCGCCGGCAGCCCCGCGTTCATGCCGACGTTGTTGACCGCGACATCGAGTCCGCCGAGGTCCCGCCGGATCCGCGCGACGAGGTCGCCGACCGCTTGCTCGTCACGCACGTTGGCGACGAAGGCTTTCGCGTCGCCCCCCGCCGCGCGCAGCTTCGAGACCGTCTCCTCGGCCCCCGCCGCGTCGATGTCGTTCACCGCGACCCGGCAGCCTGCCCGTGCGAGCCAGCCGGCGATGCCGCGGCCGATGCCAGCACCCGAGCCCGTCACGAGCGCGACCTTGCCCTTCAATCCGAGATCGATTCCCTGATCCATCGCGTCTCACCGCCCTTGTGTGTCAGCGTCGCCGCTTGAAGGCATAACGAACCGGCAGCGTCTTCAGTCCGCCGACCGAGCTGGCCCGCAGCCGTTCGGGCGTCCCCGCCAGCTCGAAGCGCTCGAAGCGGGCGGCGAGGCGCCGCAGCATGCAGCGGATCTCGATCCGGGCGAGGTGGGCGCCGACGCAGAAATGCTCGCCGATGCCGAAGGAGAGATGCGGATTGGGCCGGCGGTCGAAGCGGAACTCGTACGGATTCGCGAAGACGCGTTCGTCGCGGTTGGCCGAGGGGTAGAAGCAGACCAGCGTGTCGCCCTGCTTGATCTTCTCGCCGTGGAGCTCGACGTCACGGGTCGCGGTGCGCGCCATCTGGACGATGGGCGAGGACCAGCGGAGTGACTCCTCGCCGGCGTCGCGGGCGAGGGACGGGTTCGCCGCGAGCTGGTCGAAGCGCGCGGGATTCTCGATCAGCCCGTGCATACCGCCGCTGATCGCGTTGCGCGTCGTCTCGTTGCCGGCCACGATCAGGAGCAGGTAGTACGAGGCCTGCGCGTGGGGCGTCAGCGGTTGGCCGTCGACCTGCGCCTTCGCGACGAGGCTCACGAGATCGTCGCCGTCGCCCTTCGCCCGCTCGTGCGCGAGATCGAGGAAATAGTCGTAGATCTGCTTCGACGCGCGCAGCCGCGTCTCGTGCGCGCTCTCACCCGCCTTCTGGTATTCCGGATCGTTCGGCACCGCGACGCCGTTGGTCCAGTCGAAGAGCTGCGGCCAATCGCTTCTCGGCACTTCGAGCAGCCACGCGATCACCGCCATCGGGAACGGCGCGGCCAGGGTTTTTACGAAATCGCACTCGCCGCTCGGCCCGGATTGCTCGAGCGCGTCGATCACCTCGTCGGCGATCGGATCGAGGGCGGCCTCGACGCCCTGAAGTGCTCGCGGCGTGAAGCGGTGGCTGACCAGCTCGCGGTATTTCCGGTGCTTCGGCGGATCCATCTGGATGATCGTCTCGGGCTCACGGTCGTCGCCGCTGCCGTAGGGCGCGTCGACCACGATCTGGAAATGCGGGAGGTTCGAGAACGTCGCCGGATCGCGGGACATCAGCACGATGTCGCGGTGGCGGGTCACGGCCCAGTACGGGAGGCGGGGATCGTTGACCCGGCAGATCGGCGCTTCGTCTCGCAGTCGCTTGAAGATGGCGTCGGGGTAGCCCTCCGCGGCGTAGCGGGCGGGATCGAGGAGCAGGGCGCCGGGATCGAAGCGCGGATCGATGGTTGCGGGGCTTGCCAACGTGTTGCCTCCCATGGGTCCCCGCCAGCATACCCGGCGGCAATCGATTCGCCCGGCCGTCGACCCCGAGCGCTTTCCGGAATCTCTGCGTAGAGTTTCGCCGTCCGTCAGCGCCCGCGATCAGGAAAGAGAGCCGCCATGACCCCGTCCGTGACCCCCGCCGAGTCCGAGCTCCCCGACATCATCTCCGTCGATGACCATGTGCTCGAGCCGCGAGATCTCTGGCAGCGCGAGCTGCCCGCGAGCATGCGGGAGCGGGGTCCCAAGGTCTCGCGGGAGCGCGTGAAGCTCGAGTTCAAGGGCGGCCATTACGGTTACGAGCGCGGGACCGCGGACGGCGATTGGTGCGATCTCTGGCTCTTCGACGATCTCGTCTGTCCGACGGGGCTGCTCCACGGCCCGGCCGGCATCCCGCGCAGCCAGCAGCGCAACGTCCCCGCCATCTACGAGGATTTCCGCGAGGGGACCTACGAGAAAAAGGCGCGCCTCGAGGACATGCGGATCAACCACGTCTCGGCCGCGATCAACTACCCGAACATCTTCCCGCGCTTCGCCGGCCAGGGCTTTGCCGAGCGCAAGGACAAGAATCTCGCGATCACGTGTCTGCGGATCTACAACGACTGGATGATCGACGAGTGGTGCGCGGGCGAGGCGAAGGGGAAGCTCATCCCGCTGACACTCGTGCCGCTCTGGGATCCCGCGCTCGCAGCCGAAGAAGTTCGGCGCTGCGCGAAAAAGGGATCCTACGCGATCGCCTTCAGCGAGAATCCGTCGAAGCTGGGCTTCCCGAGTCTCTATACCGGTCTGTGGGATGTCCTCTGGAAGGCCTGCGAGGAGACGGATACGACGGTCTCGATGCACATCGGTTCCTCGTCTTCCATGCCGACGACGAGTCCCGATGCGCCGCTCGCGACCTCGATGTCCCTCTACGCGCACAACGCCCAGGCGTCGCTCGCCGACTGGATCTTCTCGAAGAGCCTCTCGCGCTTCTCGAAATTGAAGCTCGCCTACGCCGAGAGCCAGGCGGGCTGGATGCCCTTCCAGCTCGAGCGCATGGACAGCGTCTGGCGAGATGGGGTCGGGGGCGTCGATCTGCCGACGGCGCCGAGCGAGCAGGTGAAGGGCCACGTCTGGAACTGCATCTTCGACGATCTCCACGGACTGCGCGCGCGCCACGAGTACTCGGTCGATTCGATCCTCTTCGAGACCGACTACCCGCACTCGGACGGCACGTTCCCACACTCCCGCAAGGTCGCCCACGAGCTCTTCTCCCAGGCGGACATGAATGCCGAAGAATGTCAAAAGGTGCTGCGCGGCAACGCGATCACCTGTTATGGGCTTCAGCGCTTCGGGATCCTGAAGTAGGCGTGGCCGGAGTAGGCGTGGCCGGCGCAGGCCCGCGAGCGAGCGCAATCTCCGGCGCCGTCGTCGATCTCGCCGATCCCGACTACTGGCAGGATCCGCATTCCGTCCTCCGGGAGGCCAGGAAGCAGGGCGATGTCGCCTGGACCGCGACCGGCGACGCGATCGTGCTGCGTTACGACGAGGTCGACCGGCTCGCCCGGGATCCGCGCATCATCAGCAATGCGCTCCCGATGCTCGAGCAGGTCGGCGTCGTGTCCGGACCGCTCCACGCCTGGTGGGCGCGCATGCTCACGAATCGCAACGGCGACTTCCACGACGACCTGCGCCGTCTCGTCTCTCGCGCCTTCACACCGCGCTCGATCGAGTCCCTGCGGCCGCGGATCCGCGCGCGCGTGCGCGCGATGCTTCATGCAGGGGCCGCGCGCGGGGAGCTCGACGTCGTGCGGGATCTCGCCGATCCGCTGCCGATCTGGATGATGTGCGAGCTGCTGGGCGTGGATGAAGAGGAGCACGCGACCTTCGCCGTTTGGTCGAGCGACCTCGGCGAGGCGCTCGCCTCGGTCATGACGCCCGAGCGCCGCGGGAAGGCGGAGGTCGCCCTCGTCGGCTTCGATCGGCGGATCCGCGAGCTCTTCGCGCTCCGCCGGCGGCAGCCGCGCGAGGATCTCCTGTCGGCGCTCCTTGTCGAAGCGAAGGCCGCGGGCCCGGCCTTCGACGACACGGAGCTCGTCACCCTCGTCATCAACCTGATCTTCGGCGGCCACGACACGTCGCGGAGTGTCATCACGTCGGCGGTCGCGTTGCTGACCGCGAATCCCGGGGAGCTCGACCGGCTGCGGCGCGAGCCGGAACGCGCCGCCGGGGCGGCGGAAGAAGTGCTTCGCTTCGAGCCGCCGGTCGCGGTGCTCGGGCGCGAGCCGGTCGAAGCCCTCGAGACGAACGGCACGAAGCTCGAGGCGGGCAAGATGTTCTTCCTGTCGGTGCTCGCGGCGAATCGCGATCCCGAGGTGTTCGACGCGCCCGATCGCTTCGACATCGGGCGGGACTCGAAGCGGTCGTTCAGCTTTGGGTGGGGATCGCATTTCTGCCTGGGCGCGGCGTTGGCGCGGGCGGAGGTGCAGGAGGTGCTGCGCGGGATTGCGGGGGATACGATGAGCATCGAGCGGGTCGGGGCGGCGCCGAGGCAGGTTCCGTTTGTTTCGATTCGGAGGCTCGAGAGCTTCTCGGTGCGGGTCGAGGTGGGCTGATGGCAGGCGGGCACCCTGGGCGTGCAATTCGCTGGGCACCGGGCGCCTACTACCACTGGGGAAAAGCAGATGGACGATCAATCGAAGGCTTGCCCGGTATGCGGAGAGACCATCAAGGCGGTGGCGATCAAGTGCCGCTTCTGCAATACCGACCTGGTCGCCCATGCCGCGACCCGGGAGGCCGAGATCGAGAAAATGCTCTTCGCGGGCCACCCTGCGGTCATCTGCAATGCGTGGCAGTGGCTTGCCGTCGTCTTTACCCTCGGCGTCGCGTACCTGGTGTTCTGGATCGCAAGCATCTCCACGAGGTTCGAGATCACGACGCAGCGGGTCAAGGTCGAGCGGGGCATCCTTTCCAAGATCAAGGAGAACGTCGAGCTCTTTCGCATCGATCATTTCGACCTTCACAAGCCGCTTGGTATGCGTCTGGCCGGCCACTGCCTGCTGCACCTTCGTTCGTCAGACACCAACTTTCCCAGCGTGATGATCCAGGGCATCCCGGATCTGGAGCGACTGGCAGACGCCTTGCGTGAATGCTCTCTTCGCGAGCGCACGAGAAGGCGGGTCACGACGCTCGTCCAGGCATAGCCACGTGCCCTGGGAACTGGACGCGCGCGTGCGTCCCCGTCGATAAAATCTCCATTCTTGCGACTCAGCGCCGCAGCGACTTCGCACTCGCCTCCAGCGCCTCGGCGTGCGTATCCAGGGTCGCCTTGGGCCCCCAGGCTTCGAAGCTGTAGACGTCCTTCGGTGTGCGCTTCAGCACGAGCATGTATCCCAGGGTCTGCCCGCCGATCTCGCGGCTGCCGCTGATCAGGGCGCGGTCCTCGCCCAGATCGCGTTCGTCGGCGACGGCCAGCGCACGCGATCGGACCAGGCTCTCGCGGGCGAGGTCCTTCCAGAAGGCCAGCGCGCCCCGATCGTGGTTGGCATGGCGGCGGACCTTGATGCGCAGGCCGTCGGCGCTGAGCGCCTCGACGCGATCCCCGCTCGAGTAGTAGCGGATGAAATCGGACGGCGGCTCGAATTTCGGACCGAAGTCGAAGAGGCGCCTCTCTCGGGTCAGCTGCTCGACCTGGCCCGCGACGAGGCCGTCGCCCAGCGCCCGGATCCATTCGAAGGGCAGGCCGAGGGGCGTCACGGCCGCCTCGAACGAGGGAGACTGCGCGGTCCAGTCGATGCGGATCGTGCTCATCGCGATCTGGGATCGCATGGATCGGAGCTTGCCTTCGATCTGCTCCTGCACTGAGCTGGAAATGCAGATGCCGGCAGGGCTGGCGACCTCCTGCAGGCGGGCGGCGACGTTTACCCCGTCACCGAGAAGATCGTCGCCCTCAGCGACCACGTCGCCGAGGTTGATGCCGATCCGGAA
>JANMTD010000265.1:0-4132 GCA_031390075.1 Deltaproteobacteria bacterium | reverse complement strand
GCGAACTACTTCCTCAATCTGTTCGACGTGCCGCGGGCGCGGGACATGATCCGCCGCCTCGGCGGACTCGTGCGGCGGGGCGGCGTCTTGATGTTGGCGGATTTCGCGCAGGCCTCCGGCGGCGGTCTCGCTCGGGCGCTGACGAGCGCCTACTACCGGCCGGTGAATGGAATCGCCTGGGCGATGGGGCTCTGCGCGCTCCACCCGATTCTCGACTATGTGAGGCTGCTCGAGCCGCTGGGATTCCGGATCCGCAGCGAGCGGCGCTTTCCGGTTCTGCTGGGTGTGAATCCAGCCTACGTGTCGATCGTCGCCGAGCGCGTGCTCTGATCAGGGCGCCGGGGCTGCGGACGGACTCGTCTCGAGGTCGGCGAGCGAGGCCTTGATGTCGTGGATCAGGTCCGCGTCGCGATCCGAGCCGTCGGCGGGGATCGAGAGCGCTTCCCGATAGTGGGCGCCCGCGGCGTCGCGCTCACCGGCGAGCCATTCGATCCGGGCCAGGCAGGCGGGGATCTGGCGACGGGCGTGGGGCACGATCGTCTCCGAGCTCGACAGGCGCGCGTAGGCGGCGCGGCCGAGCTCGAGGGCGCGCTCGAGCTCGCCCTTCTCGGCGAGCACCTGTCCGAGAGTCGCTTCGGCGACGCCCAGACTCGAGGGGTCGGCGCCGATCTCCTCGAAGATCCGGACGGCGGCGTAGGCCGTGGACTCGGCGGTCTCGAGGTCCCGCTGCGCCAGGGCGATGCGCGATTTGTAGATCTTGAGCGCCGCGGCCTGCCCCCGGTCGGACGGGGCGATGACCTGCGCGTCGAGGACGGCCTGGTCGATGGCCCGCCGCGAGAGGTCGAGATCGCCTTCGCGGAGCGCCGTCAGCGCGACTTCGAAGGCGAGGCCCAGGCGCTCGCGGCTCGCGGTGCCGGACTGCGATGCCGTGAAGGCGAGGGCGAGCAGGGGCAGCTGGGACTCGTCGCGACCCGCCTGCTTGGCGGCGGCGAGCCGACGGTCGGCGGTGGCGCGGGCGAGGGTGACGAGGGCTGCGTCTGCGAGGGCGGGCTCGGCGCGCACTTCATCGAAGAGCTGGTTCGCCAGGGTATCGGCCTTCTCCGTCTCGCCGAGCGCCGCCATGTCGTGGGCGAGGCGGGCGCGGAGGCCGAAGACCGTGCGCCGCTGGGTGTTGGTCGGCCGGCGATCCTTCACCTGAAGTGCGGCCTGCGCGAGCAGCTCGTCGGCCTTGTCGAGCTTGCCCGTCTGCGCGCTCTCGCGGGCGAGCTGCGTGAGCTGGCGCCAATTCCGTCCAGACTCCGGCTCGGCCGCGTCGGGGTCCTGGCGTGAGAGCCGTGCGAGGCGGGCGTGGGTCGGCGTCTCGCGGCGAGTGGGCGCCGCCGGAGCGGGCGCTGCATTGGCGTCGGCGGCCGCAGGGTTCGCGGTCGATTCGGCCGGCGCCGGCGCGGATTCCGCAGCGGGCGCGGGAGTCGCAGCGGCTGCGGCGTTCGCGTTGCCAGCCGGTTCGTCATAGCTGAGCGAAGCACAGCCTGTCGCGAATCCGAGCACGAGCGAGAGGGTCAATACGGCCGGGCGTCGTCGATCACGCATCATCGTTTTAAAAACTCACGTTCTTCAGGGCCTGATTCCTCAGGGCCGGATATAGATCTCGCCGTCCCGTAGCTCGATGGGATAGGTCGAGAGCGGCTTCCGGGCGGGGCCTGCGACCGGACAACCGTCTCGCATGTCGAAGCGGGCGCCATGGAGCGTGCACACGATCTGCGACCCCTCGACGGGCTCATCGGCGAGCGGCCAGGCCGCATGAGTACAGCGGCTCGCGAAGGCGAAATAGCGCTCCGGAGTCCGGCAGACCAGGATCTCCCGCTCCCCGATCTGCACGACCCGTTTCTCGCCTGGTAGGAGGGCCAGATCGAGGCGCTGCCATTCGGAAGCCTCAGGCACCGAAGGCCTTTCGCAACGCCGCGCAAGCCTCGTCGACGGCCTGCCGCGCCCGGGGCAGCTGCTCCGTCATGCCGAAGAACCCGTGGAACACGCCGTCGTAGTTCGTGTACTGGGTCGGCACGCCGGCGGCGGCGAGGCGCTGGGCGTAGGCGCGTCCCTCGTCCCGCAGCGGATCGTATTCGGCCGTCAGCACGGTGGCCGGCGGGAGTCCCTGGAGATGCGCGGCGCGCAGGGGCGAGGCGAGGGGGTTGTCGCCGTCGGCGTCGGTCTCGAGATAGTGGTGCCAGAACCACCGCATCATGTCGGTCGAGAGGAAATAGCCCTCGCCGTTCGCGGCATACGAGCCCGTCTCGAAGGCGAAGTCGGTCACGGGGTAGATCAGGAGCTGGTGGATCGGGAGGTGGCCCCCGCGATCGCGGCACATGAGCGAGACGGCGGCGGCGAGGTTGCCCCCGGCGCTGTCGCCGGCGACGGCGATCCGCCGCGCGTCGATCCCGAGCGATCGCGCGTGGAACGCCGTCCACTGGGTCGCGGCATAACAGTCTTCGGGGGCGGCGGGAAACTTCGCTTCGGGGGCGAGGCGGTAGTCGACGGAGACGACGACGCTGTCGGTTCCCTGTGAGAGTTGGCGGCAGGTCGCGTCGTGGGTGTCGAGGCTGCAGAGGACGAAGCCGCCGCCGTGGAAGAAGACGATGCCCGGCTTGAGTGCGGTGCCGCCGATCGGTGTGTAGATGCGGACGGGAATCTTGCCGCCGGGGCCGTCGATGTCCCGGGATTCCACCGATGCCATCTCGGGGCCGGGTGTGCTGCCGCCGGGCATGGCGCCGAAGGCCTGTCGCACGACGGTGTGCGGCACCGAGAAGAGATCGACCTGGGGGGCCGCGGACATGGCTTCGAGCATGGCCTTCGCCTCGGGATCGAGCGGCATGATGGATCTCCTGATCCGGTCCTCGAGAGGCCGGAGTCAGCCGGGGGGTTGGGATCAACTCGAACGCTAGCACCGCACCCGCGCGGGCGGACCGGCGCGGCGGCTATTCTCGGCACACGACCGGCACGGAACCGGGTCGCAACCCGAGGATTCGCTTCCGCAGGAGGGCTTCATCATGCACACTCGGCACACCGCACTCCCTCGATCCGCGCTGCCCGCCCTGATCCTGCTTCTGCTCTGCGTGCTGTCGGCGTGTCGGACCTACAACGTCCGCTCGGACTGGGACGAGAGCGTTTCCTTCGAGGGCTACCAACGTTTCTTCTGGCTCGAGCCGCCCGTGGCCGAAGGCGCCGATCCTTTCGCCGACAACAGCCTGTTGCGAAAGCGCATCCGGGGGGCGGTCGAGGCGAATCTGACGGGTCGTGGTCTCGTGTCCGTCGAGGATCCGGCGGACGCCGATTTTCTCGTGACCTACGGAGTCCTTCTCGACGAGAAGTTGAAGGTCAATAGCAGCGGCGTGGGTGCCTTCGGCGGTTATGGCTACGGCCGCGGGCCATCCGGGTTCGGGATCTACGGCGGAACCGACGTGCGCGACTATCAAGAGGCCACGTTGATCGTCGACTTCCTCCAGCCCGAGAGCAAGGCGCTCGTGTGGCGGGGCTGGGGCAGCGGGTTCATCCAGACCCGCGATCGCGACCGGGGGCTCGAGCGTTTCGAGGCCGGCGTCAAGGCGGTGCTCGACGCGTTCCCTCCGACCGGCGCCCGCAACTGAGCCCTCAGCCCATGAAGAAATCCGGCCTCTCGAGGGCGAGCGTGACCCGCCTATCCAGCCCCAGTCCGACCCGCGAGCTCGAGAGCAAGCTCGAGCGCTTGTTCGGGGCACAGATCGATTGGCGACTCGAGACCGGTGTCGTCCACGTTACCGCGATCGGCTCGCATCCCCGGGCCGCGATCGCGGTCGGGCCGGGAGCGCCCCGCAGTCGAACGGATCGCTTCGTGTTGGGCTCCGCGCGCGCCCGGGCCGATGTGATCGTGACGACCGGGGCGATCCTGCGCGGCGAGCCCGAGCTCGTCCACCGGACCTCCGAGGATCCGCGCGAAGCGGCGGACTGGCAGCGTTGGCGTGCCGATCGGCTCGGGCGGGCGTCGCGGCCGATCCTGCTCGTGCTGTCCGCCCGCGGCGATTTCCCGCTCGACCATCCTGCCCTGGATGCGTCTCCGCACACGATCGTCTGGACGACACAGGCGGGGCGGGCGCGCCTG
>JANMTD010000237.1:0-5850 GCA_031390075.1 Deltaproteobacteria bacterium | reverse complement strand
CTGCCGGCGTGAATCTCGACGCCCTGCACATCGCCCATCCCGAGCTCGTCCACGGCCTCTGGCTCTGGGCGCTGCTGGTAGGCCTGCTGGTCTGGCTCGAGCAGCGCGGATCGGACAGCTTGAATCGCCTCGTCGGGCGCGCCCTCGAGGATCGCCTCGTCGAAGGTCCTGCCCCCTGGCGCCGCGGGCTGCGACTCGCCCTCTACGCGCTCGCGGGGCTCCTGATGGTCGTGGCGCTCATGCGGCCGCAATGGGGCGAGCGCTTCGTCGCGACGCCCCGGGTCGGAGCCGAGATCATGATCGCCCTCGACGTGTCGCGCTCGATGCTCGCCGACGACGCGAAGCCCTCGCGACTCGAGCGCGCGAAGGCCGAGATCAGTGACCTGCTCGCGTATCTCGAAAACGACCAGGTCGGCCTGATCGCCTTCGCCGGCCGCGCGAGCATCCTCTCGCCGATGACGCCGGACAGGAGCTTCCTGCGCCTCGCCCTCGACGGTGCGGGGCCGCATAGCGTCTCCCGCGGTGGAACGCGGCTGGCGGAGCCGATCCTGCGCGCGGTCGCCGGCCTCGGCGAGCCCGGACCCGCCCAGCGCGCGCTGATCCTGATCACCGACGGCGAAGACCACGACTCCTTCGCCCTCGATGCCGCGAAGAAGGCCGCCGAAGCCGGCATCAAGATCATCACGATCGGCTTCGGTGACGAGGCCGGCAGCCCCGTCTTCGTGCGGGATCCCGAGGACGGCTCGCGAACGCAGGTGCGCGACTCGGACGGGAATCCCGTCATCAGCCGCCTCAATGGGGATCTGCTGCGCGAGATCGCGCTCGCGACCGACGGGGCGTACGTGCCGGCCGGCATGGGGGTCCTCGATCTCGCCTCGATCTACGAGGCACACATCGCTCGCCTGACACGCGGGCAGCTCGACGCCCGCGGCCGCTCGATCCGCGGCGAGCTCTACCAGGGCTTCGTCGCGGCGGCGCTGGTCTGTCTCGTGCTCGGCGCTTCGGCGACCGCCGGCGGGACCCGGCGAAATGGGCCGGTGGCGGCGCGCAGGCGTGCCCCTGTTCAAGCGAAGGATTCGCCGCGGCCGGCGGCGGGCTCGGCCGCCCTCGTCGGCCTGGCATTCGTCGTCGCGGTATCGGCGACATTTGTTCCGGTTGCCGCGTCGCCCGCGCAAGCTGCGGGCGATCCCGCGGCGGTAGCCGCGCCCGCCCTCGACGCGGCCGAAGAGCCGGCCGCGGCGCCGGGTCCGGTCGCGAATCCGCAGGCGGCGCCCGGGGGTCAGCCCGCGGTCGAGAGCACGACCCCGCCCGACGAGGACCCGCGCACACGCTTCAATCGCGCGAACGAGAAGCTCGCCGCGGGGGACTCGGCACTCGCCAGCACGCTCTACCGGGAGGCCCGGCGCGAGGCCGTCGACGATCTCGAGCTGCGTTATGCGGCGAGCTACAACCTGGGCATGGCGGCAGTCGCCCAGGCGGACACCCTGCAGGCGAGCGATCCCGGCGAGGCCCTGACCCGTCTCCACGAGGCGGCGGATTGGTTCCGCGAGGCTTCGGCGATGCAGCCCGACGAGGCCGATCCGCGCCACAATCTCGACGTCACGCTCCGGCGCGCCCTGATCCTGGCAGACGAGATCGCGCGCAAGGGCCAGCGCGATCTCGAGGGCGAGCTCGACCGCCTGATCGAGACCCAGCGCGGTCGCGTCGGCGAGACGGCGCTGCTGCTCGAGTCGGCTGCGCGTGCGCCGGAACCCGCTGCGGTCGATGCGCTCCGACCCGCCTTCGACGCGGCGGCGACGGCTCAGCGCGAGCTTCTGGCCGGCGGGGAGGATCTCGCCGAGCGAGCGGCGAACGAGAAATCGATCATCGATGCGAAGGCGCAGGATGCGCGCACGCCCGAGGACGCGCTTCGCAGTGCGTCGCTCGAGGGCGTGCTCCGCTATCTCGACCAGGGGGTCGAGCGGATGGGGCAGGCGCGTCGCCAGCTGCGCCTGCGGAGCGCCGAGCGCGCCTATCGCCGGGGCTCCGAGGCCCTCGATTCGCTGAAACGCGCCCGCGATCAGCTCCGCGATCCGGTCGAGCAGATCGGGGTCCTGATCGGCGAGGTCGAGGGGATCGGTCGAGCGACGGCAGCGCTGGCGGGCGCGGCGGCGTCGCCGGAGGCGGGCAAGGCACTGCCCGCCTTCCTGACACCGGAGGCGACCTACGCCGAGACCGCCGCGGTGGAAGCGCGCGTGGGCGAGCTCGGCGAGCGCTTCACGACCGCGGCCGAGCAGGCGGCCTCTGGTGCGATGGCCGGATCGAGTGCCGGATCGCCGCCGACCGCGGGCGATCCGCCGAACGAAAGTGCCTCGATCCCGGAGAGCCTGCGCGCCGCCCTTCAAGCGGCGGCCCCGCTCATCCGCGCTGCCCACTCGGCGCTGGGTCGTGCGATGGCGGCCCTGGCCGAGACGAAGTTCGATCCGGCCCTCGCGGGCGACGGGGAAGCGATCGAGGCGTTGGGTGAGGCCCGGGAGCTCTTCTTCGATCTGCGTGAGCTGCTCGCCGTCAGCTACGAAACAGAGTCCCGGATCGCCGGGGTCGCGACGACCGAAGAGGAGAGCGTCCTCGCGCTGCGCGCCCGGGCGGAGTCGGTACTCGCGGCCGAGCAGTCCAGAAATCGCGACCGCGCGACCCGCCTCGAGACCCTGCTCGCCAGCGAGCGCGAAGCGGCGCTCGCAGCTCTCGAATCCCCGGACACCGCGGCACCCGCGGACGAAGGGGCTCCGTCGCCGTCGCCGCCCGATCCCGCCCGGCGCGAGGCCCTCGAGCAGCGCTTCGAGCGGGCGACCACGCTGCTTGCGGAAGCGGCGAGTGCGATGGACGAAGCGGAATCCGCCTTCCCCGGGAAGAGCGGGGGTGCTGCGCGCGGGACCGACTGGCCGCGAGTCGGCGTCGCCGCCAGTCGCGCGGCCGCACGCCTCGATGCGCTCCGCATGCTCTTCTCGACGCTCCTCGAACAGCTCCAGCGGCTCGAGCGCGATCAGATCGATCTCTCCGATCGAACCCGGGATGCCATCGCCCTCGCCGCCGCGGACGAGCCGCCCGGTGAGCGGAGCGCCGAGACACGGGCCCGTGTCGGGGCGATCGACGGCGAGCAGAAGTCGCTCGAGTCCCGGGCGGGCGCGATCGCCGACGCGCTGGTCGCGCAATCCGAGGCGGTGGCGGCCGATCCTGCGGCGGGCGAGGGCGCGGGCGACGCGCCGAGCGGCGAGGCGTCCGGGCCGGATGCCGCCACGCTGCGCCGCGCGGCGGACCATGTCGCAACCGCACAGCTCTCGATGCAGGAAGCGGGCGAGACCTTCGCGGGCGAGGCCCTGCCACTTCCGCCCGCCGCCGACGCGCAGACCGTCGCGCGCGAAGAGCTTCGCAAGGCCCTCGAGCTGCTCTCGCCTCCGCCGCCGGAGAAGCCCGAGGAGTCGCCGAAGCAGGATCCGCAATCGGGTGAGGACGAGTCGCCTTCGGACGCCGGGGATTCGGAGGAGTCGGCTCCCGATCCGGCCCAGCCCGAGCCGGGGGAAGGCGAGGAGCCGCAGGCATCGCAGGCGGGAGAGGACGACGAGGCGTCTGCGAGCGAAGATGAAGGCGCACAGCTCCTGCAGGGTGTGCGCGATCGCGAGGCCGAGCGGCGAGCGGCGAACGAGCGGAAGGTGCGAAATCAGCGCCGGTCGGCGCCGGTGGAGAAGGATTGGTGAGGCGGGAAGGGCAGGGATCTCGGTTCGTCGGGATGCGCGCGCTCGTGGGCGCGTTCGGGGCGCTGCTCTTTGCCTCGGTGAGTCCGGCGGCGGCGCAGGACGTGCGCGTCGAGATCGATCCCGGACCCCACTACCAGGGACAGCCGATCGAACTCCAGGTCGTCGCGTCCGCCTTCGAGGAGGAGCCGGCGCCCGAGGTCGAGTTCGATCCCCAGGACGGGCTCACGATTCGATTCGCCGGGGTGTCGCCGAGCACGTCGACCTCGATCTCGATCGTCAACGGTCAGTTCTCCCGGGTCCACGAGGTGACCTTCGCCTATCGCTACGAGCTGTCGAGCACCCGCGTCGGATCGGTGCGCGTGCCGGAGTTCCGGGTGCGACAGGGAAGCACGCTGCGGCGGACGCAACCCTTCGCCCTCGAGATCGCGGCGGTGCCGACGAGCGACGAGTTCGGGATCTCGGTCGTGCTGCCGCAGGGGCCGATCTTCGTCGGGCTGAGGGTGCACGTCGCGATCGAGCTCCGGCTCGACAACGTCGTCCTGCAGGACTACCTCAACTACCGCGTCCAGATCCCGCTCTTCGACGTCCCCGGTCTGCGCTTCATCGACACGACGCCGCCCCGCTCGAACACGCAGCTCGAGATCGCGACCGCCGCCGGCGGCCTGCGGCTGGCCGCGATCTCGGAGGAGCGGATGATCGGGGGCCGCTCGAACCTCGTGTTGCGCGCGGAGCGAACCCTGATCGCACAGGCGCCCGGCGAGATCCGGGCCGGAGCACCGACGGTCGCGATCGAACGCGGAACGCGTTTTCGCCGGGATCTCTTCGGGGGGCGCCAGGCGGTCGAGTCCCGGCGATCGGTCTCGTCCGGGCGGCCCGTGGTGCTCGAGGTCGCCGAGGTACCGGCGGCGGGAAGACCCGCGAGCTTCGCGGGTGCCGTCGGCTCGGGCTTCAGCCTCGAGGTCGGTGCGGACCGCAGCGTCGTCCAGCTCGGCGAGCCGATCGAGCTCAGTTTCCATCTGCGCGGTCACGGCGATCTCTCGTCGGCCGGTCTCCCGCCGCTCGCGGCCGAAGGTCTCTTCGATCCCGCGCGTTTCCGCCTGCCCGACGAGGCGCCGGCCGGGCTCCTCGATGACGACGGCAAGCATTTCGAGGTCACGCTGCGGGTCCTCGATGCCAGCGTGCGCGAGATCCCGGCCCTCGCCTACAGCTGGTTCGACGCGGAGACGCGCCGCTTCGAGACGGTCTACTCCCAGCCGATCGCGCTCTCGGTCGGCGCGGCCCGAGTGGTCGGCGCCGACGCCGTGGCGAGTCGCGCGGGCGAGGGGGCGGATGCGGGGTCGCTGGCCGACCCGTTCGCGTCGGCCGGCGGAGCGGGCACGCCGAACGGGTTGCTCGGCGGAGCGAGCGCGGAGGCGGGATCGGCTCCGAACGGCGCGGATACGGCGGCTGCCGGTGGCGCGCGCCAGAGCTCGCTCGCCGAGAGCGCCGCCAATCTCGCCGTCGAGCGCGATCCCGACGTCCTCCTGCAGGCGGTGCGCGCGCAGCGCGGAACGGACCTCGCCACCTACTCGCTCTACGGCGTGGGGCTCGCACTGCTCGGGCTCGGCTTCATCGATCGCCGTCGGCGCGCGGTCGATCCGCGCGTGCGCGAGCGCCTGCGATCTCTCGCGGAGGCGAAGAACGCGATCGAGGCCGCCGTCGTACCGGGCAACGCCGAGGGCGCCGGTGCCCTCGGCCGCGCGCTTCGCGAGCTCGTGGCGGCGTTCCCCGACGAGGCAACGCCGGCCCTCGACGCACTGCTCGCCGAATGCGACGCGCTGCGCTTCGCGCCGGGGGCGGCGGGCGGTGTGCCCGGAACTCTCGCCGAGCGTGCGCGGAGCTGGATCGAGGAGCGGCGCGCTGCGGTGGAGAGGGATCGATGACGACGATGATGAAGCGCGCTATGCGGCTCGGAGTCGTAGTCCGTGCGGGGCTCGTGGGGGCTGTCGTCGCACTCGCGCTGGTGATCCATGCTTCCGTCGTGAGTGCGGTCGAGCTGGATGCGCGCGCCCGGCTCGAGGGGGCGCTCGACGATTACGAGAGTGCGCAGGCCGAGTCCGACCGCGACGCGCGCCTC
>JANMTD010000070.1:0-14756 GCA_031390075.1 Deltaproteobacteria bacterium | reverse complement strand
CGCAGATCGCGTCTGCCCTCGAGATCGTCGGCGAGAACTCGATCGCACACTATCTCTACCCCTTCGAGGTTCTCGCTCGACATCCGGGGACGCGTTGGACCGCGATTCCCTACGAGCTCCTGACGACGGATCCAGCCTCCGCGATGCGCAAGACCTACGAAGATCTGGGCATTCCGATCAGCGCCTCGTCCAAAGCGGCGATGGCACGCGCCGCCGGTCATGCGCGCGCCTACAAGCCCGCCCACGACTATTCACTCGCCGAGTTCGGCCTCACGCCGAGCGAGATCCGCGAGCAGCTCGCGCCGCTCTTCATTCGATTCGCGTGGCCCGAGCCGGCGCCCGCCGCCGTGCCCGCCCGGGAGGCTGTGCGATGAGCAGCGAAGCCAAAGACAAGGCGCTGACGGCCATGCTCTCGGGTGAAGTCTGGGCGCAATTCTGCGACGAATTGAAGGCGCTCGGCAGCGAAATCCTGCGCCCGACCGCGCCGAAGGCTCCCGTCGATCTCGCCGAGGGGCATCGCTTCCTGACCCGCATGCTGCGCTCGGCCTTCGAGCTGATCGTCGAGTCGGGGGACGCGGCGGTGCCGGCGCTGACGGTGAGCCTGCACGAGACGATGAAGCTCGGCTGGGACAATCCCGACAACATCCACCTCAATGCCTACATCTCCGAGGCCTTCGAGTACCGCCTCGTCGGCCGTCGCGGCGACGCGCACACCATCACCTTCGCGATCTACGGCGGCTCCTACGGCAAGGGCGAGCAGGGGCGCGACACCGTCGCCTTTGTCGACCTCGACGAGTTCGTGATCGCGCCCGACGGATCGTTCGAGGTGAAGCTCTCGGCGCGGGAGCAGCCCGGCAATTGGATCTGCCTCGGCCCCGGCTCGACGACGCTCATGATCCGGCAGACCTTCTGGGATCGCCGCAGCGAGCGCGCGGGCGAGTTCCGGATCGAGCGCACCGATGCGAGCGAGCCGCCGCCGGCCCTCGATCCCGCGACCGTCGCGGCCGCGCTGCGTCGAACGACGCGTTACCTGCGCGGCAGCAACAAGCTCTTCTTCGACTACTCCGAACAGTTCGCCGCGGTGGGCATCAACCGCTTCGAGGCGAGCGATCCGGAGGGCATGCGTCGGAACCAGGGCATTCCGTTCAACCAGATGTCGTCCGGTTGGTGGCGGCTCGAGCCGGACGAGGCCGCGGTGATCGACTTCGTGCCGCCGCCGGAATGTCCGTACTGGATGTTCGTGCTCTCGAACTACTGGGGCGAGTCCTTCGACTATCGCCACCATCCGATCCATACCAATGCGAGACTCGCGACCCGCCGGCCGAACGGCTCGGTCAGGCTCGTCGTGGCCCATCGCGATCCAAAGCTCGCGCAGGCACAATGGATCTCGACGGCGGGGCATCTGGACGGGGTATGGCAGTTCCGTTGGTACAGGCTCGACGGCGCACCGCCCTGTCCGGTGCCGCGGATCGTGAAGACGGAAATGCTCGCGGGCCTCGCCTAGTCGTTTGCGGGCGGATGCTCGGGGTCGGGCGCGCTGAATCTCCGCGCCGAAAAGCCGCACTTCAGGACTCCTGGTCACGTCCACGGCGCTTGCGCCCTGAGTCGCCATCGCCGACCGTGTCCTCGCGCCCCACCGCCGATCCCGGCGGGCAGCGCTCGCTTCGCCGTCAGTCGATGCGAGCCTCGAGAGGCCTCCCGATGAGCGGTCCCGAATCCCATTCGTCGTTCGCCGGTCGTGTTTCCGGGTCGAGCTGGCGTCCGAGCGCCTGCATCCTGTGCGAATGCAACTGCGGCATCGAGATCGAGCTCGGCGGAGACGACGGCCGGCGCTTCGAGCGCATCCGCGGCGACAAGGCGCATCCGAGCTCCGCGGGCTACGCCTGCGAGAAGCCCTCGCGCCTCGACTACTACCAGAACGATCCCAACCGACTGACGACACCGCTGCGCCGCCGCGCGGATGGAACCTTCGAGGAAATCGATTGGGAGACGGCGATCCGCGAGGTGGCGGAGCGCTTCGCCGCGATCCGCGATCTGCACGGCGGAGAATCGATCTTCTACTACGGCGGCGGTGGCCAGGGCAATCATCTCCCCGGCGGCTATTCGCGTTCGCTCCGCACCGTCCTCGGCTCCCGCTATCGCTCGAATGCCCTCGCCCAGGAGAAGACCGGCGAGGCCTGGGTCGCCGCCCAGATGACGGGCGCCTTCACGCGCAGCGATTTCGAGCACTGCGAGGTCGCCGTCTTCATCGGCAAGAATCCCTGGTTCTCCCACGGATTTCCCCGGGCCCGCGTCACGCTGCGCGAGATCGCGAAGGATCCGAATCGCTGCCTGATCGTGATCGATCCGCGCCGCAGCGAGACGGCGGATCTCGCGGACATCCATCTCCAGGTCAAGCCGGGCGGCGATGCGTGGCTGCTCGCGGCGATCTTCGCGGTGCTCGTCCAGGAGAGCCGGCTCGCGGAGAGCTGGCTCGCGCGCCACGCCGATGGCCTGGAATCCGTGCGGCCGCATTTCGAGACGGTCCCCGTCGCCGACTACTGCGAGAAGGCGGGTGTGCCCGAGGCGCTCGTCCGCATGGCGGCGCGACGGATCGCGTCGGCGGCGAGCGCCGCGTTCTTCGAGGACCTCGGCGTCCAGATGAATCGCCGCTCGACTCTCGTCAGCTATCTCCACCGCCTCATCGCCTACGGCACCGGAAACTACGGCCACCCCGGCACGGCCCATCCCGTCACGTCGATCCAGCCCCTGATCACGACCTCGACCGTCACGCGGGACGTCCGCTCGCCCGTGACCCGCTCGCGCATCATCGGCGGCCTCGTCCCCTGCAATGCGATTCCCGACGAGATCCTGACGGACCACCCGAAGCGATTCCGCGCGATGTTCGTCGAGGCCGCGAACCCGATCCACTCGCTGGCCGACGCCCCCCGCATGCGGGAGGCGTTCGCGGCCCTCGACCTCGTGGTCGTCGTCGACGTCGCGCTGACCGAGACCGGCCGCATGGCGGACTACGTCCTCCCGGTCGCGACCCAGTACGAGAAGGCCGAAGCGACCTTCTTCAATTTCGAGTTCCCGAAGAACGTCTTCCATCTGCGGCGCGCGCTCTTCGAGCCGCCGGCGGGGCTCTTCTCGGAGGCGGAGCTGCATGCGCGCCTCGTCGAGGCGATGGGTGCACTGCCGAAGACCGCGATCGACGCGCTCCGCCGCAGCTGGGAGCTCGGGCGCACGGCCTTCCGCGACGAGTTCTTTCGCCAGATGGCGTCCGATCCGTCGTTCATGGCGATGGCACCGGTCGCGCTCTACCGCGCGATCGGCGACCAACTGCCGAAGGGGACGGCCGAGGGCGCGCTCCTCTGGGCGCTCGCCCAGATCGTGGCGCGCCAGGTCCCCGATTCGCTGCGCCGGGCGGGTATCGGCGCCGATCTCGAGGACCAGGGCGATCTCGGGGATGCGCTCTTCGACGCCATGCTCGCCTCCGAGCACGGCTTCGTCTTCGCCGTCGACGAGTGGAGCGAAACTCTCGCGCGCATCGGAACGCCGAACCGCCGCATCCAGCTCGCCGTGCCCGAGCTCTTCGACGAGCTCGATGGCCTCGCGACAGAGGCGCGGATCCCCGCGGATCGGGCGTTCCCCTTCGTCCTCTCGGCCGGCGAGCGGCGCTCCTTCACGGCGAACACGATCCTGCGCAATCCCGCCTGGAGGAAGAAGGATCTCGACGGCGCGTTATGCGTCTCGCCCGCCGACGCGGCGAAGTTGGGTCTCGTCCAAGGCGGCCGCGCCCGGGTCACGACCCGCCGCGGCAACGCCATCGTCGCCGTCGAGATCTCGGACCGCATGCAGCCGGGCCACGTCTCGCTCCCGAACGGGACCGGCGTCGAGCATCCCGGTTCGAACGAGCACGGGGGCATCGCGCCCAACGAGCTGACGCGCGGCGAGGATCGCGATCCGATCGCGGGAACGCCGTGGCACAAGAGCACGCCGGCGCGGGTCGAGGCGGTCTGATTCGCGCGGATCGCGATCAACCTTCGCGCGACGTCGACCACCCGATTCGGCTCGACTGAGAGCGTTCACACGCCCGCGTGAGGGCTTCGGCGGCCGCGTCCGCGAATCGCTTCTGGACGCGGCGCATCGAGGGACGGCCTATCTGTGTGAGCCACATCGCGGGTCGTGAGAACGCCAGGATCTCGAAGTAAACCTCGTCGGTTCTCGGATCGCGCCGCACCGTGAAGCGCTCCTCGCCGCTCACGACGTGGCCCGACAGCGTCCCATAGGCGAAGGCCACTTCGTCCGTGTCCCCGGGCGCATCCACGCGATAGACGACGCGGCACGGATTCATGAACCAGATTCCGAGGACGCGGGTCAGCGTCGCGACGACCTGTCCTTCGTGGACGGGCCGGTCCGCGCCTTGGAGCTCGAGCCAAGGGATCTCGAAATGGCGCCAGGCAAAGAGCGCGGCGCGGGCCTGAGCGAAGAGATCGCGACCGTGTCCGACCAGAAATCGCCGGTGGTCGATCACGTAGTGGGAGGCCAGGTCCTCGAGCGCGGCGGGCTCAGCGGTCCCGCCGACCTCGAAATGGCTGAAGGTTCGATCGATGGCATCAAGCCACGTCCGGATTTCGAGTTCAGAAGGGCGGCAAAGCCGGATCATTTGCGTCCTCGAGATCAGGGGACGTCTGGGTACCAGATCCGTCCCTCGAGCATTTCCGTTGAGTCGCCTGGTGCAAGGGTGGCGAGCTCGCTCGCGTGGCTGTCCATGACGAGCGCGGACACGGCCGCATCGAATGCGTCCTCGGAGTCGGTGATCGCGTTCAGGTCATCCGACGAAAGGCGCCACTGAGATCTCTCGATGTAATTCCGACGAGCGGTCGGCGATTTCTTCACGACAGCGCCGGTCAATGCCCGCGGATAGATCTCAATCACGTCATGCTGAGTCGACGCGTCGAAGGGCCAGACGGAGAATCCCACTTCGCGGCAGCGCGACAGATGCGGCATGCCGCGGATCGAGCCGGTTCCGACGGCACCCGCACCTCCGATCTGGAAGGTGGATTTCGGTCTGAAGCCGAGCGCGGTGCCTACGTGTTTCTCGGTCTGACGAAAATGTGCCTCGAGCTCCCACCTCGGCCGGCCAGGTCGGCCCCAGAAGGGCCGAGGGCAGTCGTCAAGCCAGCGCTCGCCCCGCTCGCGGACGACGTTCCAGAGCTCAAACGCGTCGGCGACGCCGAGATCATGAATGAACCAGCGGGGAAATGAGAACGAGAAATCGATGCCGACGACCACGCGCTCGCCAAGCGAGCCGTAGGTCTCGACAGCCTGGATGACCCGTTCACGTGATTCGAATGCTTCAAGGCGGCGCAGCGTTCCTGACCCAGCTTCGGCCAAGACGATCTTTCCGCGCGGGTTTCGGGCGCCAGACCAGTCGATGGCGATGGATCGGACCATTCTCACAGTGGAGCACTTCCTTCGAATTATCGCATGGAGGTTGGGCAGCGCGGGGCATGGGAGGAGAGAAACGAACTGAACACCAGGAGGCGGTGGCATTGCGTGGTTCGAGATTTCCTGGGAATCTCGATCCTGCGGGACCGCCGTGCCCCGCCAAGATCGGACCCGTCCGTCGCATCGATTCGCTCTGGGAGTAGTCGCCATGCCCACCCCCCTCTGGAAGTCCCGCCCCGGCGCTCCGTATCCCGCGACCTTCGGTACACAGCCGATCAACGACTTCATCCATCTCTCCGAGGGCCTCTCGAATAGCTTCCTCCTCACGACCTCCGAGGGGAGCATCGTCGTCAACACGGGGATGTTCTTCGAAGCGCCCTACCACAAGAAGAACTATTCGGAGATCGATCCGCATCCGCCGCGCTACATCGTCCTGACGCAGGGCCACGTCGATCACGTCGGTGGCGTCGACCATCTGCGCGGGGCGGGGACGCAAGTCATCGCCCAGGCGGGAAACTCGGAGCACCAGGCCTACGATCGCCGACTGGCCCCGTTTCGCGGCTCGCGCTCGGCCTTCGCGTTCAAGCGGGATAACGCGCGGGCGGTCAAGCAGGCGCTCGCGGACCACGGGACGTTGCCGCCGCAGGCGGTGCCGACGCCGGACATCACGTTCGACAGTCGCTTCACGTTCACGCTCGGGGGCCTGCGGGTCGAGCTGATCGGTGTGAAGGGGGCCGAGACGAACGATTCGCTCGTCGTCTGGCTGCCGGAACACGGGATCTGCTTCCCGGGCAATCTCTTCAGCTGCCTGTTCGGCCACTTCCCGAACCTCGTGACGGTGCGCGGCGATCGCTATCGCGACGCCCTGACCTGCGCCGCCGCCTTCGAGCTCGTCCGCGATCTGAAGCCGAAGCTCCTCCTGGTCGGACACCACCAGCCAATCGAGGGCGAAGCGCTGATCCAGAGCGAGATCGAGCGTATCCGGGACGCGACGCTCTGGGTCCACGACGAGACGGTGAAGGGGATGAACGCGGGGAAGGATCTCCACACGCTGCTCGCCGAGATCAAGCTTCCGCCCACCCTCGAAGTCGGCGAGGGCTACGGCACGGTCCGCTGGAGCGTGCAGGCGATCTGGGAGCATTACGCGGGCTGGTTCCATCACGAGTCGACGACCGAGCTCTACACGGTTCCGCGGCGCCGGATCCACGGCGATCTCGTCGAGCTCGCGGGCGGGGCCTCGGCCCTCGTCGACCGGGCCCGCGCGAAGCTCGCGGCCGGCCAGCACGAAGAGGCGCTCCATCTCCTCGACATCGTGCTCTCGGAGCCGAAGCCGAAGGCTTCGGCCTTCGAGGTCGCGATCGCGGTCCACCGCGCGCTCGCGAAGCAGAGCGTCAATTTCTGGCTCAGCGCGTGGCTGAACGAACAGATCGAGAGACTCGAAGCGCGAGCCAAGCAGGCTTGATGACGGAAAGCGAGGCGACGAGATGACGGCGCGAATCGATTTCGATTTCGATGGGGCACAGGTCCTCGTCACGGGCGGCTCGAACGGCATCGGCCTCGGCATCGCCCGGGCATTCCGGGCGGCGAATGCGAAGGTCGCGATCACGGGACGAAAGGCGAAAGCCTCCGAGTACCCGGAAGACCTCTCGGGCCTCGACTACCACCAGGCCGAGATGACGAGCGAAGCCGATCTCGAGCGCCTCTCGCGTGCCTTCGACCGGATGGACATCCTGGTCAACAACGCCGGCGCCTCGCTGATGGCCGAAGACGAGTGGAAGCCCGAAGTCTTCGAGCGGGCCGTGCAGCTCGCGCTCTTCGCGTCCTTCCGGCTGGCGATGGCGTTCAAGCAGCGCATCTCGAAGAGCACGATCGAAGGGGGAGGGAGCGTGCTCAACATGGCGAGCATGTCGGCCTATCGCGCGGTCACGGTCGTGCCGGGCTACGGCGCCGCGAAGGCGGCGATCGTGCAGATGACGATGAACATGGGCGCCGCCTGGGGCCTCGACAACGTGCGCGTCAACGCCGTCGCCCCGGGCTTGATCCGCAGCCAGATGACAAAGGGCATGGTCGGAACACCCTACGAGGAGCCCGAGATCGAGCGCACCCCGATGAAACGCTGGGGCACCCCCGACGACATCGCCCCGGTCTACCTCTTCCTCGCAAGCCCCGCCGCGAAGTTCATCACGGGGCAGACGATCCGGGTCGACGGGGGTCAATCGGTCGCCTGACCCACCATCGCGAGCGCGAAGCCGGAGCCCGCCTCAGCGCAGGAGCCGAAAGATCCAATCGAGCAGCGAGAACTGGCGTTCGTGCGCCCTCACCGCGACTACGCCACGGCTACGTGGACGCCCGTACACGAGTCGCCCGTAGCCCCGTGACCCGACAAGCTCGTGAGTCCTCGCTTTCGTGCGTCGACCCGGTTCCGACGGATGTCTGGCTGTTCCCGACTACGCCCGCCACGAGCCCGAGAAGACCCTCCTCTACGAAGTCATCTGCGCGGAGTTCGTCCCCTTTCTCGCCCGGGCGCGCTTCGCAGGTGCCCCCGTCGCTCGCTTCGTGGAGCGCGAGGTCCGCAGCTACCTCGAATGCGGCGTGCTGGCCCACGGATTCCTCCGCGTCCACTGCGACGCCTGCGGCCGCGACCGACTTGTTGGTTTTTCGTGCAAGGGCCGCGGCTTCTGTCCTTCGTGCGGCGGAAGACGCATGGCCGACACCGCGGCCCACCTCGTCAACCGGGTGCTGCCTGAAGTGCCGATCCGACAGTGGGTGCTCACGCTGCCGTATCTGCTTCGCTACCGCTGCGCCTGGAATGCGAGGCTTTCGAGCGAGGTCTTGCGCGCATTCCTGCGCGCGGTCTTCGCGGACCAGCGACGACGAGCACGGGCGCTCTACGGCATCCGCAAGGGGCAGTGTGGCGCGGTCACATTCATCCAACGCTTCGGGTCCGCCCTGAACCTAACGCCCCATTTCCATACGCTCGTGCTCGACGGCGTCTACGCAGGCCCTTCGCACACCCCCGGCGACGATCCCCTGATGGAGATGCTGGGGGCGGCCTCGATCCGCTCGCGGATTGCGACGGGTCCCGAGGCCGGGGAGCCGTGGCGAAGGCTCGGGGATCGAGTGGAAACGGTCGAAGAAGACGAGGCGGGGGTCGAAGCCAGTGCCGTGATCCCGCCGCGCTGCGTTCGTCGCGGCGGCATGAGCCTGCATGCCGACGTAGCCGTTCCGGCACGCGATCGACAGCGACTAGAGCGGCTCTGCCGTTATGTCGACCGTCCCCCGCTTGCCCTGGGTCGGCTTGAAGCGATGGCGGACGGTCGACTCGCCTATCGGTTGAAGTTGCCTTGGCGAGACGGGACGACGCATGTCGTGATGGAGCGGCGGGAGCTGCTCGAGCGTTTGGCGCCGCTGATCCCGCCGCCGCGGGCGCATCAGGTTCGCCATCACGGGGTCCTTGCGCCGTGTGCGAGCGGGCAGGACCGGGTGGTGCCGGCAGGGCTTGCGGGGGTGGAGCTGGTGCTGCCTTCTTTGTCCGATTCGGAACCGGATGTGGGGTCGCTAGGAGCTTCCGGTGGGTCTCGAAGTATCGAAGTGTGCCGGATAACCGAGGGCCGGACTATCCCCGTACGGGGCCAGTTTACGTAACGGGCCTTTACCGGGGCGAGAAAAATCCCGCTTTAAATTCCTAGCCGCCACCTCTGGCCGCAATCACGCCATGGAGCGATGCCGGATCCTTTCCGAATGCACGCCCAATTTCGCCATGCGACTGACCGCTCTTCCATCGCTCCCAAAGCTCCATCTTCTGCAAGGCGGAAAGTCCAGGTCGTCCCATCTGAGCCATGCGCACCATCTCCTCGTGATGAAGAACAGACGATGGTGCATCGATCCGTTGAATCTACCGCCCTCATGATGGGGCGAAGGATCCTGGAAACGATTCGCCACGAGTTCTCGGACGCCGTCGATGCGGAGCAGATCACGCGCGCGCCCCGTGAGCGCGCCGACGGTCGCCACCATGTATGCTGTCCCGATGTCGACAAAGGAGCCTTCGCCGTGCCGATAGATTTGGTTGCGTACCGGTCGATGGGCGTCCGCGTCCGCGATCGGGCCGGCATGGACCTCCCCTTTTCGCGCGGCATCATGGCCAGCGCTATTCTCGCCACGGGCCTGCCCACTGACGACGCCTATCGCATCGCGACCGATATCCAGCGCCAGCTAGACAGCGCAGGAATTGCCGAGCTCGACGCCGACGAAATGGCTTCCCTTGCCGCGGAGACGATAGAGCGCATCGCCGGTCCGTCCTTTGCGCAGAGGTACCGGTCGTGGCGGGCGGCAAAGCGTATCGGCCGACCCGTCGTGGTCGTCCTGTCAGGAGCGCCGGGGGTCGGCAAGTCCTGGGTGGCCACCAGGCTCGCGGTCAGGCTCGGCATGTCGCGCGTCGTGACCACCGACACGATCCGTGAAGTTCTGCGCACGGTGATTCCTGCGACGGTTCTGCCCGAGTTGCACGCGTCGACCTATGAACTCGACATCCCGCCGGTCTTCGCCGGGTTCGAGCGGCAAGCGACCGTTGTAGCATCGGCGACGGCCAGAGTGGCGGCGCGGCTCGTGTCCGAACGGCGGAGCGTCCTCCTCGAAGGCGTGCACCTCCTGCCCGGCTTCGTCACGCGCAGCATGGCGGACCATCCCGCCGGTCCGATTGTCGTCGAACGGTTGCTGGTGCTCGATGATGAGGGCGTGCACCGCGCCCAGTTGAGGCAGCGCGCCCGGAGCGAGCCCGATCGGCAGGGCGGCCGCACGCTCGATCATCTCGCTTCGATCCGCCACATCCAGGATCATCTCCTCGGCCACGCCGCCAGACAGGGGATTTCGAGCTTCGACCTCGCCCACCCGGCGGAGCTCACACAGCAGATCGTTGACGCGGTGGTTGCCGATCTGGCGGCGATGCGGGCCAGTCAGGCCTGAGAGCCTGAGAAAATATCTCCCGAACCCCGTCGTGTTATGCGATGATGGGTTTCGGGGGATGAATCATGACGGAGACTCCGCGGGTGTTGCGCCCGAACCGGGAGCAGCTGGAGCTTCGACCGACGGATCTGGAGAGTCTGTTGCCGCCGGACCACCGGGCTCGGGCGGTGTGGGACTTCGTGAGCGGCTTGGATCTGAGGCCGTGGTACGAGGCCATCCGCGCGGTGGAGGGGGAGCCCGTACGGGGCCAGTTTACGTAACGGCCCTTTACCGGGGCGAGAAAAATCCCGCTTTAAATTCCTAGCCGCCACCTATGAGCGCCTCTGGGAAGAGACGACGCCGCGCAATCTCAAGACGAAGCTCGGGTCGAAGTCGGTGCGGGAGCAGAAATGATCGGAGATTCAGCTATCGAGTTTCAGAGCCCGTTCGCACGCATCGAGAGCGGAGGGCTACCGGGTATGAAGATGGGAAAATCGCAGCGCGTTCATCGCGTCATTGCTGCTGCGCTGCTGGATCGATACCACCTCGCGCGCCGTTCCAGTAAGGCGGCCCTGGATTTCCATATCTCGACTGGCTGGTGTCGCATGTTCGATCACTTCCACGGAGATCTCGAAGTAGAGCGTCTGTCCTGGGTTCGCTCGCACGCGTTGGGCGTTTCGGATCCAGGATGGACTCCAAAACCGCCGCTGCAGCCGGAACTCGAGCTCGTGGGTTCCCTCGGCCAGTTCGAAGGTGAGATACTCCTGATCGAGGATCTCGAGGGCTTTTCGATCGTCGAAATGAAGCTCGACGAGGGAGTAGGAATGGTGTGCGTCCGCACGATAGAAGTAGACCCGTGCCCGCCCAGGGCCCGGCTCCGGGGCCTCGGTGAACAGGGGACCTACGGCTTGCTCGTGCGCACAGCCCGCGAGAACCGCCACAAACATCAGCCCGAGCAGAGCGATCTTCGGCTTTAGGAAAAGTATCCATTCGTGTCCGCTGATCGCTCGAGCTGAAACTTTCGACATGGAGACGAGGATAGCCGCCGAATCGGGGTGTGATGCGAGCGTCCGTTCCGCCTCGTCGATGGCCGCTGGCGCGCCGCGCGGACTCCGCCGCATGTTCGAATGACGGCCTGGTCGACGACCCGACTTGCGCCCTCGACGACTCCCGGGCGACCCGACCGACCGCGCAGTGTGCCAATACTCCGCCGAGCCGCTCGATTGTAGACTCAGCTGCTCTGGGTTTCGCGTGATGAGCACCAGTGGACCGACTTTCTCGACGGACTTCGAACAATGAACGCTCTGCCGCTCCAGTTTCTCGGGTTGATCATGGCTGGCTGGGCGGAAGACGCACCCGGTTCACCGGCGTTCAAGGGCGTCGTGTTGCGGAGCGTGCGCAGTCTCCCGTTCGTCGTCAGCGTGGCTCGAGCCGAACGGGGATCCGTTTCCAGGCGTTGAGCTCGTTGGATCGCATGCGGGCTGGCTCTCCTGCGAGTTCGACGCGCGAGAATGTGGAGAAGAACTCCTCGAGGAAGATGCGGGCTTCGAGCCGACCGAGCGCGGCTCCGAGGCAGAAGTGTTCACCGAAGCCGAAAGCCACATGAGGGTTGGGATTCCGGGCGACGTCGAACTGCTGCGGCTCTGCGAAAACATCCTCGTCCCGGTTGGCCGAGGCGTACATCATGACCACACGATCACCGGCACGGATGCGCGACCCGGAAAGCTCGCTGTCCCGGGTCGCGGTCCGGCGGAAATAGTGGACGGGCGTGAGCCAGCGCAGGAACTCCTCGACGGCGCTCGGGATCAAGCTCCGATCGGATTCGAGGCGGGCGTACTGAGCGGGCTGACGCATGAGCTCGAGCAGGCCGCCCGAGAGAGTCGAACGCGTCGTCTCGTTGCCGGCGATCGCGATTTGCACGAAGAGCCCAGCGAAGGTTGGCAAGTCGACCTGCTCCCCCGTGAGCTCGGCGTTGCGCAGCACGTGGAGCAAAGAATCGGCGGAGGAGTCTGAGCTCGCCGCCGCCTTCTGAGCAAGCTCGTAGGCGTAGGCCCCGAAAGCCAGGGCGCTCTGGGTGCCTGCGTCGCGCCCCTGCGTCAGCTCGGGATCGGCGGCACCCGCCAGTAGATCCGCCCAGTCCCCGACGCGCTCGCGATCGGCTTCTGGAATCCCGAGCAGATCGCAGACGATCGCGAGCGGAAGCGGACGCGCGAGGTCCACGACCAGATCGCACTCTCGTCGATCGGCGGCCCGTTCGAAGGTCTGCCGGACGACCTCACGGATGCGTTGTTCGAGCCGCCGAACCGCGCGTGGTGTGAAGGAGTAGAGCACCCGCTTGCGGATTTCGGTGTGACGAGGCGGGTCGAGTGACAGCAAGGTCGGCAGCTGATCCGTGGAGTCCGCGAGCTGCATCCCCTTCGTTTGCGCGGAGAAAAGCTGCGGCTGTCGTGAGACCGCGACGATGTCCGCATGTCGCATGACTGCCCAATAGCGTCCTACGCCCGGCATCTCCTGAAGGCTCACGGGATCCCGGCGTCGAACTTCGGAATAGACCTCGTGCGGGGGACCCGATGCACTGAGAACCTCGATGTCGAGCAGGTGCTTCACGATGATTCTTCTTCCTCTTGGCACTCTGGGGCCCGCTGAGCTCCGTTCCACACGATGCTCTCGAACCAGGATCGAAGGCTGGGCTCGTCTCGCGCGTCGAACAGGGGAGTCGGTCGCGAGCCTGCCGAGACTAGGGTGCGTTCCCGCCCCGATCCGGAGCGAGGCATGTCCCTCATCGAGACCTTCGGGCGTCCTTCGAGAAGCGGTGCCGTCGGTCCAATGTCCCCGGCTGGAGACCTTTCAAACTGCAGGCTCGCGCTCCCATGGGGTCTGAAGGGTCCGGCGCAGACCGAACTCGCGGCGCTGGTCGACTCGCCACGCGACGCGCGTAAGGGCTCGGCCGATGTTGAACTCTTCCTCCTGAATGCTGAAGTAACCACCTTGCCGGAATCGTGCGGTCACCTCGCACAAGCATTGACCGGGTCGACGCGCAGGCGCGTAGTCGAGCCTTCGGATCTCGATCTCGTGAAGCGCGCTCCGGTGGCGCCCGAGCAGCTGCTCCACCTCCTTCGACAGCGAGCGGAATTCGTCGTTCGTGAGGCAGGGAATCTCGATTCGGGTGTTCATGGGGATCCTCTCCTTGTTTGGGTGCTCTTAGGATCGGCCTCTCGACGAGATTCGACAAATAGGAAATATTGATGCGTCGATTCCAAAAAACCGAATGGGGAACCGCCATGGAGTGGCTCAATTACCACCATCTTCTCTACTTCTACATCGTCGCGAAGGAGGGAAGCATCGCCCGCGCATCGAAGGTCCTCCGACTCGCACAGCCGACACTCTCGGGCCAGATTCACAAGCTCGAAGATTCTCTCGACGAGAAGCTCTTCGAGCGTCAGGGTCGGAATCTCGTCCTGACGGAGATGGGTCGAGTCGCCTACCGCTACGCCGAGGAGATCTTCTCCCTCGGCGGCGAGATGAGGGAAGCGCTGCGCGGGCGCGCCGTCGACCGCGTCCCGCAGCTCCATGTCGGGATCGCGGATGTGCTGCCGAAGCTCGTGACGCGTCGGCTGTTCGCTGCTTCCGGGCTGATCGAACAGGGGGTTCAGCTCGTGCTGCGCGATGGCAAATCGGCGGATCTGATGGCGGCACTCGCGGACCAGGAGTTCGATCTCGTGATCAGCGACGTGCCGATCCCGCCGAACATCAAGGTGCGTGCCTTCAACCACCCGCTCGGGGAGTCGACGGTCTCGTTCTTCGCGACGAAATCCCTCGCACGGCGCTTGAAGGGTCGCTTCCCGAACTCTCTCGACGGGGCACCCGTGCTGCTTCCCACAGAGAACACGACGTTGCGGCGCTCGCTCGACCAATGGTTCGGAGAGGTCGACGTGCGGCCCCGGATCGTCGCGGAGATCGAAGACAGCGCGCTGCTCAAGGTCTTCGGCCAGCACGGGACGGGGATCTTCCCTGCGCCCACGATCGTGGCGGAAGACGTCATGCAGCAGTACGGCGTCGTACGCCTCGGCGTCGCGAAGAGGGTGACTGAGCGCTTCTTCGTGATCACGGCGGAGCGGCGCATTACGCATCCCGCGATCGCGGCGATCGTGGCTGCGGCGCGGGCCGAGCTGTTTTCATGAAGGGAGCCCGGACGGTTCGGTTGGGCCGGGAAGAGCGGAGAACTCGCCTCGGGTAAAGCCGGCCCCCGTCGCCGCGGCGTCAATCCCCGTCGAGCACCGCACCGCGGCTCGCACTGCTCGCGTTGCGGGCGAACTTGGCGAGCACACCGCGCGTGTAGCGGGGGGCGGGCGGCTGCCAGGTCGCGCGCCGCCGCGCGATGT
>JANMTD010000087.1:0-9254 GCA_031390075.1 Deltaproteobacteria bacterium | reverse complement strand
GCCGGGATTGTGGCGACGAGAAGCGCCGCATAGCGGAAGAAGTCTTGGAGCACTTTGCGATTCTGAGCTAACGCGCTCGTGCCGTCCAGACTGAATCTTGGGAGTTTTTCTCGGTAGCATGACCGGTCCGGTGAGCGGGTCCGCGTTCACATGTCCGTATAAATTTGCGCCGCGGACGAATTTTGAGAACCGACAGGGAGCCCAAAGATCTATTCGCGAAGGGCGGCGGCAGAAGAGATCACGTCCCTGTTGCCGAGGCGTCCTCATCGTCTTGATCGAACTGGGTGATGCGGACGTCGGCGTCCGGAAAGCGAGCCACCAGCTCGAGATGACCACCCAGGGCGCGCACGTACTGCGCGAGCTTGCTGAGAAGTACGTCGTCGCGACCTTCGAGCTGTGAGATTGCGCCCTGCGTCACCTCCATCAGGTTCGCCAGCTCAGTCTGTGTCTTGCCCGAGACCTTCTGCCGCATCTCTTGAAGACTCATCTCGAGGAGTGTGTTGCGCACTCGCTGGTCGACCCGCTCGCGGGCCGCGGGGCTCATCTGGTCTCGTAGCTTCTTGAAAGATCGCGCCATGTTGAGATTGCCTCGTTCTGAAAGGTGGCCGTCTAGTCGTCCGCTTCAGCTGCGAATTCGTCCAGGTGCTCGTCGTACAATCGGTCGGCTTCCGGAATCATTCTCTCGTAGAAACGGCCGTCTCCTGTCTTGTCACCGGCGATGAGCAGAATCGCCTTTCGTCGCGGATCGAAGGCGTAGAAGACTCGGTAGGGCCGCCCTTGGTGCTGGACGCGGAGCTCTCGCATGTGGGCGTGCTTCGAACCGTTGATCCTCGAGCTGTGCGGAAATCCCAGGGCCATGCCCTTCGCTTCGAGGAGGCCCACGGAATAGGCGACGCTCTCTTGCTCTGGTTCCGTGAGCGCCTCCCACCAAGCCCCGAATTCGTCCGTGTACTCGACATCCGTCAATCCGCAGCTCTCCGCGCTCGGAACCAGATATTACATCGAGATAATAATCAGCCAAGGCTAATATCGGGATTCAAGGGGGAGTGGCTTGAGGCCCCTCCACCGGCGCAGCGCAGCTCGCCGGCAACTCAAAGGCTCTCCCCGAGGGCAGTTGCGGGATTGGAAACCAGAGGGTTCTGGTCCGGCAGGCACCTCCGCCGAAATCCGGCCGAGACCGCCATAGTGCGACTTCGAGTTCGACTCTCTCCGCCATCTTGTCTGCGTCTCTGGAGCTTTCGAGCTCGAGACGATTGTTAGTCGGAATAATGCCGAGAATTCGCGGGGTCTTAGGCGATCGGGTCGACGGGATCCAACCAAAGACCGCGGATTCGGGGCCAAAAGGGCGCCGCGACTCGGATTAATCTGTGGATGCAACTCGCACGGTTGGATGGGTAGTGGGAACCGAACCGCCAAAGTGCGAGTTCGTGCTCAATGCTCTCCGTCACCCAGGTGACCCGAGCAGAGACTTCCCACCAGGAGCATCCGAGGTGCCAAGAAGAGATCGGGCGATTCTGCACGGTGTCCGACATTCGGCCTTCATTCGCGCAGTCGCTGCGAGGGTCGATCGGTCGACGCGAATGACAGTCGAATCTGGATCGAACGACGACTTCTCGTCCTGGCCGCAGGATCACCGGCTTCAGCGGGACCAGTCTTCCACGACGAGATCCTTGAATCGACGAAAATCCTTCACGTTCGCGGTTACGAGGACCAGGTCGTTCACCTGGGCAATGGCCGCGATCTGACCGTCCGCGGCCGATGGAGGCTGACCGCGCTTCGCGAGCCGGGCCCGCTCCTTGGCGTGCCAGGTCGCTGCTTCCTGATCGTAGGGAAGGATGGGCAGCGTGCTTCGCACCGCCTCCTCGAGGTAGGCCTCGATCGCACGTCGCTTCTTCGAAGCGGCCAGTCGAGCGGCTCCATACGACAGCTCATGCCAGACGACGGAACAGGTCGCGAGCTCCCCATCGTGTTCGGAGAGGCGTTCGAGCATCCTCTCGTTCGGGTGCGACTTGATCGGCTCGGAGAGGACGTTCGTGTCGAGCAGGTAGCGGATCGTCACAGAGGAATTTATCGGCCCGGCGATTCCTCTCGCAAGTCGTCGAACTCCGCGTCTCCGATGCCGAGCGATTCGACGCCCATGCGACTGCGCACCTCCCTTGCTGCCGCGATGAACGAAGAACGCTCGCCTGTGATTGCGGCGTACTCGGAGGCTGACAGCAGGACGGCGACGCGCTCTCCGCGACGAGTGATTTCAATGGCGTTGCCGTGCTCGGCGCGCTTGATGAGGCGGGCGAAATTCTGGCGGGCTTCAGCGACGGAGACCTTGGTGGATGCCATTCGGGAGCCTCGCGGATGTACAAATTGATGTACATCGTATCGCGCCGTCTGGGCGTCGGCAGGAGGCGTCTCTTTTCCCGCGGGTTGCGAAGCGGTTCGGTAGAGACCGTACTACCGGAACTTCGAACTCAGGTCTCTCCGCCACCTAGTTGCGTCTCTGGAGCTCTCGAGCTCGAGACGCTTGTTAGTCGGAATAATGTCGCGAATTCGCGGGGTCTTGGCGAGTCGGATCCAGGGGATCCGAACCACAGACCACGGGTTCCAGGCCAAAAGAACGCTGCACCTCAGATTTATCTGCGGAGCCAATTTGGACGGTTGGATGGGTGGCGGGAACCGAACCGCCAAAGTGAGAGTTCGTGTCCAATGCTCTCAGTCACCCAGGTGACCCGGGCAGAGACTTCCCACCAGGACCATCCGACGTGGCCAGAAGAGATCGGGCGATTCTGCACGGCGTAGTGTGCCAAAACTAAGTCGCGCGGATTCGATAGCAAATTCCAACAGTTGAAGGCCTAGGCGGACATCGTTTTAGAGCAGGATTTAGGGGGTTTTGGTCACCTAAGCTTGAGCCTATGAACGTTCTCCCTTTTCAGTTCCTGGCATTGATTCTGGCTGGCTGGGTGAATCGATCCCAGCAGGACGTGATCGACTACCTCCAGGAAGAGAACCGAGCCCTCCGAGAGCAGCTGGGTGGAAAGCGCCTTCGATTCACCGACGTTCAGCGAATGCGTCTCGCCGAACGCGCGAAGAAGCTGGGTCGCCGGAAGCTCATTGAGCTCGGGACCCTCGTCACCCCGGATACGCTGCTTCGATGGCACCGAGAGCTCATCGCGAAGAAGTACGATGGAAGCAAGAGGCGCGGCCCGGGTCGGCCGCGGAAACCTGCGGAGATCGAAAGACTGATCCTCGAGATGGCTCGAGACAATCCCAGGTGGGGCTACACCCGAATCAAGGGGGCACTCCACAATCTGGGCTTCGAGATTGGTCGAAACACGATCAAGCGAGTCCTTCTCGAGAACGGAATCGACCCCGCGCCGCTGCGGCGAATCAGCTGGCAGACGTTTCTCAAGGCACACTGGGGAGCCATCTCGGCCACCGATTTTTTCGCTGTAGAAGTCATCACTTGGCGCGGTCTGGTGCGATATCTCGTGCTCTTCGTGATCGACCTGAAGACGCGACGAATCGCGATTGCAGGAATGTCGCCATCGCCCGATGGTCAGTGGGTGGCCCAGCTGGCTCGGAATCTCACCGACCCCGAATGCGGGTTCCTCATGAACGCCCGTTTCCTGATTCACGATCGCGATCCGCTGTTCACGGAGGCATTCGGAATCACTCTGGAGAGCTCGGGCGTCCGGCCGGTAAAACTTCCGGCGCGAAGCCCGAATCTCAATGCGTATGCCGAGCGATTTTTTCGCTCGATCAAGTCGGAATGTTTGGCGCAGGTCATTCCGTTTGGTGAGCGTCATCTCCGCCATGCGATGAAGGAATACACCGAGCATTATCATCGCGAGCGGAATCATCAGGGAATCGAAAACGAACTCATCGATCGTCATGCCGAGAACTTTTCGGGAGTCGGTTCGATCGAGTGTCGGGAGAGGCTCGGCGGGCTACTTCGGCATTATCGGAGGGCGGCGTAGGCGTCGACCGAGTTTTGGCACATTTCGGGGATGACTGCGAGCGCGGACGAATTTTGAGAACACACAAGTGAGCTCGTGCGGCCGGTTGTGACCCGCCTCACGGAAGGCGATGCGCAGCTGTATGGATCTCACACTCGCTAGGCGCCGGAGTGCCGCAAGAGAGCCCAGGTGCCCGCGGCAGGCTTCCATCGCCGCGGCTTCCACCCAGACGAGGAGGATCCAGAATGACTTCCCTGCTACGTGCGATTGCCATGTTCGGTTTCGCCGGTCTCGTGTTCGCGCCCGCGGCCGCGTTTGCCAGCGGACATGGCACTCCGGACCAGTCCCCCCCTGCAGACGAAGCGGTCTGCGACGAATCCGGCCTGATAGGAGCCGCCTTCGGACTCTGTATCGCCTTCTGCGAGGCGAACGACTGCGACGATTTCCCGAACAAGAAGGCCTGTCAGGTGCTCCGCTCGAACTATACTCAGATCACGGGTGATTTCGCCTTCCCGTGCGAGCAGACCAGCCCGCCCGGCGACGAATAGGCCGCTCGCTCAGACGGCGAGCAAGCTGCGGATCCCGCGCGCCGCTCGAAGATCAGCCATCGCATGGTTGATCTCGGCCAGCGGCGGCGCGCGGTGATCAGCTGTCGGTCGTAGTGCGCCAAAACTCAGCCGACCAGAATCGCTTGATAGTTCAAAGCATTAGCGCGTGATCAAGATCGGCCGCCCGGCCAGCTTTTGGTACTCTCGGGGTCCGAGCTAGCGTCGAAAGTATGCTGCCACTCCCGATTCAATTCCTTCTATTCATGCTGGCCGGCTGGGTGAGTCGCCAATAGCAGCAGGCGATCGACTATCTCACGGCGGGGAACGCGGCGCTTCGCGAGCAGTTCGGTGGAAAGCGGCCAAGATTTACCGATGCTCAGTGCCGCCGCTTGGCTCGTGCGGCCAAGACGCTTGGGCGAACCCGGCTGCGCGAAGGGGGACTGGTCGATCGGTGCAGCGCAGCGGCACAACGAACCCAGACCGAATGCTACTGCAGGGATAGTCGCGGAAGACTGAGGATCGGCAGGGATTCGCGACCGCTCGTCGAGCTTGATCGGAGCGGGCATACTCTTCGACATCGCAGGTCGCGTCGGACCACAAGCTGATCGGGATTCGCGGCATCCGCTCACAACATCGTTCGAGGAGCATCCCATCATGTCCGAAGAGCACATCACGCTCTGCCGCTTCTGCGGCGCCTTCTGTCCGATCCGTGTGACGGTCGAGGATGGTCGGGCCACGCGGGTGATCGGCGTCAAAGAGAACGAGATGTATGCGGGCTACACCTGCATCAAGGGACGCGCTCTCCCCGATCAGCACAATGATCCGAATCGCATCCTGCACACGCTTCGCCGGGATCCGAACGGCATCCATCGACCGGTCCGCGTCGAGGCCGCGATGGACGAGGTCGCCGATCGGCTGACCCGTATGATCGCGGAGCATGGACCGCGCTCGGTCGCGCTCTACCTGGGCACGTACTCGTACGTCTATACGGCGGGCGCGGAGCTCGCCCGGTCCTTGATGGCCGCGATCGGCTCCCCCTGGCTGCTCAATCCGGCGACGATCGATCAACCGGGCAAGCCGCTCGCGAGCGGTTATCACGGTCGCTGGGAAGCTGGACCCCAGTCCTTCTCGGACGCCGACGTCTGGATGCTCGTCGGGACGAATCCGCTCGTGTCGCGCTGGGGCGGCATTCCGCACGCCAACCCCGCCAAGCATCTCCACGACGCCAAGAAGCGCGGCCTGAAGCTGATCGTGATCGATCCGCGGCGATCCGATTCGGCGCAGAAGGCGGACGTCTTCCTGCAACCTCGACCCGGTGAGGATCCCACGATCCTGGCCGGACTCGTGCGCGTGATCCTCGAGGAGGGCCTCGCGGACGAGGCGTTCCTGCGAGACCACGTCGAAGGCGTCGCGGCGCTGCGTGAGGCCGTGTCGGGCTTCACGCCGGAGTACGTCGCGGCCCGCGCGGACATCCCGGCCGCTCGGCTGGTCGAGGCGGCGCGACTCTTCGCGGGCGCGACGCGCGGCATGGTGAGCTGCGGGACAGGACCTAACATGGCGCAGCGAGGCACGCTGACCGAATACCTGGTGCTCGTGCTCAACACGCTCTGTGGACGTTGGGTGCGGGAGGGGGAGCGGATCACGAATCCGCTCGTCACGATGCCCGCCCGGGGGCGCCGGGCGCAGGCGTTGCCGCGACCCGAGAAGATCCATGGGTTCGGCGAGAAGATGCGCGCGCGCGGGCTCTCGCAGTCGCTCGCCGGCCTGCCCATCTCGGCGGTGGCGGACGAGATCCTGCTCGAGGGAGAAGGGCGCATCCGCGCGCTCCTCGTGTTCGGCGGCAATCCGGTGGCCGCGTGGCCCGATCAACTGCGAACGCATGCGGCGATGCAGGCGCTCGAGCTGAGCGTGACGTTCGATCTCGCGATGACGGCGACGGCCCGGATGTGCGATTTCGTCGTCGCCCCCCGGCTCTCCCTCGAGTCGCCGGCGATCACGCAGATGCACGAGCTGCTCGGCTCCAACGGCGTCGCCCACGGCTATCCCGCGCCCTACGCGCAGTACGCGGAGAAGGTCGTCGACCCGCCCGACGGCTCGGAGGTCATCGAGGAGTGGGAGTTCTTCTATGGCCTCGGCCAGCGAATGGGACTCCAGCTCGACATCCGGGGTCGCAAGCTCGACATGCAGCACAAGCCCAGCAGCGACGACTTGATCGAGCTCCTCTGCGAGGGCTCGAGGATCCCGCTCGACGAAGTGAAGAAACATCCGTACGGCCACGTCTTCGACGACCCGCCGGTCCTGGCGACGCCCCGCGAACCGGGCTGGTCCCACCGTCTCGACGTCGGGTCCCCCGAGATGATGCAGGAGCTGCGGCAGGTCCGAGCGGAGGAGTTCTTCGATCACGCAGGCTATGAGGCGACGCCCGCGTACACCCATCGACTCGTCAGCCGCCGCATGCACAACTTCTACAACTCGAACGGCCAACAGATCGAACGACTGATGCGCGAGTACAGCTATAACCCGGCGTTCATGAATCCGGAGGATCTCGCGTCCATGGGACTTTCACCAGGCGAAGTCGTCGAGATCCGATCCGCCGCGGGCAGGGTCCACGGCATCGTCGAGGCCGATCTCGACGTGCGGTGCGGCGTCGTGTCGATGGCCCACGCCTGGGGCGGCGCTCCGAGCGACGACGGCCGGATTCGGGCGATCGGCTCGAACACCGGGCGCCTCATTTCAATCGTTGAGCGGCTCGACCCGCGTTCGGGCCAGCCCCTGATGAGCGCGATTCCCGTGAACCTGCGGAAGCTGTCCGAGGCGGAACAGGTCGCCTTCGACGCGCCGAGCGGCGCCGCTTTGGCCGTCGGCGGGGCCGCGTGATCGGGGACGACACAGCGCTCGTTTGACGTCGAACCCGCGCACTCGGCCGCTTCGATCTCGACGCGCTCGCGTCGCTGCTTGGATCCGGAGCTCCTCTCGTCGTTGCCCCGGCAGAACTCCGAGGATTCAGTCGTGCTCTCGTTTGAGCTCGTAATTCCCTGATTCGCGTGAGCAATTCCCTGTTCGGACCGAAAAATTCCCTGTTCCAGATCGCAGGGAATTCGAGTCCATAGGTGTGGAATCGCTCAGGAATCCGAGCCGATTTGGGATAGAGGCGCGCCGAATCCGACGAATTTCCCTGTATTTTCCCTGTAGAACAGGGAATTCGCCGCAGAGACGAGTTCGCGAGCGACTGCCTCCACCGCCACCTAGTCCGCGTTTCCGGAGACCATGGGCTCCGGGGCGCGCTGCCTCCCGAAATAACGCGCGATTCCGCGGGGTTTTGGGCGCTCGGCTCGAGGGGATCCGAACTGGAGACGGCGGATTCGGGGCTCAAAGGGCGCCGCAGCTCGGAATTTTCTCCGGAGCCAAGTTGGACGGTTCCGTTGGGGGCGGTTGAAGGGGTGGGATCCGAAGTCCCATACCGGAAGTTCGAATTCGACGCGCTTCAGCATTCGGACATCGAGCGACAGTTCCGCGCCAATCCGTATCGCTCGGCAAACCCCATGTTTCCTGTTGAGCTGAGCTGAGCGACGTTGCGCGTTCCGATCCACAGGAGGAGGAGCGCGATGAGACGATCACGAGGAGCAGAGACGGAGCGAGATTGATTCTGGCTGGACCACGAAGCGGCGATCGAGACCTCGGGACAGACCGCCAAGGCGTATGCCGCGGCGCAAGGCCTTTCGCTCCACGCCTTGTACCAGTCGCGCAAGCGTCGTCGGGCCCTGACTGAGCCGTCGAAGACCGTGTTGCCTCGGTCTTCGGCGAAGGCGGACCGCAAGCCGGTCTCGTTCTCGCGGATCGAACTCCGCACGGCGCAGTCCTCGCCCGCCGAGTTCCGGCTGTCTCTTCCGAACGGCTTCGTGCTGGAGTGGTCGGGGCCGGAGCTGCCCCAAGGCGTAGTGGCCGTGGTCGAGCGGTTGACCTCGCCCCGATGATGCGACCGGGCGACGCGATCGAGGTCTACCTCTATCGAGGCGTAGTCGACATGCGCAAGTCGATTTCGTGATCTTGCGGCGAGACCTGCCGATTCGGTGGCTACTCTCCCCACTCGGGAGGCCGCCATGACGAACCGGGCCGAGCTCATCGCCGCCGCGGCGAAGTACCTCGAGGCGATCGTGTCGCACGACCCGAGCGAGGTGCCGTTCGCCGAGCACGCGCGGCGCATGGAGCAGGGGCAGCCGCACGGCGACACGCCCGACGAAATCCGCGCGGGGCTGCGGGCGAGCGCAATGGATGTCGTGACCGGCATGGGCCCCGTGCGCTGGGTCGTCGAGGAGGCCGCCGACCAGGCCGTGGCCTTCTTCGAGGTGAGCCTCTCCCACGGCGGCACCTGTCGTCTCGCCGAGCGCTTCCGGGTCCGCAGCGGGCTGATCGAGGAGATCGAGGCGATCTTCACGATCGACGCTCTGCCGATGCGCAGGTGATTGGATCCACGCGGTTTGTCGGAGTCGTGCGCGGGCACGGAGAGCAGCCGGACCGTCGGGCCTATCGATCAAGGGCGGGCAGACGGTCCCGTCCAATGCCGCGAGAGGCGCGGCGGACTACTTCGCTAAATACAGCCGAGCTTTATCGACCGTAGTCTGGGGGTTGGCACACTACGGGATTACGCGATTCCCCTAGTTCATTCCCTCGTGCTCGACGGGGGCTATGTACGGTCGTCGCATGGAGCCGGCGACTTCGCGATTTTCCGGTCTCCGGAATCCGAGGACTCGGCGCG
>JANMTD010000057.1:0-5793 GCA_031390075.1 Deltaproteobacteria bacterium | reverse complement strand
GTCATCCCCTGGTGATGCGCCATGTAGGCGCGAACGATCGCGACCGACTGACCTTCCGGCAGACGGGAGGGGGTGTAGTCCAGGGCCTCATACCAGCCGTAACGCCCTCGGCCGCCGACCTTTTCCAGCCGTTCGAAGTTTCGCACGGCAGCCTGCGGATCGACCATCGCCGCCAGCGCCGTAGCGTAGGGCGCCACGACGGCGTTCTCGCTGAGTCCGCGTTTGAGTCCCAGACCGGGCACGCCGAAATTCGAGTATTGATAGGTGAGCTCGATGTCCCGCGCGTTGTACGCGGATTCCGAGAGGCCCCACGGCACCCGCAGCTCGAAGCCGTATCGCATCTGGCGGCGCACGATGAATCGACTGGTCTGCTCGAGCAGGCTCCCGAGCGGCGCCCGCATCACCAACGACGGCATCAGGTACTCGAACATTGAGCCTGACCAGGAGATCAAGGCCGAGCCGTAGTCGACCGGTGTCAGGGCTCGCCCGAGGCGAAACCAATGCCGGACCGGGATGTCCCCCTTCGCGATCGCGACGAAGCTCGCGAGCCGCGCTTCGGAGGCGAGCAGGTCGTAGCAGCTGGGATCGAGCTCACCGTCGGAGACGCGGTAGCCGATCGACAGCAGCTGTCGCGCCGGATCGAACAGGAACCCGAATTCCATCGCAGCGACCAGGGCACTCGCACGGGTGGCCAATCCCGAGAGACGTCGCTCGAGGGACTTCGAAGCCGTCGATGAGCGCTCGAGCGCGTCGACCAGCGCATCGAATCCGACGACCGGATCCCCTGGACCCGAGCCCGATGCCGCGCGCGGCGCTCGCGGTCGCGCCAGGATCACGAGCGCTGACTCACAGAGTGCCGGCAGATCGGCCACCGTCGGAATCCTGTCGAAGACGGAATCGAGCATCCCATCGCCCGGGAGAAGCCGGGCGAAGGGCAGCGACGACTCGACGTCCCGCGCGTGGCTCCGGATGGAAGCGCAGAGCGCTTCGGCCCACGAAAGGACTTCGGCGGCGGCGCCGTCGCCCCGTTCGGCGCTCAAGGTGCGGGCGATGTCGAGGATCGTCTCGCCGTGCGCAGCGATGACGACGAACCGGATGGCGAGCGTCCGGGGCGTGTCGGTTGTCGGCACGAGAGAGCGCGCGAGTCCCTCGAGCGCCTCGTCGAGCTGGTTGCGGGTGACCGTCTGGGTTCGCCGGTCGTCCGAGAGCAACTGCAGCGCGTCGTGGACCAGGGCGAGCGTGTCTCCGATCCCGACAGACCACTCGGGGCTGACGACGGGACCCTCGATCATCTCCCGGCCCGCGCGTTCGAGGGCGATCAGGTGGCCGGCGAGATTGCCGCTGTCCACGGAGGAGACGTATTTCGGTTCGAGCGGCCGGAGGTCCCGCGTCGCATACCAGTTGTAGAAATGGCCCCGGAATCGCTCGAGCGATTCCATGCTCGCGAGCGTCGCTTCGAGGCGATCGAGGCTCCCCTGCAGACCGAGCCATCCGAAATCCCGCGCAGCGACGACCGACAGCAGATAGAGGCCCATGTTGGTCGGGGAGGTGCGGTGTGCCACGACCGGATCCGGATCCTCCTGGAAGTTGTCCGGAGGCAGCATGTGGTCTTCGGCCGTGACGAAGGTCTCGAAGAATCGCCAGGTACGGCGCGCGGTCGCGCGCAGGGACCGGGCGTCTTCGCTCGAGACTTGATTCCGTCCGGGGATCGGCGTCGGGAGACTCGCCCAGCGTGCGAACGCCGGAGACAGCGCCCAGGCGATCACGAAAGGCAGGGCGACCCACCAGGACGGCGACTTCGCCCAGACGACGACACCCGTCGCGAAGACCGCCATCGCGACGCTACCCGCCATTCGCGAATAGAAACCGGGCAGATCGAGGCGTGGCCCCAGCGTCGCCTGCGCTTCGGTGATCCATTCGAGCATCCGCCGCCGTGTCACGAGCAATCGGAACAGCGTTCGCGCGATCGCGTCGCTCATGATCCAGGCCTGGTGGGGAAGCAGCACGATTGCGAAACCGACCCGCGAGAGCGCCAGTCCGAGATCGTTGCCGACTGCGCTCAGATGGCTGCGCTTCGAGATTCCGAACCGCCGCGGGACGAAACCGATGAGAAAGGGCATGACGGTCGGGATCGTGAACGTCGCGACGACGAAGCTGGTCCAGATCAACGCGCCCGGTACCGGCAACAGCCAGCCCGCGACGAGTGCCAGCCACGCGGAGGGCGCGATCAGCGTGCGGCGAAGATTGTCGAGCATCTTCCAGCGGCCGACGAAGGGAATCCCGCTGCGGCGAGGCGCGCCCAGCGACTGCGATCCGGATCCGAAGATCCACGGAAGCAGCTGCCAATCGCCGCGCGCCCAGCGATGCTGGCGTGCGGCGGCGACGTCGTAGCGTGCGGGATGGTCCTCGACGACTTCGATGTCCGTGGCGAGCCCGGCTCGCGCAAAGATGCCCTCGAAGAGATCGTGACTCAGCAGCGTGTTGTCCGGGATCCGCGCCTCGAGGGATGCCGCGAAGGCGTCCACGTCGTAGCCGCCCTTCCCGCTGTAGGACCCTTCCCCGAAGAGATCCTGGTAGACGTCCGAGACGGCGAAGGCGTAGGGATCCATTCCACCTCGACCGGAATGGACACGCTGGAAGAGCGAGCCCTCCCGGCCGGTCGGCAGCGACGGGGTCACTCGCGGCTGCAAGACCGCATGGCCCTCGACGACCCGACCCGTGCGCGGATCGAGTCGCGGGCGGTTCAGCGGATGAGCCAGCTTGCCGACGAGCCGTCGTGCCGAGCCGCGCGGGAGTCGCGTGTCCCCGTCGAGGGTGATGACGTAGCGAACGTCGCTGGGCACGGGGGACTGCGCTTCGCCGGGCTTCAAATAGCTCGTGTCGGTCGCGCCGCGAAGCAGACGGTTCAGCTCGACGAGCTTTCCGCGCTTGCGCTCCCAGCCCATCCACTTGCTCTCGCCCGCATTCCAGACGCGCCTGCGATGGAGCAAAAGGAATCGGTCGCCGTCGGCCGCGCCGGGATGGCTGCGGTTCAACGATGCGATCGCCGCGGTGGCGACGGCCAGCAGCTCGTCGTCGCCCGGCGCATGCTCCGTCGCGGAGTCGGCCCAGTCCGAGAGCAGCACGAATTGCAGATCGTCGTCGGGGCTCGCGAGCGCGTGGATCTCGAGCAGGTCGATCTGCGCCTCGATCTCGTCTTTCGAAGTCAGGAGAGTCGGAACGACCACCAGCGTCCGCAGGCTCGCCGGGACGCCGTCCCGCAGCTCGAGGCCGGGTAGCGCTCGCGGACCGATGCGGGTGGTGACGGAATGATTGACGAGCGTGAGCGCCGCTTCCGATGCGGGCACGAGACCGCAGAGCGCCAACAGCCAGAGCGGGGCTCCATCGACACCGAGGCTCGCAAGGGCCATCAGGACGGGGGCGAGAATGAGCGTCGTGACGAAGCCGAGCGTTCCGAGATAACCGACCAACCCCGCACGCACGGCACCGCGTACCGGCCATTCTTGGAGTGGGATCCGAAAGCTGATCTCCCGCTCGAATTGCCCGCGTCCGCTCGAGATCAAGAAGTACCCGGGATCCTCCTCCCGGCGCGGACTGTCCTCGCCGGCTCCCTCGCGAAGGATCTTCTCGCGTCCCGTCGCGCGGATCACGTTCCGAGCCGTCTCCAGCTCCGAGTTCGGCGAATTTCGAGCGAGCTCTTCGATCGCATGCCGATAGCGGTCACGCGTCGGGAAATCCATGGCTGCGAACGCGCTGTCGGCGCGCAGCGTCGCATCGACGAGACTGACACTCTCGAAGAGCTCCGCCCAATCGACGGCGGACATGAGGCGCATGCTGGTGATCGCATTGCGCACGGTCACGTTCATCGCGCCCTGTCGCTGATGCTCATGTCGGACGAGCTCGTCTGCGTTCGTGCCCCGATTCAAAAGAACCGTGTCCAGCCACTCGAGGAACGGCATCACGATCGGATCGTGGTCGCGCAGCCGTTGGATCAGCTGCACGGCGAACTCGCGCGAGAACGATTCCTGCGCGAGCCGCCGCAGCTCCGCGCCATCGAGGACGACCCCCGCAGCGCCCTTTTCGAGCAAGCGGTCGGCCAGCGCATCCGCCTCGCGAACGGCAACGCGGCTGTCGACGATCAGTGCGGCAGCGCGCCGGAGGTTCTCCACCAGCACGATCCGCAGCGTGATGGCGACCGCCCAGAGCTCCCCGATCGTGAGCGGCTGTACGCGTTGGTAGGCCCGCACGAACCGGCAGAGCGTCTCCGGATCGAAGCTGCTGTCCGTGTGGGCGACATACGCCCACGCGAGTCCCAGAACCCGGGGGAGCCCCTCGAGCGGTCCATCCGAGAGCTTGGGAAGCTGGCGATAGAAGCCACGCGGGAGGTCGTCGCGGATCTCGCGGATCTGATCCTCGACGATGTGGAAATTGTCGACGAGCCACTCGGCGGCCGGCGTGATGGCTCGGTCCTCGCGGCTCGCCGCCGCGATCGCCCGATAGGCGCCGAGCAATACGCGCGCGTTGGCGCGAAGTCGCCTCGAGACAGAGCGACCCCGAGTCGGCCAGGCGGTCACGCGCTGAGCGGTCGCCAGGCTCTCGGCATGCTGCTCGAGGCGCTCGACGCTGAAGACCTCGCCACGGATCGGCTCACGCTCGCGACGGTCGGCAAAAGCGGCGCGATCCCAGAACGAACGCAGGGCAGACCTCAGCTCTTGGCCGTGGGGGCCAGGGGGCGCGGCAGGCTCGCCGCCTCGGCTTCCTGCTGGCCCGCGTGCACGTCGGACCAGAATTGCGCCCGCGCATCGACGGTCTGGCGCTCGCTACGCCCGCGTCGCGGGCGGCTGACGCGCCGCGAGCTGATCAAGAGTCTTTTCAAGAAGAGGGTCAGTCGTTTCCACATGACGCATCGATACCTCGAGCCGGATGCTCAGTTTAAGCCGTTTGCTAAGTAAGTAAAGCATCCATGCAGAACGATTGATCCATCAAGCAGATTGATCGATACTCGACTGCATGAAGAAGGGCGCCAAGCGATCCGGCCGCAAAAGTTCCGCACCCCGCTCGCGCCCCAACGGGCTCGGGACTCTCCTGGCCGACCTCCGCACCGCCAAGCGTCTGACGCTCCGGGAAGTCGAGGAGGCGACGAGTCGGGCGGTTTCGAATGCGTACCTGAGCCAGTTGGAGAATGGAAGGATCGGAAAGCCCTCTCCCAACGTGCTCCATGATCTGGCCGATGTGTATGGGGTCCCCTATGAGACCCTGATGGAGAAGGCCGGATACCTACTTCCCGCTAAGACCCATCGAGGCGTGCGCCGCCGGCGCCTCGCGGCGTTCGCGATCGTCGACCTCACCCCGGAGGAAGAGGAAGAGCTCCTCAAGTACCTTGCGTTCCTCCGATCGCGCAGCGCTTGACGACCGTCCTGGCGATCAACTCGGGGTCGTCGAGCATCAAATTCGCTCTGTACCGATTCCACGAGCCGCTCGTGCGGAGTCTGCATGGCAAGATCGATCGCATCGGACTCGACGGAACCGAGCTGACGTTCGCAGGCGCGGCCGGCAATCAGTCGGGCCGATTCCGGCTCGACGCCTTCGATCCAGACTCGGCGACGCCGTCGGTGAAGAAATTCCTGCTCGATTGGCTCGCTGAGCAGAACGTCTTCCAATCGGTCCGGGCCGTGGGACACCGGATCGTCCATGGCATGCACCACACCGCGCCCGAGCGGGTCACACCGAGACTGCTCGACGAGCTCCAGCGCATCACCCCATTCGCCCCGGAACACCTGCCCCGTGCAATCG
>JANMTD010000030.1:0-10272 GCA_031390075.1 Deltaproteobacteria bacterium | reverse complement strand
CGCGGCCGAGCTCCCCGACGATCTGGTAGCGCCCGCCCGGGCTCGCGTTCGCGTTCGCGAGCTTGCGGGCCGCGACCTCCGCGGGATCCGCGGCCTGTGCCCGGGGCGCTGCCGCCAGGACATTCGCTTCGGCCGCGTTGCGGGCGGCCACGAGACGCTCGGCGACGTCGCGGAAGTGATAGTCGAAGGCCATCACCTTCTCGAAGATCTCGGCGGCTTCGCGGGGCTTGCCGTCCTGTTCGTAGATCACCGCCAGGTTGTAATAGCCGTCGACGCTGTCGCGGGTCAGCTCGGTATCACCGATCGCCTGCTGGAGCTTCGTGATCGCGAGGGCGAGCTGACCGCGGGCGGCGAAGATGTCGCCGAGCAGGGCCGCCGCCCGGCCGAAGTCGTCGTCCTCCGAGGGGATCCTCTGGAGGGCCGAGATCGCCTCGTCCTCCATCGCCTCGCGGTGGTAGATCTCGCCGGCGCGCAGGAAATCGCCGGCCCTGTCGAGCAGCTCGGCCTCGCGGCGCGGCATGCCCGAGAGGGCGAAGCATTCGGCCGCCTCGGTGAAACGACCGGCCTGCTCGAAGGCGGAGCCCGCCTCGGGCCGCTGGCCCGCGAGCTGGTACATCTCGGCTGCCTGCGCGTAGGCGTGCTGCCTCGAATAACACTCCGCTGCTTTCGAGAACTGCTCGAGACTGCGGTAGAGATCGCCGGCCTCCAGGTGGTCCCCGGCTTCCTCGAGGTGCACCGCCGCCCGCTCGCGGTCGCCCTTGTCGCGCAGGTGCTGGCCGAGGATGCGCGCCGCCTCCTGACCCTGGCCCGATTGACGCAGCGCCGCTGCCGCCCGCTCGACGTCACCGCCGTGGCGGAAATGCTGCGCCGCCTTCTCGTGGTTCCCGAGCAGGGTCGCCACCTCGCCGGCTTCGATCGCGCAGTTGCCCCGCTCGAACATCTTGTAGGCGCGCTCGGGCTGCTCCGCCTTCAGGAAGAGCTTTCCCGCCTGGCGCACGAGCTTCGCCATCTCGCTCGATTTCTTCGGGTCCATCAGCGACTTCGCGCCCTCGTCGACGAAGACCGCTTCGAGGGCCTCCGCCGCGAGCTGCCAGTCCTTGCACTTCACGTACATCGCCGCGGCGTGGCGCATGAATTCGCTCTCGCGATAGCAGCGCGCCGCTTCACGGAACTTCCCGGCCTTCTCGTACATCTCCGCGGCGACGCTCTTGAGTCCCGACTTCAGGTAGCAGTCGGCCGCCTTGTCCCATTGCTCCTGCTGCGCGTAGATCGAGGCGGCCGTCTCGTAGTTCTCGCCCTGGAGATGGAGGTCGGCCGATTCGTCGAAGCGGTTCTGGTCGTGACGGATCTCGGCGGCACGGGCGAATTCGCCCGCCTCGATGAAGTAGGACGCCGCCGTGTCGAGCTGCTCGTGGCTCCAGAGAAGCTCCGCAGCCTCGACCAGCTCGCCGCGCTTTCGAAGCCCCTGGGCTTCGTGCAGGACCTTCTTGGCCTGCTTCTTGTCGAGCTTGACCGCGATCTCCGGGTCCTCGCCCTTCCGGGCCTTGCCGACGCGAGCGGACGAGCCGCCCGCGATCGCGCCGAGACAAAAGGCGAGCAGGATCGCCCCGCCGCCGAGGAGCGCATAACAGAGAGGCGTCTCTCCGGTCCAGTGTTCGACGACCGAGGCGAGATCCCGAGGCGCACCGATCTCGAGCCCGACGACCAGGCCCGCGGCCGCGGAGACCAGCTCCCCGGCGAGGTCGGTCGCCGCGTGGTCCGGGAGATGCTGCAGCAGCACGCCGAACACGCCGAGCAGCACGCCCAGCAGGGCGACCGGGAACAGCAGGACTCTGAAGAGATTGCGCACGCTTCGAACCACCCGCCCGCACAGCCGCACCGGTGCGGCCTCGACCCGATCGGCGCCGAGCACGACCGCCCGGTCCGCCGGCGGCGTCGATCTCGTCCGCTATCGGCGGGCCCGGCGGTCCATTTGAGCCCGGATCGGGTGGCTGCGGCCGTCTTGTTGTGTCGATTATGCTCAGACCCTTGCAACCGCCCCCTCCCCGCTCGACTCGATCCGACGTCCTCCTCTGCCCAGCCGGGCGGCGCCGCGCGATGCGAAGGGCTCCCGGCCGGCTGCTCCTGGTCGCCGCGATCCTCCTCGGGCCCCTCGTTCCTGGCGCCCGAGGCGACGATTCCAGTCCCTTCAGAACCCATCTCCACGACGTCCGCGGTCGCATCATCCAGGCCTGGCCCCTCGCGGTCAGCGCCTGCGACGACGGCTCGGGGGATCTCCTCATTCTCTCGAGCGAGGGCGGGCCGCCCGACCAGGCGCGTTTTGCGACCTGGATGCCGTGCGGTGCGGCCCTGGCGCCCGGCGACCCGCGCATCGAGGTGAGAAAGATCTCCGACTCCGCGATCGCGGTCGATGTGGCCCGGGTGCCCGGACGGACGGGGCCGCAGCTGCTCTCGGTGTCGGCCGCGGGACTTCGCATCGAGTCTCTCGCCGGAGACCCGAAACCGATCGACCTGCCGATTCCCGGTGGCCTGCCGCTGCCGCCGCGACCGTGGGAGATCGAAAGGCTTCCATTGGTCGACGCCTGGAACGACGACGGCAAACCTGCAGCGCTCGTGCCCGCGTTGATGGGCGCCTGGCTCGTCGAGCTCCCGGGCGGAGCGGCCCGATTGATCGAGATGCCGATCTACGCGAGCTACGAGAGCTTCATGCCCTTCCTGCCGGAGACCGTCTGGAAATGGCTGGTGCAGGAGGTGAGCTGGCCGACGCTCGCCCGCGCGGACGACGACGGGGACGGGCGGCGCGATCTCTTCGCGTTGTCGCGCTGGGGCGTCTGGATCTACCACGCGGGACTGAAGGGCCTGCCGTCGACGCCCTCGCGCAAGCTCGCCTTCGTCCCCTTCGACGAGAAGGCGGAGCGCCGCCACGAGGCGACCGTCCACAACTACTTCGCCCGCGACATCGACGGCGATACCCGCGCCGACCTGGTGCTGAACACGATCCAGGGCGGCTTGATGGAGGGCCGCTCGACGACCCGCATCCATCTGGGCGGCGGCGAAGGCGTCGAGCTCACGACGGCGCCGACCGCGACGCGCGCGCTGCAGGGCGGATTCTCCGGCGTCGACTTCGTGGACCTCGAGGGCGACGGTGTCCTCGAGATCCTCGAGACGAGCTTCGAGTTCGGCGTCGTGCAGCTCATGCGGCTGCTCGTCACCCAGCGCGCGGAAACGACGGTCCGCATCCTCGCCCTCGACGCCTCGAGCCCGGACGGGACACGCACGCTCTTCGAGGACCAGGTCTCCCTCGGCCTCAACTTCGAGCAGAACCGCTTCGCCGGCCTCATCCCAGGCCTCGGCGACTGGAATGGCGACGGACTCCTCGACCTCGTGGTCAACCGCGGGCGCGACGCGATCGGCTTTCGGCTGGGAAGCAGCGAGCCGGGGGCAGCGCGCTTCGGGAGCGCCCAGGCTCGCCAGCCCGTGCCGCTTGCGAGCGGCGCGACCCGGATCGCAGACCTCAATGGCGACGGCCTCGACGACATCCTCGCCTTCGATGCGAGCGAGCCCGAGCCGCCGCTCGTCGTGCTCGAGAATCTCGGGCGCCTGCCGGGCAGCCCGACCATCCTGCGCCCACGCTAGGGCCCCGGCGCCGGGACGCCGAGGTGGGCGTAGGCATGGGGCGTCGCGACCCGGCCCCGCGGCGTGCGCGAGAGAAAACCGCAGTGGATCAAATACGGTTCGACGACATCCTCGAGCGTTCCCTTGTCTTCACCGACCGCTGCCGCGAGGGTCTCGAGGCCGACCGGGCCGCCGCCGAACTTGACGACCAGGCAGTGTAGAAAGGCCCGATCGAGGCCGTCGAAGCCGGCGTCGTCCACGTCGAGGCGCGTCAGCGCGAAGCGAGCCACGTCGAGTCCGACGCTCCCGGACGCGCCCTCGCCCACAGACGCGAAATCCCGCACGCGCCGCAGCAGTCGATTCGCGATCCGCGGCGTACCGCGCGCCCGACGCGCGATCTCGAAGGCAGCCCTCTGCTCGATCGAGAGCCCGAGGAGCCCCCCCGAACGCATGACGATCTTCTCGAGATCCTCGACCGGATAGTATTCGAGGCGCGCCGACCAGCCGAAGCGATCGCGCAGCGGAGACGTCAGCAGGCCCGCGCGCGTCGTCGCGCCCACCAGCGTGAAGCGCGGCAGATCGAGGCGGATCGAGCGCGCCGTCGGCCCCTCGCCGATCATCAGGTCGAGCTGGAAATCCTCCATCGCCGGATACAGGATCTCCTCGACCGCGGGCGAGAGACGGTGGATCTCGTCGATGAAGAGCACGTCGCCCGCCTCTAGATTCGAGAGCAGCGCCGCCAGATCGCCGGGCCGTTCGATCGCCGGACCGCTGGTCGAGCGGAACTGGGCGCCGAGCTCGACGGCGACGATCCGTGCGAGCGAGGTCTTGCCGAGACCGGGCGGTCCGTGGAAGAGCACATGATCGAGGGGCTCACCACGCTCGCGCGCGGCGCGCACGAAGACCTTCAAATTCTCGCGCAAGCGAGGCTGCCCGATCATCTCCTCGAGGCTCTTCGGGCGCAGCGATTCCTCGGCGCTCCGCTCCTCGGGCTGCGGCGAAAGGGAGAGCTCACCACGCTCCATGACGTCTCCTCATGCTTCCCTCAGCCCGCGAGACGCCGGAGTGCGATCCGGATCAAGGCTTCGATGCGGGCGTCGGGCGGTGCCTCGGCGAGCGCCGTCGCGACGACGCGCTCGGCCTGCGACCGGGGGTAGCCGAGGTTCACCAGCGCCGACAGGAGCTCCTCCTCCGGCTCGACGGCGCTGATCGCCGGCGCCTGGCTCTCGGGCTGCCCGCCAGCGAGACGCCCACTGAGCTTCGCCGCATCGTCGCGCAGCTCGACCGCGATCCGTTCGGCGAGCTTCGGCCCGACCCCCGGCACCTTCCGCAGCCCCTTCGCATCCGCGTCGCGCAGCACCGCGAGAAGTCGCCGCGGCTCCATGCCCGAGAGGATCGTCTGCGCGAGCTTCGGCCCGACGCGGCTCGCCTTGAGGAGCAGGTGGAAGAGCTCCCGCTCGAGCGGCGTCATGAAGCCGAAGAGCTGGATCGCGTCCTCGCGCACCGCCGTGTGCACCAGCAGCGAGACGGTCTTGCCGATCTCGGGCAGCGCTTCGGAGGTCGAGAGCGGGACGAAGAGCTCGTAACCCACGCCGTGGACGTCGAGCACGATCCGCGTCGGCGTCTTGTCGCGCAGTGCACCTTCGAGCCACGCGATCACGGCAGTCGCCCCACCACGAGGCGCGTCATCGCCTGCCGCGAGGATCGCCGCCGCGTGGGCATCGGCAGGTCGGCCAGGGGACCGGCCTGGGCGTAGGTGAGGGCCAGCGCCAGCGCGTCCGCGGCGTCGGCGGCGGGAACCTCGGCCAGGCCGAGCAGGCGGGTCACCATCACCTGGACCTGGGACTTGCCGGCGGCGCCGGTGCCCGTGACCGATTTCTTGACCTGGCGCGCCGAGAGCTCGACGACCTTGACCCCCGCCTCGCCGAGGCTCGCGAGCACGGCGCCCCGGGCCTGGCCGAGGATCAGTGCCGAGCGGGGATTCGACGCGAGGAAGACGCGCTCGACCACGACGGCGTCGGGGGCTTCCGCGCGAGAGACTGCGAGCAGCTCGGTATGCAGGTAATGGAGGCGTGCGGCGAGGGTCGCACCGGCCGGCGGGCGAAGAACGCCGTGGCAGCGATGCACGAAGCGGCCGGCCACTCGCTCGATCGAGCCGAAGCCCGTCGCGTGGGAACCGGGATCCACCCCCAGGATCCGCATTCCATCCCCCCATCGACGCCGCTGATCTCGAGGAAACCCCTAGACGAGGCTCTCCATCTCCTCCTCGGAGATGTCGAAGTTGGCGTAGAAATCCTGGACATCATCGAGGTCTTCGAGGGATTCCGCCAGCTTGAGCATCAGCTCGGCGTCCATCCCGGAGAGTTTGACGGTGGTCGAGGGCTGCTGCGTGAACTCGGAGGAGAGCGCCGTGAAGCCCCGCTCGACCAGGGCGTCGCGGACCGCGTGGAGCTCGGTCGGCGACGTCAGCACCTCGCAGCGATCGGCGTTCTCGACCACGTCCAGGGCCCCGGCTTCGAGGGCCGCCTCGAGCAGCGCATCGCCGTCGACGGCCGCCCGGTCGAAGCCGATGACGCCCCGCTTCTCAAAAAGAAATGCGACACAGCCCGACGAGCCCAGGTTGCCGCCATTCTTCGAGAGCGCGTAGCGCAGGTCGCCGACCGTCCGGTTCTTGTTGTCGGAGAGCGTCTCGATCAGGATTGCCGTACCGCCCGGTCCGTAGCCCTCGTAGACGATCTCCTCGAAGTTGTCCTGGTCGCCGCCGCCGAGGCCCTTCTGGATCGCCCGCTGGATGTTGTCCTTGGGCATGTTGGCGGCCTTGGCCTTGTCGACGACAAGGCGGAGCCGGGGGTTCGAATCCACGTCTCCCCCGCCCAGGCGGGCGGCGGTCTGGAGCTCCCGGATCAGCTTCGTGAAGATCTTGCCCCGCTTGGCGTCGAGGGCGCCCTTCTTGCGTTTGATGGTCGACCACTTCGAATGCCCGGACATCGGATCTCCTGCCCCAGAGCTCCCCGCGCGCAGGCGCGATTCGAGCCTCGCTCGAATTAGCACAGGGCCGGATCCGCGAGCCATTCCGAGCGCGGCCTCCCGACCCCTCGATTGCGCGCCTTCCGATTCAGTCACGGGTTGCCCCGGCCGATAGGCGGTGGGCGCTGGTGAGAGGCGAGGGCCCCCCGTGGGTCGGTCGCATGCCTCGCCGGCGATCCGCATGCGTGCGCGGTCCTCGCGCTCGGCTGGAAGCCGGGTTCGAACGAATCGTCGCCGAGGAGGGTTCGACATGGCGGAGATCGCCATCGGCATCGACCTGGGCACCAGCAATACCTGTGTCGCGATGATGCAGAACGGTGAGATCCAGGTGCTCGCGAACGCTTACGCCGAGCGCACGTCGGCTTCCGTCGTGCACTTCCGCGAAGACGGAACCGTCGAGGTCGGGAATTCCGCCAAGGCGAAGGTGATCCATGCGCCGGCCCAGACCATCAGCTCCGCGAAGCGCCTGATCGGCCGCTACTTCTTCTCCGAGGAAGTGCGGAAGGCGCAGGCGATCTGTGCCTACGAGATCGTCGAGGCCCCGAACCACGGCGTCCGCATCCAGATCCGCGATGAAGAATTCTCGCTGCCCGAGATCTCCGCGATGGTGCTCCGCGAGATGAAGCAGATCGCGGAACGCCACACGGGCGAGAAGGTCACGAAGGCCGTCATCACCGTACCGGCCTACTTCAACGACAACCAGCGCCAGGCGACGAAGGATGCGGGCCGCATCGCCGGACTCGAGGTCCTGCGCATCCTGAACGAGCCGACCGCGGCCGCCCTCGCCTACGGATTCGGCATGGGCCTGTCCCAGCGCGTCGCGGTCTACGACCTCGGCGGCGGCACCTTCGACATCTCGGTCCTCGAGATCGGGAAGGACGTCTTCGAGGTTCTGGCGACCTGCGGCGACACCTTCCTCGGCGGCGACGACTTCGACGATCGCATCCTCGACCTGCTCGCCGACGATTTCGTCGCCCGCTACAAGATCAATCCCCGCAACGACCCCTATGCCTTCGAGAAGCTGAAGCTCGCCTCCGAGAACGCGAAGAAACAGCTCTCGATCGACGACGAGGTCCTGATCGAAATCCCGTCGGTGCTGACGGCCAAAGACGGGACGCCGATGGGCCTCTCGCGCAAACTGACGCGGGCCGAGTTCGGCATGCTGGTCCAGGACCTGATCCTGCGGACCTTCAAGGTCTGCGACGAGGCGCTCCAGCAATCGGACCTGACCGTGCGCGATCTCGACGGCGTGATCCTGGTCGGCGGACCGACGCGACTCCCGATGATCCGCGAAGCCGTGACCCATTATTTCCAGCGCGAGCCGCGCACCGACGTCGATCCGGACGAAGTCGTCGCCATGGGCGCTGCGATCCACGCGGCCTCGCTGGTCGGCGAGGTCCAGGACTCGATGCTGCTCGACGTGACGCCCCTCGATCTGCGGATCGGCGTCGCCGGCGGGCTCGCCGAGCCGGTGATCGAGCGCAACACGCCGGTCCCGATCGAGCAGACGCGGACCTTCACGACCGTCGCCGACTACCAGGAATCGGTCCAGATTCGCGTCTACCAGGGCGACCACCGGATGGCGGAGGACAACACACTGCTCGGCCAGTTCGAATTCTCCGGCTACAAGAAGGGCCCGCGCTCGGACGTGCGCATCGACGTCACCTTCGAGATCGACGCCGACGGCATCGTCTCCGTGACGGCGTCCGATCAGGCGACCGGTGAGCAGGCCTCGACGACGATCACCCTCTCGTCGGGTCTCGGGGAAGATCAGATCGAGCAGTTGATCGAAGACGACGTCGCCGGCCGCGTCGTCACCGCCGACGCGCCGCCCATTCCGGTCGCCCCGGTCACGGCGCGAGTCGCGACCCCGGCACCGCGAGCGCCGATCCCCGGCCCGGCGGCGAAGCCGATCGTGCCGGTTCCTGCGCAGCGGCCCGTCGCGGCCGTGCCGGTGGTCGCAGCCCCGGCCTACCTCGACGAGCTCGACGGCCTCGACGATCTGGACCTGGGCGGCGAGCTCGAAATCCTCGACGAGGACCTCCCGATGCAGGGCGCGGAAGCTTCGGACGCCACCGCCGAGATCGACCTCGAGACCGAGGTCCCGAACGGCGTCGACCAGGACGGCTTCTTCGACCGCTCCGGCAACGACCTCTCGATCCCGAACCCGGACGAGGCCCTCGGATAATCCCAGATGGCCACGCTCGACCCCCTCGAAATCACGGCGCTGGCCCACATCATGGACGAGCTCGACTACTACCAGCTCCTCCATGTGAAGCCCGGGGCCAGCACTTCGGAGGTCCGCCAGGCGTTCCACGCGTCGTCGCGAAACTACCATCCCGACGCGAATCGAACGCTCGCGCCGGATCTGCGCGAGCAGTGCGGCCGGATTTCGAAGCGGATCACCGAGGCCTACTGCGTGCTGCGCGACACGCGTCGGCGCAAGGCCTACGACGCCCGGCGCGCGGAAGAAGGCGCCTCGCTCCGGATCCAGCTCGCGGAAGCCCGCCAGGCCCACACGACCCAGCAGAACTCCGAACGCCGCGGCGCGACGCGAGAGGGCCGCCAGTACCACGCGAAGGCCGAGGCCGAGCTCAAGGCCGGCAACGTCCCCGCCGCGATCCGCCACCTGCAGATGGCGCTCACCTTCGAGGCGAGTAACGTCGGGTTCAAAGCGATGATCGACGAGCTGCGCGCCCGCCAGAAGGCCAGCAAGTAGGTTCCGGAACCGGATCGTCATCGTCGCCTCCGTGGTCAGAGGAGCCCGACGGACGAGCATCGACGCACGCTCCCGCCCGGATGCGACCAGCCCGCGCCACCGCGTATCGTCCTGCTAATCTGCCGCGCATGTCGAAGACGACCCGAACGAGCCACCCGGAATCGAAATCCTCCGCCGCGCGTTTCACCGCGCTTCTCGCCACGGTCCTGACCGCGCTCCTCGCCTGCACCGAAGGCTCCTCGAGCCCGGCCGCGGGACCCGCTGCGGATCAGGAGAAGGCTTCTGCGACCGCGACCCCGGGCGGGGAGAGCGATTCCGGGCCCGCCGGGAGCACGCTGAAGACCGCTGTGAAGGGCGAGCCGAAATCGGCGCCCCGGCATCCGAGCGAGCGACCGATTCCCGCCTTCACCGGCACGACCCTCGACGGCCAGACGATCGACGTGGGAAGCCTGCTCGGCGCCCGCAGCGTCTTCTTCTTCTTCAATCCCGAGATCAAGGAGGCGCTGTCCGTCTCCCGCGCCATCGAACGGATCCACGCGGATGCGGCCGACCACAATTTCAAGGTGATCGGCGTCGGTGTCGGCTCCGATCCGGGCAAGCTCGCCGCCTTCGTGGCCTCGAGCGGCGTGTCGTTTCCCGTGATCGACGACTCGAGCGGCGCGATCACGAACAAGGTCCAGCTGCGCGCGCCGCTCGGTGTGCTCGGCATCGATCCCGAGGGCTTCCTGGCCTTCGCCATCGGCCACTTCGCGAGCGGCGGCGACCTCGAGGCGCAGGTCGAGGCCGATCTGCGCAAAGAGCTCCGCATGGACCCGAAGCAGGACACGACCCTCTCTGGCAATCAGGAGGGCAAACACGCCGGCGAGCTGATGCAGCTTCCGCAGGCTCCGGAGCTCGGCGTGGTCGAGATG
>JANMTD010000651.1:0-3688 GCA_031390075.1 Deltaproteobacteria bacterium | reverse complement strand
CGATGCACTGATCCGCCGCGCCCGTCTCTCCGCGATCCTGCGGTCTTCGTCGGAGATCGCCTGGCCCCTCGCGATCGCCTCGGTGCTCGCGACCTCGATCGCCCTGGCGAGTCCGGTCTCCGAGCTCGTGATCGCAGTCCTGCTGGTCGGCATGATCATGACCGCGATGGGTCGGATCGCGCAGGCCTGGGATTACCGCATCGCCTTCGAGGAAGGACGCCGTCGGATCGGCGAGCTGCTCGAAGAGCCGCGGATTCGCGAGGCGCGGGATGCCGTCGCCCTTCCCGGATCGGGTCCGCTCGAGCTGACCTTCGACGACGTCACAGCAGGCGACGCGTTGCAAGGCGTGCGGCTTCGCGCGCGCCCCGGGGATCGCGTGCTCGTCGTCGGCCCGACCGGTGCGGGAAAGTCGACGCTCCTCGCCCTGGCGGCGCGCATGGCGGAGCCCGACGCGGGCGTGATCCGTCTCGACGGAATCGAGATCGCACGGATCGAGCTCGATGCGCTCCACCGCGCGGTGCAGCTGGTGAGCGCCGAGCTCCCGCTGTTGCGGGGAACAGTGGCCGAGAACGTGGGTTATGCGGCGCCGGAGGAGAGCGAGGAGTGGCTCACCCGGGTCGCCGACGCATGTGGCCTGATGGATGACTCCGCACTCGCGCAGACCGGGCTCGACTTGCGGGTCGATGAGCAGGGCGCAAACCTCTCCCAGGGACTGCGCCACAGGATCCTTCTCGCGCGCGCGGTCGCCGCGCGGCCAAGACTGCTGCTCGTCGACGAGCCCCGCCTACTGGCGGATCCGCGCTCGCGCACGGCACTCGTGAACGCGATCGCCCTCACGAGTGCCACGGTGCTGATCGTCGCGGACGAGGCGGGTCCGGCACCCGAAGTCGACCAGGTCTGGCGACTGCCCGTCGCTCGCGTCGACGCGCCATCGCCTCCGGACCCGACGGTCGAGGGCATCCTGTTGCATTGACGCGCTTCCGTTTCGTCACCCGACGCCCGCCTCCCGGCGCAGGTCGTGGGCCCGGAACGGACAGTGGTAGAGCGGGCCGCGCAGGATCGGGTAGGCGCGGCGCTCGATCTCCCTCGCATTCGGGAGCATGAATTCCTCGCGCAACCGGCTCGCGATCCAGAGCGCCTGCTGCTCGGCCTGCGGCCAGATGCTGCAGAAGACGCGCATCACGCCGACGACGAAGAGGCGCGGGTAGCGCGGATGCATGATGCCCTGGTAGAGCCGGAGGTCGGCCAGGTCGTCGACACCGGAGACCTCGCGCGATAGATAGGGAAGCGAGAAGCGGTAGCCCGTCGCGTAGACGAGGGCATCGATCCCCTCGAGCGAGCCGTCGGCGAACTCGACCTCGCGGCCGCGGAGCGACCGGATGCTGGGCTTCGCCGTGAGCTTCCCCGCCGCGAGCAGATCGCGGATCTCGTCGTTCACGACCGCCCGCTTCGCGAAGGGATCTCGCGGCGGCGGTGGCAGACCGAGGGCGTCGAGCGGCGGTCCCGCGTTCGGCATGCGCGCGAGGGCGCGCTTCATGATCGCCTTGAAGAGCGTGTCGCGTGCGCGGGTCGGCAGCGTACGAAAGAGCCAGGGCAGCGGATCCGACGGATGCGGCGGCGCTGGCTGTCCGGGCTGCAGGCGGCGGAAGATCTGCTGGCCCGAGCGCGCGGACAGGAAGACCTTCGCGCTATGCGAGAGCTCGGACGCGATCTCGCAGCCGCTGTTGCCGAGACCGACGACGAGCACGCGCCGGTTCGTCAGGTCGATCGGATCCTTCGGGTCGCGGTAGGCCTTCGTGTGGAGCGTCGGCCCTTCGAAATGGCCGGGCAGCTCGGGGATCACCGGGTCCCAGAGATTTCCGCTCGCCGCGACGACCGCATCGAATCGTTCGGGCGCGTGTCCGGCCAGGCGGAGGTCGAAGCCGCCGTCGCCGGCTGGCCCGGTCGGTTCGACGGACTCGACCCGCGCATCGAACACGACGTGGTCGAGCAGCGAAAAATGCCGCGCATAACCCTCGAACCACTCGGCCATCTGCGCGTGGCCCGGATAGTCGGGGTAGTCGTCGGGGAAGGCGAAGTCCGTGAAGCGACTCATCGTGCGGTTGGTGTTGGTTCGCAGCGATCGATAGGCCGCCGAGGTCCCGCTGGCGTTGTCGATGACCCATTGGCCGCCGACGCGGCGACCCGCCTCGAAGCAGCGCGCATCGAGACCCGCCTGCCGCAGGGTCTTCAGGGTCGCGAGGCCGGAGGGGCCGGCACTGATGATTGCGACCTTCACGCCCGCGCCTCCCAACCTCCGCCGAGGGTCGGCGCATCGGTGCGACGACCTCGCGAGGGTCGCATATCCGGAGGGGATGCGACGGAGTTGAACGAGAGGAAGGGGAGGGGACGATTCATCTGGTCGGGGCGACTGGATTCGAACCAGCGACCTCTTCGTCCCGAACGAAGCGCGCTACCAGACTGCGCCACGCCCCGACCGAGCGCCGGAGTATGACGCCTCGGCCCCCCCGGCTCAACCCCGACAAGCGGCCTTCTCGGCAGGGTTCCGGGCCGACCGAGCGGGCCGGGATCGGCGGGCCGCTTCTCGCTCCAGGGGATGGCTCTCGGATACCGTGGGAGACGGTGCGCTGCGGTGACGCCGACGGCCGGGCCGGCCTCGAGCCGGGCCGCGGTCGATCGCGCACTCGTCACGTTCGCGCAGGAGCCACGCCATGGCCGCCGAGGTCCTGAAATTCTGGTTCGAGGAGCTCGAGCCGCAGATGTGGTGGGTCGCCGATCCCGAGCTCGACCACCGGATCCGCGAGCGATTCGCGACGACCCTCGAGCAGGCCGTGGCGGGCGAGCTCTTCGCCTGGCGCCGGGAGCCCAGGGGAAGGCTCGCCGAGATCATCGTGCTGGATCAGTTCTCGAGGAACATCCATCGCAGTACACCGCGCGCATTCGCCCAGGACCCCGTCGCCCTCGTGTTGGCCCAGGAGGCGATCGCCGCGAGGGCCGACCGCCTGCTTTCGCCGGTCGAGCGCAGCTTCCTCTATCTGCCCTTCATGCACAGCGAATCGCGGCTGATCCACGAGCGTGCCGAGGCGCTGTATCGCGAGAACGGGATTCCGGACAATTTCGAATTCGAGTTGAAGCACAAAGCGGTCATCGATCGCTTCGGGCGCTACCCACATCGCAATGCGATCCTGGGGCGGTCGTCCACCGCCGAAGAGCTCGAGTTCCTGAAGCAGCCGGGGTCGAGCTTCTGAGCCGCCGCCTCCAGCGCATGACGTCTCGCCGGGATCGCGCCCGACCGTCCGACTAGCCGGCCGCTTTGCGCAGCCCTTCGATCGCGAGCTTGCGGTCGCTCTCGCCAAACACCGAAGTCCCCGCGACGAACACGTTCGCCCCCGCCGAAGCCGCGCGGCCGATGTTCTTCGCCGTGATGCCGCCGTCGACTTCGAGGTCGATCGCGAGCCCGCGCTTCTCGATCCAGCCGCGGAGCTTCTCGATCTTGGGGAGCATCGCCTCGATGAAGGACTGCCCGCCGAAGCCCGGGTTGACCGTCATGACGAGGATCTGATCCATCTCCTCGAGGGCGAATTCGAGGGCCTCGGCCGGCGTCGAGGGATTGATCACGGCGCACGAGCGCACGCGCCGCTGCTTTCGCTCGCCGATTTTGCGGATCTGGCCGAGGGTGGCGTGGAGA
>JANMTD010000644.1:0-2301 GCA_031390075.1 Deltaproteobacteria bacterium | reverse complement strand
CTACGAACAGCGCGCGCGGGAGGCCGCGCTGCTCCAGGCGGGCGTCCGTCCGAATCCGACGCTGTCCCTCGGCGTCGAGGACATCGCGGGCACGGGCGATCGCCAGGGAATCGGCGACGCGCAGACCACGTTGATCCTGAGTCAAGTCGTCGAGCTCGGCGGCAAGCGTGCGGCGCGGATCTCGCTCGCTCGCGCCGATGTCGACGCGGCGGCATGGGACTACGAGATCGAGCGCATAGAGCTCTTCTCACGCGTGAGCGACGCCTTCGTCGAGGTGCTCGCGGCGCAGGAACGCTTGAGTCTCGCGGACGACGCGCTCACGATTGCCCGCCAGGTCGAGAATGTGGCGTCGCGGCGGACGCGGGCGGGCATGGCATCGCCTGCGGAAGAGCTTCGTGCGGGCGTCGCGGTCGACATCTCCAGCACGCTGCGCGAGCACACCCAGCACGAGCTTCAGGCCGCCCGCCAGGCGCTCGCGGCGCTCTGGGCCGGCACGCCGCGCTTCACCCGCGCGCAGGGCGACCTCATGAACGTCCCGCTGCCGCCGAGCTCGGATGATTTGACCCGCCGGATCGAATCGAGCCCGAACGTCGCGCGCTGGCAAGCCGAGGTCGCGCGGCGCGAGGCCATACGGGAGCTGGCCCGCAGCAGCCGCACACCCAACCTCGAGCTGAATGGCGGCCCGCGCCACCTCGCCGCCTCGGGTGGCGAGAAGGGCGACCTGTCCTTCGTCGTCGGCGTGTCGGTCCCGCTGCCGTTCTGGGATCGCAAGGCCGGCGCCATCGCCGAAGCGGAGCAGCGCTATGCGCAGGTCGCGGCGCAGCGGAAGGCCGACCTCGTGCGCGTCACGACGGCCATCCAGGCGGCGCAGCTCGGACTCGTCGCGGCGGTGGAAGAAGCGAAGGTCCTGCGCGAACGGGTGTTGCCCGGGATCGAGCGGACCCTGCAGATCCTGCGGCGCGGGTACGAGGAGGGACGCTTCGCGCAGGGCGAAGTGCTCGAAGTGGAGGACGCGCGGGTGGAGGCCCGCGAGCAGGAGCTGCGCGCCCTCGTCGAGGCGCATCAAAGCGCGCGTGAGATCGAACGTCTGACGGGTGTTCCCCTGGAGGTCCGGCAATGAAGCGAACGAATCGAAGACTCATCGGGGTCGCAGGTGGGGCATGTCTGGCCTTGTGGATCGGCATTGGCTGCAACTCGGAACAAAAGAGCGAGGTGGGCCGCGATGAGCCCGAACACGAGGCCGGAAACGACTCCGAGCACGCGGCGGGCGAGGGCCCCGAGCGCGGTCCGAACGGCGGCTGGCTGTTCGAGTCGGGCGATTTCGAACTCGAGCTGACGATCTTCGAGACCGGCGTGCCGCCCGAGTTCCGGGCCTACGTCTTCCAGGGCGGGAAGCCTCGTGATCCGGCGGTCGTGACGCTGGAGGTGCAGCTGAAGCGCCTCGCGGGTCGCGTGGATCGGATCGCGTTCACCTCCCGCGACGGCTATCTGGTGGGCGATCGCGAAGTCTACGAGCCGCACTCCTTCGACGTCGAGGTCGTGGCGCGCGACGCGGCAAGCGAGCATCGCTTCAGCTTCTCGAGTTACGAGAACCGCGTCGTCCTGAGCCCCGAGCAGATCAGCGCCGCGGGCATCGTGGTCGAGACGGCCGGACCTTTGACCGTGCGCGAATACCGGGTGCTCAGTGGGCGCGTCGTCGCGAACGAAGACTCGCTCGCGCACATGTCGCCGCGCTTCCCCGGCATCGTGGCGTCGGTGCACAAGCGTCTCGGCGAAACGGTCGCGAAGGGCGATCTGCTCGCCGTGATCGAGAGCAACGAGAGCCTTCACCCCTACGAGATGCGTTCGCAGCTCGCCGGGCGGGTCCTCGAGCGCAATGTCGCGCCCGGGGAATTCATCACGACGGACCGCACGATCTTCTCGATCGGCGATCTCTCGACGGTCTGGGTGGATCTCGACGTCTACCGCCGCGACTTCGGCCGACTCGCGCGCGGGCAACGCGTCTGGATCGACGCCGAGGACGGCGCGGCGCCCACCGAGTCGACGCTCTCGTACCTCGCTCCGATCGGATCGGTCGTGACGCAGACCATGCTCGCGCGGGCCGTGATCGCGAACGCGGATGGAAGATGGCGCCCCGGGCAGTTCGTGTCGGCGAAGGTGCTCGTCGCCGAAGTGCCGGCTGCGGTCGTCGTACGCCAGGAGGCGATCCAGCGCGTCGCCGACTCGGACGTCGTCTTCATCGCGGAAGGGAACGTCTTCGAAGCCCAGCCCATCGAGCTCGGCGCTCGGGACGACCAGAAC
>JANMTD010000626.1:0-1541 GCA_031390075.1 Deltaproteobacteria bacterium | reverse complement strand
CGATTGCCTCCGTGCCGCCGCCGGCCGATGCAACGAGCGACCCGACCCGGTCCGCGCGAGGCGAGCGTCCGATTGCACGATGATTTCCGTACGGGGATGAACACACCGGATGCCCGGCTCCGGCAGGGCGACGAGCGCTATCAGGCGCTCTTCGCGCAGGTCTCCTGTGGCGTGATCCTGCTCGGGCCGACAGGCTGCATCCTTTCGGCGAATCCGGCTGCCCACCGCCTGCTCGGCCACGCCCCCGAGGCCGCCGCCGGAGACCATCGGATCATCGACCTCTGCCATCCGGAGGACGTCGAGCGGGATCACCTCGAGCTCGATTCGCTGGTCTCGGGCATGACGGCCCGCGCGGTCTGCCGCATGAAGCGCGCGGGGGAGGATCCGTGGTTCTGGGCCGAGCTTTCGGCCTCGCGGCTGCCGGACGGTGGCTTCCAGGTGGTCCTGCGCGACATCACGAGCGAGCGCGAGTCGGCGAGCCGGATCCGGAATCTCGCCTACTTCGACGCGTTGACGGGGCTCCCGAACCGGGACCTCTTCCGCGAGCAGATCGACAAGGCGATCGAACGCTGCCGCCGGGTCGACAAGCCGATGGCGCTGCTCTTTCTGGACATTGATCGCTTCAAGAAGGTCAACGATTCCCTCGGCCACTCGAGCGGCGACGTCCTGCTCACCGAGGTCGCGGACCGGCTTCGGGCCGCCGTGCGCGGCGGCGACTCGATCGGGCGGCTCACGCAGGCGACGGACGCGGGCCCGTCGGCGGGCGGCGGGATCTCGCGCCTCGGCGGCGACGAGTTCACCGTCGTCGTGGCCGATCTCGAGCACACGCAGGATGCGGCCCGCGTGGCGCGCCGGATCGTCCACGCGCTGTCACGGCCCTTCCAGGTCGGTGGCCAGGAGATCTTCGCCGGCTGCAGCATCGGGATCGCGGTCTGGCCCGAGGACGGCGTGAACAGCGAGCTCCTGCTGCGATCCGCCGACATCGCGATGTACCACGCGAAGAGCCGGGGCGGCGGTGCCTACGCGTTCTTCAATGCGTCGATGAATCTGGCGTCGAGCCGGCGCCTGGCCCTCGAGAGCCAGCTCCGTCGCGGGCTCGAACGCGACGAGTTCCACCTCGTCTACCAGCCGATCCGCGACACGCGGACGGGACGGGTCTCGGCGGTGGAGGCGCTGGTTCGCTGGAGCGACGGAAGCGGGCAGCCGGTCTCGCCCGTCGAGTTCATCCCGATCGCGGAGGAAGCCGGCCTGATCGTCGATCTCGGCGCCTGGGTGCTGCGGACCGCCTGCCGTCAGGCGCGGGCCTGGCAGGACCGGGGCTTCGCGCCGATCCGTCTGTCTGTGAACATCTCCGTCCACCAGCTGCGCCGCGCCGGCATCGTCGACTCGATCGATCAGATCCTGTTCGAGTCGAAGCTCGACCCGGGAACGCTCGAGCTCGAGATCACCGAGAGTTCGATGCTCGACGCGAACCCCAACATCAGCGCCGCGATCAGCCGTCTCACCGAGATGGGGATCGGTCTCGCCCTCGACGATTTCGG
>JANMTD010000598.1:0-8452 GCA_031390075.1 Deltaproteobacteria bacterium | reverse complement strand
GAGGCGCTTGTACTGGCCGAACAGGAAGCCCACCTCGCGCGCGCCGACGCCGATGTCGCCGGCGGGAACGTCGGTATTCGGGCCGATATGACGGAAGAGCTCCGACATGAAGGCCTGGCAGAAGCGCATGACCTCGCCGTCGCTCTTGCCGCGGGGATCGAAATCCGAGCCGCCCTTGGCGCCGCCCATCGGCAGCGTCGTCAGCGCGTTCTTGAAGGTCTGCTCGAAGCCCAGGAATTTCAGGATCGAGAGATTCACGCTCGGGTGGAAGCGCAGCCCGCCCTTGTAGGGCCCGATCGCGTCGTTCCACTGCACGCGATAGCCGCGATTCAGGCGGACCCGATTCGCATCGTCGACCCAGGAGACGCGGAACTGGATCGCGCGGTCGGGCTCGGTCAGGCGCTCGAGGATCCCGGCGTCGCGATAGGCCTGCTTGTCCGCGATGAACGGCAGGACGTCCTGCGCGACCTCCCGAACGGCCTGCAGGAACTCCGGCTCGGCGGGGCTCCGGCGCTCGACGTCCGCCATGAACCGTTCGAGCTCCCGATTCGCCTCTGCTTCCACGCTCGCCTCCCAGCGATCCTCAGTCCTCGTCGCTCGCGCGCAGCTGGGCCAGGACGCTGAAATCTTCGAGCGTGCTGGTGTCGCCGACGACGGCGCGGCCCGAGGCGATGTCGCGCAGCAGGCGCCGCATGATCTTGCCCGAGCGGGTCTTCGGGAGCGCGTTCGTGAAGCGGATCTCGGCCGGGCGCGCGATCGCGCCGATCTCCTTCGTGACGTGCTGCTTGAGCCGCGCGACGAGGGCGGCGTCGGGGGTCGCCGACGACTTCGGCGTCACGAAGGCGACGATCGCCGTGCCGATCAGGTCGTCCGGGCGACCGACGACGGCCGCCTCGGCGACCTCGGGCGACGAGACGAGGGCGCTCTCGACTTCCATCGTGCCGATGCGGTGGCCCGAGACGTTCATCACGTCGTCGATCCGGCCCATGATCCAGAAATAACCGTGCTTGTCGCGGTGGGCACCGTCGCCGGCGAAATACGTATTGTCGTATTTGCTCCAGTAGGTCTCTTTGAAGCGCGCCGGATCGCCCCAGATACCGCGCAGCATGCCGGGCCAGGGATGTTTCAGGACGAGGAAGCCGCCGCCCTCGCCTTTCACGGTCTTGCCCTTGTCGTCGAGGATGTCGGCGTGGATGCCCGGGAAGGGAAGCGTCGCGGAACCGGGGCGCGTGTCGACGGCGCCGGGCAGCGCCGTGATCATGATTCCGCCGGTCTCGGTCTGCCACCAGGTATCGACGATCGGGCAGCGCTTGCCGCCGATCACGCGGTGGTACCACATCCAGGCTTCGGGATTGATCGGCTCGCCGACGCTGCCGAGTAGGCGGAGCGACGAGAGATCGTGTTTGGCGGGATGCTCGTCGCCCAGGCGGATGAAGGTGCGGATCGCGGTCGGGGCGGTGTAGAAGATCGTGACGCCCCATTTCTCGATCAGGCTCCACCAGCGGTCGGGGCCGGGATGGGTCGGTGTGCCTTCGTACATCACGGTCGTCGCGCCGTTGCTGAGCGGGCCGTAGACGACGTAGGAATGACCCGTGACCCAGCCGATGTCGGCGGTACACCAGAAGACGTCGGTGTCCTTGACGTCGAAGACCGCCTTGAAGGTGGTCGTGACCTGGGTCAGGTAGCCGCCGGTCGTGTGCAGGATGCCCTTGGGCTTGCCGGTCGTGCCGCTCGTGTAGAGGAGGAAGAGCGGGTTCTCGGCGTCGAGCTTCGCCGGCTTGCAATGGCTCGACGCTTTGGCCATCTGCTCGTGCCACCAGAGATCGCGCCCGGGCCGGAGCTCGACGGGCTGCTTGGTCCGCTCGACGACGATCACCTTCTCGACGCAGGGCGTCTGCTCGACCGCCGCGTCGACCGTCGCCTTGAGGGGGAACGCAGCGCCCTTGCGATAGCCGCCGTCGGCGGTCACGACGAGCTTCGCCTCGGCGTCGTTGATGCGGTCGCGCAGTGCGTCGGCGGAGAAGCCGCCGAAGACGATCGAGTGCGGCGCACCGATGCGCGTGCAGGCGAGCATCGCGATCGCGAGCTCCGGGATCATCGGCATGTAGAGACAGACGCGGTCGCCCTTCTCGACGCCCTGGGCCTTCAATACGTTGGCGAAGCGGCAGACCTCTCGATGGAGCTCGCCGTAGGTCAGGACGCGCGAATCGCCGGGCTCACCCTCCCAGATGATCGCGGCCTTGTTCCTGCGCCAGGCATTCGGGCCTTCGAGATGGCGATCGAGACAGTTGTAGGAGACGTTCGTCTTCGCGCCGACGAACCATTTCGCGAAGGGCGGCTTCCAGTCGAGCACCTTCTTCCAGGGCGCGAACCAGGCGACGTTCTCCTTCGCCATCTGCGCCCAGAACTGCGTCGGGCTCTTGTCGCCGAGCTTGCGGTACTCGGCGACCTGCTTCTTGCTCCAATTCGCCTGCTTCGCGAACTCCGGGGACGGCTTGAAGGATCGCTTCTCCTTCAGCAGCGATTCGATATCGGGCATGCGGGGACGTTCCTCTTGCTAGTCCGCTCTGTCAGGCCCCCTGGACCCAGGCCTCGAGCGCGTCGATCGATTTCGGGATGTCGCGCGTCAGGTTCAGGATGCCGTCGTCGCTGACGACCACGTCGTCCTCGATCCGGATCCCGATTCCCCTGAACGCGACCGGGGCGTTCTCGTCGTCGGCCGCCACGTAGAGTCCCGGCTCGATGGTATAGACCATTCCCGGCACGAGAGGACGGGGCCTGGTCGAGCCGTCGTCGTTGCGGACCACGTAGGCGCCGACGTCGTGGACGTCGAGGCCGAGCCAATGACTCGTGCCGTGCATGTAGTAGGGGCGATAGAGCTCGCCCGCGATGATCTCGTCGCTCGAGCCCTGCACGATGCCGAGCGTGCGCAGGCCGTCGACGAGCACGCGCAGCGCCGTCTGGTGGATCTCGGGGAGCGTCATCCCGGGTCGCGAGGCGTCGAGCGCCGCGTGTTGCGCGGCCAGCACGACCGAGTAGAGATCGCGGGCCGCGCCGATGAACTTTCCGCCGATCGGATACGTGCGCGTCACGTCCGACGCATAGCCCTGGTACTCGACGCCGGCGTCGATCAGCACGAGCTCGCCCGCGGCGAGGGGTCTGTCGTTGCGGATGTAGTGGAGGATCGTCGCGTTGCGGCCGCCACCGACGATCGTGCCGTAGGCGGGACCGGCTCCACCCCGGGCCCGGAAGACGTGTCCCAGCTCCGCCTCCAGCTCGTATTCGAAGCGGCCGGGCTGGGCGAGACGCGCGGCGGCACGGTGGCCCTCGAGGGAGATCTCGGCGGCGTGCTGCATCAGCGCGATCTCTTCGCTCGTCTTGCGAAGTCGCATCTCGTGGACGATGAGCCGCGGATCGACGATGGACTGGGCGGGGAGCACACCGCCCCGGGATTGGCGCCGGATCTCGTCCTGGAGCGCGATGATTCGCGCGTCGATCGCCGGGTCGCGGCCGAGGGTGTGGTAGATGCGGTCGGCGCCGCGGATGAACGCAGGGAGCTTCTCGAGGAAGCTGTCGCGCGGATGGGCTTCGTCGGCGGCGTAGTCGGCGACGGCACCCTCGATGCCCGGGCGGTAGCCCGTCCAGGTCTCGGCGGTGCGGTCGCGGGGCTGGACGAAGAGCGTGAATCCGGGGCCGGGCCGGGTCGACAGGACGGCGATCGCGTCCGGGTGGTCGAAGCCCATCAGGTACCAGAAATCGCTGTCCTGCCGGAAGGGGTACTCGGTGTCGGCCGAGCGCACGGCGAGCCGCCCGCCCACGAAGATCGCGACAGCGTCGGGGCCCATGGAAGCGAGCATCTGTTGGCGCCGCGCGGCGAACACAGGCGCAGTCTATCCCATCGGCCACGGCGTCAAGCCGCACCCGTTCGCCGGGCGCCGTGCGTCGCCGGATCCTCCGGCCCGCCGCTTCGTGCGGCAGCCAATCGATGGGGCGATCGAGTCCAAGCCCGCGGATGCGCGAGCCTTTATCGAGATCAGAGGATGGCGCGTGGGTTTCGGGGACGATCGGTGCAGCGCGATGCGGCAGCTGGACGCCCTCGCCCGAACCTCCGCGGAATTCGGAAGAAACCATTCCGTTTCAGCGAGTTATCGGCTCGCTGAAAAATTCTTCAGAGCTGGCACGCAACCTGCTTTACAAGAAATCGTTGATTGGAACACTGGCTGGCCCGAGCGGTTAAACACGGGCGCGTTCGTTCGAGCCGGCCAGTGATCCTCTCAGATCCAGGAGACCGATCCCCTCCTGCTCGAAGTCGCCCCCTCCGGCAAAGCCCTCAGGCAACGCCAGAGGGGGCGATTCCGTTTTGGGGACCCCGATCGGCCGGCTCGGTCAGCTGCCGGATTTCGAGGTCTGGCGGGCCGCCTTTTTTGCGCGGGCTGAGCGGCGGCTTCGGCCCGAGCGGCGCCTCGAGCGGCGCGGCGATCCGTCCGGCTGCGCCGCGCCCGCTTCACTCACTTCGAGGATCGGCTCGGCGGCGGCTGCGGCTGCGTGGCTCGCGATCACACCGACGATCTCCTCGCCGAACTCGCGGACGAACCAACCCTTCAGCTCGACGAGGCCCTTCATTTCGTCCGCGTTGGCCGGGTTCGCCCAGGCGATCGCCTCGAGGGCCGCATTCGGACACAGCACGCCGGGGTCGAGCGCGAGCGACTGGGCCCGGGGGCCACGCCATTCCTTGAGCGCGGCGAGTCGCTTGTCGGTCGAGCGATCCATGCGCCGACGCACGCTGGTGTCGAGCCGCGGAATCGGACCGTGCGGCTTGCGAAGTCCCTTCTTCACGGCCGCCACGAGATCCTTGCCGAGTCGCTTCAGGATCAGATCCGTGATGCCCTTGATCTCCGCGAGGGAATCGAGGTCGGCGGTCTGCTCGCGGCTGATCTCGAGCAGCGTTCGATTGCCGAGCACCTTGAAGGGCGGGCGGTCGATCTCCCGCGAGCGCTGGTCACGCAGCAGGAAGAGCTCGCGCAGGACCGCGAGGGAGACGGGGTCGAGGGCGCGCGCGCCGGTGATCCGCAGATAGCCGAGCTGGTCGAATTCGCGGTCGGGCCAGCGTCTCCCGCACAGGGTCTCGAAATCGTCCTTCGCCCATTCGAGACGCCCCGCGTTCCGGAGGTCGCCCTCGAGGGTGTCGGCGAGCTGGATCAGGTAGTGGACGTCGGATGCCGCATAACGGAGCTGTTTGTCCGTGAGCGGGCGCCGCGACCAGTCCGAGCGCTGCTCGTCCTTGGGCAGCGACACGCCGAAATGTTTCTCGACCAGCGCCGCGAGCCCGATCGCCGGGTACCCCAGCAGCTGGGCGGAGACCATCGTGTCGAAGAGGTTCGTGAACTCGAAGTTGCAGTCCCGCTTCAAGACGTAGATGTCGTACTCGGCGGCATGGAAGAGGATCTTCACCTTCGGCGACGCGAAGACGGCGCCGAGCGGCTCGAGCTCGGCTGCGCCGCCGAGCGCGATCGGATCCACCAGCCAACAGCCGTCGTGGGTCGCGATCTGCAGCAGGCAGACCTTGTCGAAATAGTGGTAGAAGCTGTCGGCTTCGGTGTCGAAGGCGACGATCTCTTCACGCAATAGCTGCTTGGCGAGTCGCTCGAGGTCGGACCGCTGCGTGATGATTTCGTAGTCGCTCAATTCCATCTCGCTGGACCGACCGGAACGAGTCCAGCGCCCCCGTAGACGCACCCGACCGAGCGGGGCGTCGCCTCGTGAATCCTCATCGGCAGGGGGGCTCGACGGTCGCCTGGAGTGGCGACCACCGACCAATCTAGCCAACGCGGTGGCTGCCCGAAACCCGCGCAAACCCGGCGTGCCGGGCCCTTCCGGGCCGAACTCCCCATCCGGGACGACTGCGTGGGAAGGGCGCAACACAGGGCCGGCACGGGTCGGGCGCTGGCGGCCGTGGGTGGGAAGGGGGTATCGACTGGGCGATGACTCGCCTCGCCGCCGCTCTCGAGTCCGCCCTCGAGGCGGCGACCGCCGCCGCCGCCCTCGCGGATGCGGTCGAGGCCGCGCTAGGCGGTCCGGCGGAGGTGTCCGGGGCCTTCGTGCTCGCGACCGCGGCGGCAGGCCGGACCGGGGAGGACGTGGGGCGGCTCCTCGCGGCCCGCTGGCCCGCGGCCGAGCTCCTCGGCACGAGCTTCGAGGGCCTCGTCCTCGACGGGCGGGTCTGGCAGGGCGAGCCCGCCGTCGCGGTGCTCGCCTGGACCGCCGGCGAAGGCGCGCCCATCCCGATCGTCTGCGAGGCTGGTGAGCGGGATCCCGACGTCCTCGCGAAGGAGATCTTCTCGGCCTGCGATCGGGTTTCAGCGAGCGCCGAGGACCTCGTGCTGCTCTTCCCCGACGCCCTCGGCACGTCCGCGCTCCGGCCCCTGCTCGACCGGTTCTCGCCGGCCTTCGGAGGGCCCTGGCTGGCGGGCGCGGCGGCCACGGGGGTCGATGGCAGTGCCTCGCGCGGCTGGGCCATTCCCTCCCATCCTGGCGAGCTCGAGCTGCTCGTCGGACTGCTGATCCCGGGCGATCCGACCCGATCGAATCCGCGGGTCCAGTGCGCCGGCGCCACCCGCCTCGCGAGTCCCTGGCTCGAGATCAGCGCCTGCCGCTCCCACTGGATCGATGCCCTCGAAGGAGAGCCGCCGATCGTCTGGATCCGGCGGCAGCTGGGCCTATCCGATGAGGCCGCGATCGAGCCCCATCTCGACCGCTTGCTGGTCCGATTGGCGGGTCCACTCCCCTCGCCGGGAGAGGCCGGTCAGCCCGGGTCGACGGCGAAAGCGGGCCGTATCGCGGAGGCCGAGCCCGAGGCCTTCGACGAGCTCTACCTGTCGGGCGTCGACTCGCGCCGGGGCGCGGTCAGCGTGATGGGCAGCTTCGCCCGGGGCGACCGCCTCGCCCTCGCGCTGCCGGACGCGGCCTGGGCGCGGGAGACCCTTCGCAGCGCGGTGGACTCGCTTCCCCTGACGCCGCTGGTCCTTCAGCTCGGCTGTCCGTCCCGGGGCGAATCGCTCCACGGCGACCGGGATGTCGAGAGCGCGGTCGTGGCGGATCAGGCGCTGGGTCGGCGGGTCCTCGGCGTGATCGCGCCGTTCCAGCTGGGCTCGGATCCGGCCGGCGTCGGCCGTCTGCGGGTCCACTCCACCGTGCTGGTGGCGGTCGGATCGGTGCCCGGCGAGCCAAAAAATTCCCAGGTCAGCCGTTCCAATTAAAAGAACACAGCTCTAGTATCCGGAACGCTTGTCCGGGAGCGCAGCCCTGGAGCGTCCTAGTGGACCCACTCGCGGTCCCGAGCTCAATGCGAACAGGAGCGCAGATCCATGGCGGGCGCTGCCACCGTCGAAAAGGCCATCGATGTGCTCTTCCATCTGCACGGCGCCGAGAGCGCCCTCGGCCTCGGCGAAATCGCCCGCGCCCTCGGCCTCGCGAAGTCGAGCTGTCACCGCCTGCTCGCATCGCTCTCGCTGCGCGAGCTGGTCGAGCAGGACGAGTCCGGTCGCTACCGCCCCGGCCTCGCGCTGCTCACCCTCGGCCTCGGCGTCCAGCGCCGCGAGCCGGTCGTCGCTCTCGCCCGCGACTGCCTCGAGTCGGAGGCCGCGGAGCTCGGTGAGACGGTCTTCCTCGTCGCCGAGCGACAGGGGACTCTGCGTGTCCTCGACAAATGCGAGGGGAGCGGATTCCTGCGCGCGGCGCCGGGGGTGGGCGACGTGATACCGGCGGACGTGACGGCAGCGGGCAAGCTCTACCGGGTCCATCGCGCGGGTGCGGGCGCGGTCGTCGATGCGGTCGTGGAGGCGGCGGAGGCGGCCGAGCGCGAGGAGCTCCTGCGGCGCGGCTATGCCGTGAACCGGGATGCCTGGATCGACGGGCTGTCGGTCCTGGGCGTGCCGATCTGGCAGGGCTCACAGGCGGGGGGCGCGCGGCTCGCGGCGGTGCTCGCGTTGGCTGCGGCCTCGACGCGCTTCGAGGCGATCGGCGAGGCGCGCATCGCGTCGCGGCTCCTCGCCGCGGCGGCCGCCGTGGGCGAGAGATTGGGTGTCGCGAGCGGGGCGAGCCCGCGCGGACGTGGAAAGAAGGAGTGAGGCCATGGCGCAAGGCGTGACGGAACAGATGATCTGCTGGATCGACGGCAAGATCGTGCCGGCGAGCGAGGCCCGCATCCCGGTCCTCGACCACGGCTTCCTCTTCGGGGACGGCGTCTTCGAAGGCATCCGCGCCTACCACGGCCATGTTTTCCGCTTGAAAGAACATCTGCGGCGCTTGCAGCGCTCAGCGGACCAAATTTCGTTGAAAATGCCGCTTTCGCTGGTCGAACTGGAACGCCTGGTGAATCTGGCGCTGATCAAAAACAAACTGCAAGACGGATACATCCGCCTGCTTCTCACGCGCGGCGTCGGCGACTTGGGGC
>JANMTD010000573.1:0-8891 GCA_031390075.1 Deltaproteobacteria bacterium | reverse complement strand
CGCCGACGACTCGCCGATTCCCGATCCGCTGATCTGGCTCGCCTATGCCGCGGCGGTCACGAAGACGATCAAGCTCGCGACCGGGATCATCATCCTGCCGCAGCGCCATCCCTTCTACGTCGCGAAGGAGGCGGCGACCCTCGACGTGCTCTCGCACGGGCGGATGGTCCTCGGCGTCGGGATCGGGTGGCTGGAAGAGGAGTTCAAGGCCGTCGGCGTGCCTTTCGAGTCGCGGGCCGAGCGGACGGAGGAGTCGATCGCGGCGATTCGCGAGCTCTGGGGCAAGGGGGCGAGCGAGCATCACGGTCCGCACTATTCATGGTCGAGCGTCGAGTCGAACCCGAAGCCGGTCCAGGCGCGGATCCCGATCGTGATCGGGGGCCACACGAAGAGCGCGGCGCGGCGCGCCGCCCGCGTCGGCGACGGATTCTTTCCGGCCCGCCCGGACACCCTCGCGGAATGCATCGTCGAGCTCGAGGCCGAGTGTGCGCGAGTCGGCCGGAAGCCGTCCGAGATCGAGATCACGACGGGCTGTCTGCCGAAGCTCGACGAGATCAAGCGGCTCGAGGCGATGGGTGTCGGCCGGATCGTCTTCGGCCCGCCCGGATTCTCGCACGATGCCGTGACGGCGGGTCTCGAGAAGCTCGGCAGCGAGATCATCGCGAAACTCTGATGCCCGTCCTCGACGTCATCGGTCTTCGCAAGGTCGTCTCCGACCGGACGCTCTTCGAAGAAGTCACGCTCACGCTCCGCCGCGGCGAGAAGGTCGGCCTCGTCGGCCGCAACGGCGCGGGCAAGAGCACCCTCGGCCGCGTGCTCGCCGGGATCGAGCCCGCCGACGGCGGACGCATCGCGCGCCGCCGCGAAGCCTCCGTCGAGTACCTCGAGCAGGAGCCCGTCTTCGATCCCGGGCGCACGATCCGCGAGGTCGTGCTCGAGGGCCTCGCCGCCTGGAACGCGGCGCGCTCGCGTTTCGACCTGCTCAGTGAACAGGTCGGCCTGACCCATGACGCGGCGGAGCAGGAGCGCCTCGCGGAGGAGCAGGCGCGGCTCGTCGACGCGATCGAGCGACTCGGGGGCTGGGAGCGCGAGCACGAGGCGCTCGCGATCGTGAGCGATCTCGGTCTGGCGGATCCGGAGCGGCGGATCGCGACGCTCTCGGGGGGCGAGCTGCGGCGCGTGGCCCTCGCGCGACTGCTCGTCGCGAAGCCCGACCTCGCGATCCTCGACGAGCCGACCAATCACCTCGACATCGACACGATCGAATGGCTCGAAGAGCATCTCGCCGAGCGCTTCCCCGGCGCGATCCTGCTGATCAGCCACGACCGCCGCGTCCTCGACGCCGTCACGACGCGGACCCTCGAGCTCCACGACGGCAGCCTCGACAGCTACGACGGAGGTTATGCGGCGTATCTGATCGCCAAGGCCGAGCGCGAGGCCCATGTCGAGCGGACCGAGCGCAACCGACAGAATTTCCTGCGGCGCGAGGTCGAGTGGCTGCGGCGCCAGCCCAAGGCGCGCGGGACCAAGCAGAAGGCACGGACCGATCGCGCCGAGGCCGCCCTCGACATCCGGGCCCCGCGCGAGGACCGCCGCGCCGACCTGCGGCTCTCGGCGGAACGCCAGGGCAAGACGATCCTCGAAGCGAATCGGCTCGTGCTCGAGCGCGAGGGTCGCACGCTCGTCGACGGGCTCAACCTCGCCCTGCGTCCCGGCGAGCGCGTCGGCATCGTCGGGCCGAACGGATCGGGCAAGACGAGCCTGCTGCTCGCTCTGCTGGGAACGATCCCCTGCGCCCGCGGCGAGGTCGTGCTCGGCTCGAACACGCGCATCGGCTACCTCGATCAGGCGCGCTCGGGCCTCTCGGACGGGGACACCGTCCAGGAAGCCGCCGTCGGCGACGCGACCGAGCTCTCGCTGGGCGAGGAGCGCATCTCGGTCGGGAGCTACCTCGAGCGTTTTCTCTTCGAGCGCTCGAAGCAGCGGCTGCGGGTAGCCGAGCTCTCGGGCGGGGAGCGCGCGCGGGTGTGTCTCGCGCGGCTGCTCTCGGGGCGCTGCAATCTGCTCCTGCTCGACGAGCCGACGAACGATCTCGACGTCGACACCCTCGCGGCGCTCGAAGCGATGCTCGTCGACTTCGGCGGCAGCGTCCTCGTCGTGAGCCACGACCGCTGGCTCCTCGATCGCGTCGCGACCTCGATCCTCGCCTTCGACGGGGAGGGGCGCGCCGAATATCACGTCGGGAACTACTCGGATTACGCCGAAGCCCGCGCGCGCTCGGCGCGGGGCGCCGCGCGAGGTGGGGCGCGCGATCTGCCCGCTGCCTCGCCGACGAGAACTTCGCCGGCTACACCGCCGGCGTCCGCAGCGCGGCCCAAAAAGCTCAGCTTCGCCGAGCAGCGCGAGCTCGACGGGATGCTCGATGCGATCGCCAGGGCGGAGGAGCAGGTCGAGGCGCTCCAGACCCGGCTCGCGGATCCCGCGACCTATCAGGGGGACGCTGGTGTCGCGGCCGCGATCCGAGGTGAGCTCGCGCAGGCCGAGGCGGAAGTCGCACGCCTCACGACCCGTTGGGAGGCGCTCGAGAGCCGCGCCGCCGTGACGGCGAGTCGCTCCTGACGGCGAGTCGCGGAGGATCCGGCGCGGGTCGCCCGCCTCCGCGGGGATCCGGCGCTACCGTGGTCCCTCCCGCATTCGACCTCCCCGCGCCCATTCGCGCGAACTGGAGACCCCGCCATGGCCATCGATTTCAGCTTTCCCGAGGAAGTCACCCAGATCGTCGCCCGCGTGCGCCAGTTCTGCGACGAGGTCGTGGCGCCGGCGGAGGCGGAGATCGAGGCCCACGCGGGCGATCGCAAGGTTCTCGTCCGGCAGATCATCGGGATGCGGAAGGCCGCGAAGGAGTGGGGCCTCTGGCTGCCGCACATGCCCGAGGAGTTCGGCGGCATGGGCCTCGGCCACGTCGCGATGGCCGCCGTCTCCGCCGAGGCGGCGAAGCGGAGCAGCTTCGGCCCCTTCGCGCTGAACGCCCAGGCCCCCGACGAGGGCAACATGCACACGCTGCTCCACTGGGCGAGTCCCGCCCAGAAGAAGAAGTATCTCGAGCCGTTATGCGAGGGCACGATCCGCTCCTGCTTCGCGATGACCGAGCCCGAGGTCGCGGGCTCGGATCCGACGCTGATCGAGACGCGCGCCGTGAAGGACGGCGACGAGTGGATCGTGAACGGCCATAAATGGTTCATCTCGGGCGCCCGGGGTGCTTCGTTCGCGATCCTGATCGCGCGCACCGAGGAGAATCCCGACATCCCGCAGGCGGGGAACAGCGCCTTCCTCGTCGATCTCCCGAGCGAGGGCTGGGAGATCGTGCGCGACGTCGAGACGATGAGCGGCGCCCACAACCACTGCGAGATCCGGATCGAGAACCTGCGCCTCCCGAACGACGCGCTGCTCGGTGGTCGCGGCCAGGGTCACCTGCTCGGTCAGGCCCGCCTCGGCCCCGCGCGCCTCGCCCACTGCATGCGCTGGATCGGCCAGGCCGAGACGGCCCTCGAGATGATGGTCGAGCGCTCGCTCAACCGTTTCGCTCACGGCTCACTGCTCGCCGAGAAGCAGGGCATCCAGTGGATGATCGCGGACAGCACGATGGAGCTCTACCAGTCGAAGCTGATGGTGCTCCACGCCGCCTACAAGATCGATCAGGGCCTCGACTTCAAGAGCGAGGTCTCGATGGCCAAACACTTCGTCGCGGGCGCCCTCAACCGGATCATCGACCGGGCGATCCAGGTCCACGGTGCCCTCGGTTATTCGACGGACACGCCGCTCGCGAAGATGGCCACCCAGGCACGTTGGGCGCGCTTCGCCGATGGCGCAGACGAAGTGCATCAATGGCGCATCGCCGAGCGCACGATCCAGTCCTGGGTTCGGACGGGGGCCCTGAAGGCGGCGACCGGGGATCTCCCGGTCTGAGACGATCGGGCGGGGGCTGTGCTACCGTGCCGGCCGCCTAAGCAACGACCCATCCCAATCCCCTCTTTATTATCCCACTCAATCCCCAATACCCGACTGGAACCTGTCCGCTGTCTCGACCGCCTCTTCGACTTCCCCCGTCGAAGGGAGTCGAGCATGCCGGGCGACCCGATTATGACCCACACCGAGCTGTTTCCCGAAATTCCCGCGCCCATCGCCCAGGCGCTCGCCGCCCGCGGCTTCACCGAGCTGACCGCCGTCCAGCGCGCCGTCGTGGAGGCCGAATCCGCCGGCCGCGACCTGCGGGTCTCCTCCCAGACCGGCTCGGGCAAGACCGTCGCGATCGGCATCGCGCTCGCCTCCCATTTCCTCGAAGCCCCCTCGGAGTCCGCCCGCCGCTCGAACGGCGATACGGCGGCCCATCCGCGCGCGCTCGTGATCGTGCCGACCCGCGAGCTCGCCGCGCAGGTCCGCGAGGAGCTCCGCTGGCTCTTCGCCGAGCTGCCCGGGGCGACGGTCGAGGTCGTGACGGGGGGAACTTCGATCCTGCGCGAGCGGATCGCCCTGTCGCGGCGCCCCGCCTTCGTCGTCGGGACGCCCGGCCGCCTACTCGACCACATGCGCAACGGCGCGCTGGCCTGCAACGCGATCGAGCACGTGATCCTCGACGAAGCGGACCAGATGCTCGACATGGGCTTCAAGGACGAGCTCGATGCGATCCTCGAGCAGCTGCCGGAGAAGCGCTCCTCCCATCTCGTGTCCGCGACCTTCCCCCATGCGGTGAAGGCGCTGGCCGATCGCTTCCAGAAGGATCCGTTGACGCTCGAGGGCACGAAGCCCGGCGACGCCCATCCCGACATCCAGCACATCGCCTACGCGATCCGGCGTCACGAGACCTACGCGGCGCTCGTGAACGTGCTGCTCCTCGCCGGCGACTCGCGCTGCCTCTTGTTCGTGAATCGACGCGTCGACGCGACGGAGCTCGCCGAGAAGCTCGCGGCCGACGGCTTCGGCGCGGCGCCCTTCAGCGGCGAGCTGCCGCAGGCGCAGCGCACGCGGACCCTCGCTGCGTTCCGCAGCGGTCTGCTCCCGATCCTCGTCTCGACCGACGTCGCCGCCCGCGGTATCGACGTCCCCGACATCAGCACCGTGATCCACGTCGATCCGCCGCGCAATTCCGCCGCCTACGTCCACCGCAGCGGCCGAACGGGGCGAGCGGGGCGGAACGGGCGCAGCATCGTGCTCGTCCTCGGCGCCGAGTCCAAGAAGATCGGCCGCATGCTCCAGGCGGCCCGGATCGCCGTGTCGTGGCAGTCTGTGCCCCGGCCCGAGCAGGTCGAGAAGGCGCTCCACAAGCAGGCGCGCAAGATCCTCTTCGAACGCCTCGCAGAGGCGTCGCCGACCGAGGCCCAGCAGATGGCGGCCAAGCAGCTCCTCGAAGAACGCGACCCGATCGAAATCGTCGCCGCGCTGCTCGAGATGGCGAAACCGAAGCCGCCGCGGGAGCCGATGGAGGTCGTCGGCCTCGATCCCTTCAGCGACGAGCGGTCGGGCAAGCGTGGCCGGGACGCGCGCGATTCGCGGGATTCACGCGACTCGCGCGGTGGGCGGGATATGCGGGACTCGCGCCCGGGGCCCGCGAGCGACGATCGACCGCGGCACGCCGAGAAGTTCGAGAATCCTGTATCGGGCCCGCGCGGCGAGCGCCCCGCGGCCGGCGGATTCACGTCCTTCAGCGTGAGCTGGGGCGAAGACACGGGCGCCTCGACGCCGCGCCTGTTGTCGCATGTTTGTCGGCGTGGTGGGCTCGAGAGCAATCAGGTCGGTGCCATCCGCGTGTTCGCGAAATCCTCGACCGTCGAAGTGGCGAGCGACGTGGCCGACGCCTTCGCAGCCCGGGCCCAGCGCCCGGATGAACGCGATCCCGGTATCCACATCACGCGCGCCGGCGCGGAAGCGGGCGCCGAGTTCGTTCGTCCGCGCCCGGTACCGAAGCGGCGCCCCGCTGGCGCCGCGGGACCGGCCTTCGAGGACCGCCGCGGGCCGAAGAAGCCCTTCAAGCCGGGTCGAGCCCCGCGGCGGGAAGAGCCGTCGGGACCGCGCTCGGCCGGTGTGCCGGGCGCCCGCGCGACCGGCCCGCGCGCGCACCGCGACGCCGCGGACGCAACCGATCGCAAGCCCAATCCCAAGCACGCCCGCAAAGCGCGCCCGAAGACGCCCTTTGCAAAGCCCTTCAAAGCGGGCGCGGCCGGTCCCCCGAAAGCGCGCCGAAAGGCTTTACCGGGAGGCCCGCCGAAGGGCCCGAAGCGGTAGAGTCGTTCCTGTTCATGTGAACAGGAGACGACGAGATGGCGAGTGCAGGACGAGCGGGAACGAACCCTTCGCTGACGAAGAAGGGCATGGGCATCGTGGACGGCTGGCCCCTCGAGGTCGCCGACGAGAGCCCGAGAGCGCTGCGCAAGGCGATCCAGATGCTGCTCGACATCGAGGCGATCCGGCGCGTCAAGCACGCCTACTTCCGCTGCCTCGACACGGGCAACTTCGAAGAGATCGAGACGCTCTTCCATCCCGACGTGAAGCTGCACTTCATCGGCGGCACCTATGAGTGGAAGCTCGAGGGCCGCGACAACTACGTCGCCGCGCTGACGCAGTCCTTTCACACCCGCTCGGTCGGCCACCACAACGGCCACCACCCCGAGATCGAGATCCTTTCCAACGACGAAGCCACCGGCGTCTGGTACCTCCACGACAACATGTGGATCATGAGCAACAAGAACTTCACGACCGGCACCGCGATGTACTGGGACCGCTACAAGAAGATCGACGGGAAATGGTTGATCCAAGACACGAAGTACGAGCGGATCTACGAGCTCAACGAACACAGGCCCGAAGATCCGAAGTTCGACTATCACTATCTCGCGAAGTATGGGCAGAAGCTGCACGAGTAGGCGTTGATTCCAGGCCCCCGAGCGCGGAATCAGCGACGGAATAGCACCAATGCCAGGACGCCCGCGGCGAGCTGCATCGCGAGTGCGGGCTCGGGCAATCACAAAGGGAGAATCGAATGAAGTTCCTGAACACGCTGAACCCGCGGCGCTCCGTCGCTGTCGCCGCGGTCTTCGCCATCCTCACGCTCGGCCTCGCAACCCCGATCATTGCCAAGGACAACGCGACGGAGAAGGCCAACGTCAAGGTCGTCGACGACTTCATCGCCGCCTGGAGCGATCCGGACAAAGCCGTCACGTACCTGGCCCCCGAAGCTTCTGTGCGGATGGTCGAGGACCAACCGCCTGTCGTCGGTCAGGCGGCGATCGCCGCGGCCTTCAAGGGCTTCCTGACGCCCGGTGTGAAGTTGAAGGTCGAGACGCTCAATACGACGGTGCACGGTCCCGTCGTCATGAACAAGCGCGTCGATACGCTGAAGACGGCGGACAAGCCCGACCAGGTCTTCCCGGTTATTGGCGTCTTCGTCGTGAAGAACGGCAAGATCACGGAGTGGGTCGACTACTTGAACAAATGACCTGAACAAATGACCTCGACGAGTGACAAGTCTCGTCCGCGCCTCGAAAGCCGAGCGTCAAGCCGGCATCGACGGCGCGGGCGGCGCCCTCACGCGCTCTTCCGGTAGGCCTCGAGGATCGGCACGAGCTCCGTCGGCGTCGCGCCGTGGAGAATCACGCCGTCGCAGCCCAGGGCGAGCTGATTGCGGATCGCCGCCACGCATTTCGAGGGGCTCCCCGTCGCCGCATAGCTGAGCCACTCGTCCGGAATGAGCGTCCGGATGTGCTCGAGCTGCTGCGTCGTCGCGTGGACGTCGATCCCGCCTCGAAAGGTCGAGATCATGGGATCCGCGCGGAAGCGCGCGAGCACCGCCGGATCCCAGTCGTTGGTCCGCAGGAGCAGCTCGCCGTAGCCCTGGAGATAGGTCGCGAGTCGACCGACGGATTTCATCAGCCGTCGATCCTCCGGAATATGATCCCCGATCGTCGCGAAGCAGGACCAGACCTTCACCTTGTCTGGGTCACGGCCGGCCTTCGCCGCCGCCTCCTTCACGATCTTGACGGCGCGTGCCGTCGTCTCGTCCGTGAAGTAGGTGTGAAGCACGACTTCGTCGAAGCAGCGACCGCCGAGCTCGAGCGAGTTCGGGCCGAAGGCGCAGAGCAGGAGCGGGACCTCGTCGGCGACGTTGGGCCCGAGCTGCAGGTAGGGGAACTTGCCGACGGGTCCGTCGTGGCCGATCACCGCCTCGCCCCGCAAGAGCCGTCGCGTCAGCCCGGCGAAGTCCTCGAGCTGAGCCGTCGTGATCGGCGGGATTCCGTAGGCGCGCTGCATGGCGACGATGCCGCGTCCGACGCCGAGCACGAAGCGGCCACCGGTCAGGCCGTGCATCGTAAGCGCGTAGCCCGCGGTCACGATCGGATGGCGCGTGTTGTGGTTCGTCGCGGCGGTCGCGATCCGGATCCGTTCGGTGACGGCACCCGCGGCACCGCTCAGCGTGCCGATCTCCTTCGAGTTGTAACGCTCGGACAAGAACGCCGTGCCGAACCCGAGCACTTCGCCCTGGCGCAGCTCCTCGATCAGGTCCCGCGGCGACTTCGGCTGACCGGCCAGGGCGTAGAAGCCCAGCTCCTCGTTCACGGTGACCATCAGAGCTTCCCCCTCGTCGTAGTTGCCGCATTCTGGCTTGGCGAATGGGGCAAGTCGAGGGGGTCGAGCGCGCTCACGCCGCGCCCCTAGCGCGCCGTCAGGATCTTCTTCATGCGCGCGAAGTCCTTCAGATACCGCCGCGCCAGCGTCGCCTTCTGCCTCGGGCCGAGGATCTTTCCGGAGACCTGGAAGAATTTGCCTTCCTCTTCCTTCAAGTGGTGGCGCACCCGTTTGGTCAAGGCCCTGGCATGGTCCTGCCAGGCGACGCCCTTCGGGTC
>JANMTD010000572.1:0-11763 GCA_031390075.1 Deltaproteobacteria bacterium | reverse complement strand
GCGGCGAGGAAAACCTCGACTGCCTGCGATCGTTGGTCGAGAACGGCATCGCTCCCGGCTCCGTCGTGCTCTATCCGATCCTCGAGACCGCCGACGCCCTGCGCCTCGCCTACGAGATCGCGATGGCGTCGCCGCGAGTCGCCTACATGGGCGGCGCGGTCTCGCGCTTCGGCGACATCCACCAGGCGGTCGGCTATCGATGGACGCCGGAGGGACGGGAGACGGCCTTCCTCCGTGGGAAGGTCCTGCTCGACGCGAAGGCCGCGGGGATCCGGTATCCGATCAGCGGCATGTGGGGCGGGGCGAGCGACGATCTCGATAGCCTGCGCCGATTCGCGACCGAGCTGCGAGAGCAGGGCTACTACGGGATGATGCTCGGCAATCCGGCCCATATCCCGCTCGTCCACGAGATCTTCACGCCCTCGCCAGAAGAAGTCGCCTACTGGAGCGATCTCGTGCGCCTCGGCGACGAGGGCGCACGAACCGGAAAAGGACCGATCCTGTACGGCGATCCGAATCAGGGCGAGGGCTTCGAGGTCCATCAGGCCCACGTCGAGTCGGCGCGATTGAATCTCGAATGGGCGAGGGCGCTGGGAATGGGAAATTGAATGTCCTTCATCACAGTTCGATCCTATCGCGATCCCATCGAGGCCGAGCTGGATCGTGCTCGGCTCGAGTCCGAGGGCATTGCTTCGGTGATCATCGATGACGAGCTGATCGCCATGCAATGGGACCTGTCGTTCGCGGTCGGAGGGGCCAAGCTGAAAGTCGCCGAGATGGATCGGGTGCGTGCAAGCGAGATCCTGGGCGAGGACCGGAGCGAAGATCTCGCGAGTCTTCCCGAATTCTTATCGGCCCCTGGCGCGGAAGTGCAGTGTCCCGATTGCGGGTCGCTCGAGGTGGAGGCTTCTTCGGCTCGCCGTCGATGGGCAGCGCTCTCGCTGCTCTCGGGTGTTCCACTGCTCTTCGGACGACGGGAGTGGGTCTGCCGGGTATGTCGACATGCATGGAGAAGAAGGACAGGGCGGTCGACCGAAACCTCCGCACGGACGCTCGAAGCGGAACGTCAGGTTCAGCAGCGAAGCGGCCTTCCGACCCTGCTGATCGCCTTCATGGTCCTCCTGGGAGTCATCTTCCTCGTGAACGTGAGGATCGGTCAATAATGTCCTCTTCCCTGGCCATCGGCGTCGCGACCGCCCTGACCCACGAATCGATCCAGCCGATCGAGCTCGCGCGCTGGCTCGAGGACAACGGCTTCGAGTCGCTCTTTTTGGGCGAGCACACGCATCTCCCGGCCGCCGACCATCGCTACGGCGACGGCGTCTCCGAGGCCTATCGCAAGTTCTACGACCCCTTCGTCGCGCTGACCGCCGCAGCTGCGGCGACAACGCGCCTCAAGATCGGGACGGCCGTCTGTCTCGTCCCCGAGCACCATCCGATCTCCCTCGCGAAGCGCGTCGCGACCCTCGATCGCATCTCCGGAGGCCGTTTTCTCTTCGGGGTCGGCACGGGCTGGAACACGGTGGAGATCGCGAACCACGGTGTGCGTTGGGAGGACCGCTGGAAGGTGACACGCGAGCGGATCCTCGCGATGCGCGAGATCTGGACCCGCGACACAGCGGAGTTCCACGGCGAGTTCGTCGATTTCGATCCGATCTGGTGTTGGCCGAAGCCGCTGCAGAAGCCCTGGCCGCCTGTCCTGATCGGGGGCGGCGTGAAGCCCGCGATCATCGCGAAGCGTGTCGTCGAGCTCGGCGACGGCTGGATCCCCCTCGACGGCGCCGACCACGCGGAGCTCCTCGAGCCGACGTTGGCGGCGATCCGCGCCGAGGCCGCCCGCGTCGGGCGCGCGTTCGAGTCGCTCGACCTGACGATCGGTCTCGGACTGATGGGGCCGGTCACGGAGAAGCGCTTTCACGAGGTCGTCGCGATGGGATTCCGGCGAGTGCTCTTCTTGCCGCCCGCCGGTGCACCGCCGGCGGAGGCCTGGCCCGTGCTCGAGGGGTTCGCGAAATTAAAGGCCCAGCTCGTGTGAGGCGGTGCTCGCGTCAGAGCTCGTACTTGCGAAGCGACGGCAGCGTCCACGCCACGATCGCGACGACGATCAGCACCCCGATTCCCCCGCTCACGACTGCGAATTCCGCACTCGTCGCCGCCGCCACGAACCCGCTCTCGACCGCCGCGAGCTGATTCGAGGCGCCGATGAAGATCGAGCCGACGGAGCTGACGCGCCCGCGCAGGTGGTCGGGGGTCTGGAGCTGGATCGTCGTCTGGCGCAGCACGACGCTCACCTGATCGGCCATGCCCGCCAGCGCATACGCCGCGATCGAGAGCGGAAACCAGGTCGAGGCCCCGAAGACGATCGTCGCGAACCCATAACACGCGACGGTCAGCAGCAGGACGAAGCCGACGCGCCGGATAGGCGGCAGGAAGAGCAGGATGACGGCGGTCGTGAGCGCGCCGATCTCGAGGGACGCCGAGAGAACGCCGTAGCCCGACGCGCCGACGGCCAGCACGTCGTGGGCGAAGACGGGCAGCAGGGCAGTCGCGCCGCCGAGGATCACGGCGAAGAGATCGAGGCTCATCGCGCCGAGCACGACGCGGTTCGCGAAGACGTGGCGCAGGCCTTCGAGCATGGCCGTCAGCGAGATCGTGCCGAGACGGACGGCGGGAAGTCGAACCGAGAGGAACATCAACAGCGCGATCGATGCGGCCACCAGAAGCGAGCCCAGCAGATAGGCCCAGGCGATGCCCGCCGCCGCGACGACGATGCCCGTCAGGGCCGGGCCGAGGGCGAAAGAGAGCGCCTGGATCGTCGAGGCCGTCGTGACCGCACGCGGGAAACCCTCGATCGGGACGAGCATCGGGAGCAGGGCGGCGCGGGCGGGATTCGAGAAGGCCGCGGCGGCGGCCATGATCGTGATCGCTACATAGAGGAGGAGCGGATCGTCGGCGCTGCCCTGGAACGCGCGCAGCGTCAGCACCGCCGTCGTCACGAGGGTCATGGCCTGGGCGAGCTGCACGACGCGGCGGCGCTCGTAGCGGTCGGAGGCGAGGCCGGCGGGCAGCGAGAGGAGCAGCGCCGGCACGAATTGCACGAGCCCGAGGAGCCCCAGGTCGAAGGCGCTCTGCGTGATCTGATAGAGGTGCCATGCGATCGCGGAGCGCAGCATCGTCCCGCCCGCGCCGGCGACGGCCCTGCTCGCGAGATAGAAGCGAAAATCATTCGACACCGCGGTCTCCGTGCCTGCGTTCCCGAGACTGGCGTGTACACGGTCGCCCCGGGCCCGGTCAAGCTCGACGGCGATTCCGCGGACGGGCTAGTGTCGGAGAGGCCCGCAAGGCAGGCACTACCGCTCGGGAGAACTCCATGTCAGCCCGCATCATCTCGGCCGATTCCCACGTCGCAGAGCCCGAAGAGGCCTACCAGGACATCGATCCCCGATTCCGCGACCGCCGCCCGCGCCTCGTCCACGACGACAAGGGCAACGCCGGCATGCTCGTCGACGGACTTCCGACGCCCGTGCCGATGGCTTTCATCCTCGCCGCGGGTCGCAAGCCCGAGGACATCGGCAAGCCCGCGCGCTGGGAGACGCTGAACCCGGCGGGCTACGACCCGAGGGCCCGCCTCGCGATCCTCGACCGCGAGGGGATCGACGCCGAGGTGCTGTTTCCCAGTGTCGGCATGATCCTCTGTCGCGTGAAGGACCTCGCCTATCGCAAGGCCTGCAACGACGCCTACAACCGCTGGCTCGAGGGCTTTTGCGAGACGGCGCCCGACCGCTATCTCGGCCTCGCGACCATCACGCTCCGCACGATCGAAGAGGGCATCGAGGAGCTGCGTACGGCGAAGCGGATGGGCATGAAGGGCGTGATGTTCCCCGGCGATCCGGCCCAGCACGACTACGACCACGAGATCTACGACCGGATCTGGGAGGAATGCGTCGATCTCGGCCTCCCGGTCCACTTCCACATCCTGACCTCGGACAACGACGACCTCTCGGTCATGTACGCGCGCAAGACGCGGGGGCCGAAGATCGCCCAGTTCATGTCGATCATCCGGGGCGTCCAGGACATCATGCTGATGCTCGTCTTCAGCGGCGTCTTCGAGCGCCATCCGAAGCTGAAGGTCGTGTGTGCGGAGGCCGATGCCGGCTGGGTTCCGCATTTCATGTACCGGATGGACCACGCCTACAAGCGCCATCGCTTCTGGCTCGAGACGGGTACGCTCTCGAAGCTGCCGAGCGAGTACTTTTCGAACAACATCTACGTCACGTTCCAGGACGATTTTGCGGCGACCCATCTGACGGCGCTCTCACCGACGAAGCGGCTGATGTGGGCGAGCGATTTCCCGCACAACGACGGGACCTATCCGCATACGCGGGAAGTCATCAAGAAGCTGACCGACGACATGAGTGCGGAGGACCGGACGCGAATCATCGGGGCGAACGTGACCGAGCTCTACGGACTGGCGAGCTGAGGTCCTGCTTGATGTCTCGGTCCGTTTCCGCCGGGTCTCCGAATTCCGATCGCGATCGGCTTCGCTTCGGACTCTTTCTCCAGTCGTCGCACCCGCCGGAGCGGAAGCTCGGGGACGCGATCGATCGCGTGCTCGAGCAGATCCGCTGGGCGGACGAGCTGGGCTTCTCCGAGGCCTGGCTCGGCGAGCATCTGACCGCGGTCTGGGAGCCGATTCCCGCCCAGGATCTCGTGATCGCCCAGGCGCTCGCCTGCACGCAGAACATCACGCTCTGCGCCGGTGCCTACGTGCTGCCCTTCTACCATCCGGTGGCGCTGGCGATGCGGATCTCGCAGATCGATCACATGGCGCGGGGCCGCTTCATCTGCGGGATCGCCGCCGGCTCGATCCCGACGGATCTGTCGATGCTCGGAATCGACGCCGCCGCCGGTGAGCACCGGGACCGGATGCAGGAATCCCTCGAGATCATGCTCCGGATCTGGACCGAGCCGACCGAGCCCTGGCTCTACGAGGGCAAGTTCTGGACCGTGCGCAATCCGGATCCGGTGCTCCGCTACGGCCCCCATCTGCGCCCCTATCAGACGCCGCATCCGCCGATCGCCCTGGCCGGCCTCTCGCCGAATAGCGGAACCCTCGAGCTGGCGGGCGCGCGGGGCTTCATCCCGCTCTCGCTGACCTTCAATACCCCGTATCTCCACGGCCACTGGACGGCCGTCGAGCGCGGCGCTGCGAAGACCGGCCGCAGCTGCGATCGCCGGGACTGGCGCGTCGTGCGCGACGTCTTCGTCGCCGAATCCGACCAGGCGGCGCGCAAATGGGTCCGCGAGGGCAACATGGCGCGGGCCTGGCGGGAGGCGAATTTCCCGACCCTCGACCTCTTCGGCTGGCGGGGCTTCCTCAAGCACGACGAGAAGGTCCCCGACGCCGCCGTCGACATCGACTACCTGATCGATCATCTCTTTTTGGTCGGATCGCCGGAGACGGTCGCCCGGCGGCTGCTCGAGGTGGATGACGCCCTCGGCGGATTCGGGACCGTCGTCCTCAACGCCTACGACTGGGGCGACGACTCGGGACCCTATCGCCGCTCGATGGAGCTCTTCGCGCGCGAGGTCATCCCGCGCTTCGAAGCCGCGCGGACCCGTTCGAGTCTTCCCGGAGCACATGCATGAAGTTCGGACTCCTCTTCAATACCGACTACCACGCCGAAGTCCACGGTCCGCCGTCGGAATACTACGGCCATATCCTCGACCAGATCGTGCTCGCCGAAGAGCTCGGCTTCCATTCGGCCTGGTTCGGTGAGCACCACTATTCGGCCTACTCCTTCGGCGCGCCCGCCGTGATGGCGACGGCGGCCGCCGGGCGCACGCGGCGGATCAAGCTCGGGACGGGCGTCTCGCTCCTCCCGATCCACAATCCGATCCGCCTGGCGGAGGAGTACGCGACCCTCGACGTGCTCTCCGGGGGGCGCCTCGAATACGGGGTCGGCCGCGGCTTCCTCCGCTACGCCCTCGATCTCTTCGGCGTCGAAGAGGACGAGAGCCACGAGCGCTACCGCGAGGCGCTGACGCTCATCTTGCGCGCCTGGACGAGCCGGGAGCCCTTCAGCTTCGAGGGTCGCTACTGGAGCGTCGCCGACTATCAGTTCTTTCCGCCGCCGATGCAGACTCCCCATCCGCCGATCTACGCCTCCGCGACGCTGACCCCCGAGAGCTTCGTCTGGACGGCGAACCAGGGCTTCCATCTCGCGACGGCCTGCTTCGTCCCCAACAAGCTGGGGGTTCGCACCGGGATCGAGCTCTACCGCAAGACCCTCGAAGAGGCGGGGCTCGACCCGCGCAGCCGGGAGGTCGCCGGCGTCTTCCAGATGTACTGCGGCGGGTCCCATGCCGAGGCCCACGAGGTCGCGGGGCGCAGCGTGATCAAGTACCTCGACTTCTTCGGCTCGATCGACGCGAAGAGTCCCCACCGCTCGAAGTCCTACGAGCACCATCGTGGCGGAACGAAGGGCATGTTCGAGGGCATCACCTCCGAGATGCTCGACGAGCAGCAGCTGCTCCTGATCAGCGATTCGAAGGGGCTGATCGAGCGGATCGAATGGGCCGTCGACTACTACGGCCTCGATTACTTCCTGCTCGAAGTCGGGCAGGGCGGGCTCGGCCACGAGCGGGTCATGGAATCGCTCACGCGGTTCGCACGCGAGGTGATGCCGCGTGTCGGATGAGGCGAAGAGGGGGCTCCGCTTCGGGATCCTCCACGAGCTCGAGGTCCGCGGCCGCGAGCAGGGCGCCGAGCGCGCCATGTTTCGGAACGCCATCTCCCAGGCGCGGCTCGCCGACGAGCTCGGCTTCGAGAGCTGCTGGTTCGTCGAGCACCATTTTACGCGCGGCTTCTCGCATTCCTCGGCCCCGGACCTCGTGCTGGCGGCGATCAGCCAGGTCACGCAGCGCATCCGACTCGGGCTCGGCGTCGTGCTGCTGCCCTTCGTGCATCCCGTTCGCGTCGCCGAGCGGGTCGGGACCCTCGACGTGCTCTCGAATGGCCGCGTCGAGTTCGGGACCGGGCGCGGGGCCTCGCCCCTCGAGTATCAGGCCTTCCAGCGGCCCTTCGAGCTCTCGCGACCCATCTGGGAGGACCATCTCGACGCGGTGCTCGAGATCATGAAGGCGGATAGTCGGGAGGTCACCCGCAAGGGGACCTACTACGACATTCCCGGGGTCTCGATCCTGCCGAGGGTCGTGCAGAAGCCGCATCCGCCGGTCTGGGTGGCGTCGACCTCCCTCGACGGCTTCATCGCCGCGGCCAAGCTCGGCCATCACTTGCTCTGTATGCCGATCCTGAAGGGCATCGACGATCTGGCGGCCGACGTCGCGATCTACCGCAAGACCCTCGCCGAGCACGGCCACGATCCGGCGGCGGCGCGGGTCGGGATGCTCGTCCCGTGGCACCTCGCCGAGACCCGCGACGAGGCGGACCAGGCTGCGGACTCGGTGCTCTGGTACATCCGGCGCCAGGTGAACCTCGTCGCACCGCCCGACTACACGGACTCGCGCCACGCGACCTATCGCGTGCTCGGCCAGCTCGCGGCGGGGATGTCGCCGGAGCGTTCGATGGATGCGTTGCGCGAGCACCTGATGGTCGTGCTCGACGACGTCGAGGGCTCGCGCCGGGCGGTGCAGCGGATCGCGGAGGCCGGCGCCACGGATCTGCTCTGTCAGTTCCAGGTCGGGGGCCTCGACCACGAGCGGGTCACGAAGGCGATGCGGCTCTTCGCGGAGAAGGTCGCCCCGCTGTGAGCTGGCGGACGCGCGAGCATCTCGGCGCGCTCCTCGACGGCGCGCCGTCGGCGCCGGGGCTTCTGCTCGGCGCGGTTCCGGGGGAGGGATTCGTCCCGGTGTCGCCGGAGGCCCGTGCGCTCCTGCGGACCCGGAGCGCCGAGACGCTGGCGGCGGCGGGCGTCGCGCGCGGGAATCGCGTGCTCGTCTCGCTGAACAGCGAGGGAGATCTCGTCGGTGCCTCGCTCGCCGAGGCGCTCGTAGAGGTCGGTGCGTCGGCGGCCGTCGTCGGCCCGCGCGGACGGATGCGGACCTTGGCGGCGATGCGTCAGCTGCGTCCCGAGGTCTGGATCACGACGCCGACCGGTGCCCTCGATTTTCTCGCGCGGCTCTACCTCGAGTTCAATGTCGATCCCCTCGAGCTCGAGCTCGGACAGATCCTCGTCGTCGGCGAGATCCCGAGCCCGGGCACGGAGCGCCGCCTCGAGGGCGAGTTCGAAGCCCGTGTCACCGGCCTCTACTGCGATCCCGTCTTCGGCGCAGCCTGGGCCCAGGGTCGCGAGGGGCGCTGGGCAATTCATGGATCCGGTGTGCTCGGCCTGGCCGAGCTCGCGAAGGATGTGGCACTTGTCGGGGATGCGAGCCAGCCGAGCGGGATGGGCGAGCTCGTCCTGCAGCCCGATTGGAGCGGTCCGCTCTCCGGGACGGCGATTCGGACCGGGCAGGTCCGGAGCGGGGCCGACTCCGCCGCTTTCTTCTCGCATAGCGTCGGCGAACATCTGCTCGTCCGCGGCCGCTGGCTCTCGCTCCCGCTCCTTCGCCGCGCCCTGGCCCAGATCGAGGGACTGGCCGGCCATCGCCTCGCGATCAGCCGCGGCGAGGGCACCCTCGACAAGCTGACGATCACCCTCGGTTTCGAGCGAGCGAGCCTCGTCGAGAATCCGATGTGGGCCGCGCGTGCGCGGGAGGCGATCGCCAGCGTGACGCCCATCGATTTCGAGCTCGCGACGGAGCTCGCGGCGGAGGGGATCGCCGCCGAGATGATCGCCGACGAGCGCGGACACCATCTCGGCGTCGATCGCGGCGAGGTCGCCGCGCGGCTCGGCGGAACGCTCCTTGGCTGAAGTCGGACCGGTCCCCTGGGAGACGATTCCCGCGATGCTCCGCGACGTCGCCGCCCGCCACGCCCGGCGCGACGCCGTCATCGATGGGGAAGTCCGACTCGATTTCGCGGCGCTCTTTGCGGAGGCGGAACGGGTCGCTCGTGCGCTTCAAGCTTCGGGAATCCGACCCGGCGATCGCGTGGCGATCTGGGCCTCGAACGGCTGGCGCTGGGTCGTCGCCGCCTGCGGTATCTGGCAGATAGGGGCCGTCGTGGTTCCGCTGGCCTCGCGCTGGAAGGCGCCCGAAGTCGGTCCGCTGATCGAGCGGACCGAGGCGCGGCTCGCCTTCGTCGAGCGCGAGAGCGCGGGCGAGCCCCTGCTCGAAAGCCTGTTCGCGCGCTTCGGCGCCGGGAGGCTGGGGCGCCCGGTCGAGGGCCTGCCGGGCCTCGAGCAGGTGGTGTTATTCGACGCGGGCGGAGGCGCGCGGGGGACCGCGCTCGGGTCGGATCGCGGCATCGTCGCCTGGGACGATTTCATCGCCGCAGGCGAGGGGCATGCGGTGCCCGACGGATCCGACGTCTCGGCGAATGCGATGGCGGAGCTTCTCTTTACGTCGGGGACGACCGGGGCGCCGAAGGGCGTCGAGCTCTGTCAGCGCCAGCTCCTGCAGGCCTACTGGGATTGGAGCGGGATCGGCGGCCTCGCGGCGGGGGATCGCTTTCTCGTGATCCCGCCCTATTCGCACGGCTTCGGGCTGAATGGCGGGATCCTCGCCTGCCTGATGCGCGGCGTCGCGAACGTCCCGATCGCGGTCTTCGATCCGCGCGTGGCCCTCGAGCAGATCGCCCGCGAGCGGATCACGGTCATCAGCGGTCCGCCGACCCTCTTCGCGACGCTGATGAACCTCGCGGAATTCGATCCGACGGGGGTCGCGTCGCTGCGGCTCGCGTTCGTCGGGGCGGCCGCCGTTCCGACGGAGCTGATCCACGCGATGCAGGAGCGCATGGGCATCGAGCGCGTCGTCAACGCCTACGGTCTGATCGAGGTCTGTGTCGTCTCGATGACCCGGGCCGGGGATCCGACCGACGTGATCGCGGCGACGACCGGGCGCGCGATGCCCGGCGTCGAGGTCCGCATCGTGGCCGAGGACGGTACGGTCGTCGACGAGGGCGAGCCCGGTGAAGTCCAGGTGCGGAGCCAGGGTGTCATGCGCGGCTATTGGCGGGATCCCGTGCAGACGGCCGCCGCGATCACGCCGGAGGGCTGGTGTCGCACGGGCGATGTCGGGGTACGCGACCCGGCGGGCTCGATCCGGGTCGTCGACCGTTTGAAGGATGCGTTCAACTGCGGGGGCTTCAGCGCGTTTCCCGCGGAGATCGAGAATCAGCTGCTCGAATGGGGCGCGATCGCGCAGGTCGCGGTCGTCGGTGTGCCCGACGAACGCCTCGGCGAGGTCGGTCATGCGTTCGTGATCCCGGCGGCCGGCAAGCAGGTCGACGCCGAGGCCCTGATCGCGTGGTCGCGCGCGAACATGGCGAACTACAAGGTTCCCCGGCGCGTGCACGTCGTCGACGACTTTCCGCTGAACGCGAACGGCAAGGTCCGCAAGGACGAGCTGCGGCGGCGGGCGCGACGGGAAGGCTGAGCGCTGGCCCTGCCGGAGCTCAGGCGGAGTCGGGCTCGGTCCCTTCGATCGCCTCGTCCCAGACCGACTCTGCGGTTCGGCCCTGCCGACGGGCCTGGCTCTCGAGGCTGTCGCGCACGTGCAGCAGCAGATTGCCGACGTGGTCACGGGCGGAATTGAGCGGCGTGAGCAGGTCGCTCAAGCTGGCCTGGTCCCCGAGCTCGCCGGCGCTGAAGCGCGTCAGCGCGTCGCTCTTCAGCTGCAGCAGCGCGCGCTGGAGCTCGACGAGGGGCTCGAGCTCGAGCTGGGCCGCGAGCTCGAGCTCGGCGATGCGCCGCTCGATCGAGGCGATCTCGAGCTGGTAGCCGGTGAAGAGGGTGTCGCGCGCCGCGCGAGCGCGCTGTCGCCAGGTCTGCCAACCGAAGAGGCCGGCGCCGATCAGGGCACCGACGACGCTCATGCCGTTGGCGAGGCGATCGACGTCGCTCGCCGCGAAGATCGGATGCTCGCGAGCGAGATAGGCCTTCGTCCCCGCGTGGAGAGGCAGCTGCGGGGGCTGCTTCAGGAGCGAGCGTCGGAGCGTCGGGTCCGGGACACGCGCGAAGCGCGTCTCGAGCGCAGTCTGCACCACGCTTTCGACGAGTCCCGGAGAGAGATCGCGGTGCGCGACCAGCACGAGCCGCGCGCCGAGCGTCGGCAGCGGTGCGGACGGGATCGCCGGCGACGTCCCGTAGAGGTACGGGGGAACCTCGTACTCGACCGTCGATCGGCGCTCGACCATGTCGGAGCTCGGGTCGCGGGCCTCGTCGGAGATCAATCCGCCGAGGCGAAAGGCGTTCGCGAAGGGCAGGGGGACGAGCGTGAAGTCGTGATTCTGGATCAGGTCGAGGGCGTTCTTCGAGGGCATCGAACCGAGCTGGAAGATCGCGTCCGGAAGCGCGTCGCGCTCTCCGCGGCTCGCGAGATCGATCAGCTGATGGAGCTCGACCCGTTCCGCACCACAGGTCGTGGGACTCGGCGTGGGCGTGCACTCGATCTTGGCGAATCGGAGCACCTCTTCGGTCAGGAACAAATTCGCCGACCGCGGCGGACCCAGGTCGACCCGAAGCCCGCGCAGACCTTCGAGGGTCCCGTCCTGGAAAGTTGCTGCGAGCTCACTCTTCACGAGCAGGTGAAGCGCCTCGACGAAGAGCGGCGCCACCTCGCGCAGCTCCGGGTAGAGCCGATGGATCTCGAGCACGCTCGAGACCATCGCGAAATCGATCTCGCGGGCCTGGACCGCAT
>JANMTD010000571.1:0-6096 GCA_031390075.1 Deltaproteobacteria bacterium | reverse complement strand
CGATCGATCAGGCGGTCGAGCGGGAACGCTCGTCGTCCCGTGTGCCCGTTCCCGCATCGGGACTCCGGTTTGCCATCGCCGCCTCGCGATCCGCGAGCCGGGTGAGAGCGTCGCAGCGCCGGCTGCCGACGAGCTCGTAGTCGTCGGCGAAGTCGCGGCGGAGCTCACCGTGCGCATCGACGAGCCAGGGCATGGCGAGCCGATGGGGGACCCGGACCCTCCCGACCGCGAGGCGCGTCCCGAACACGAGATCCCAGAACGGGGTCGTCACCCCCTGTGCTCGCCGAGGATCCAAGAAGTGGTGGGCGAAGTGATTGCGTCGGAGCCAGCGTCCATAGCGTCCCCGTGGCGGATGGGTGTGCGCGCGGCGATGGAGGAACTCATAGAAGACGTACATGCCGAGGAAGCCGGCGGTGAAGAGGACACCGGGGGGTGCGCCCGCGGCGCGGACGGCGAACGGGAGGATGACGGCCGTCGCCGGGAGGACCGCCAGAGCCTTCTGCCAGGACGAGGCAAAATAGTCGACCTGCGCGTGGTGCCGACGGTGCTCCTTCGCGCCGTTTCCCCGCGGCGACGCGCCGTGGAAGGAGAAACGGTGGAGCAGGTACTCCATCAGCGACCAACTCGCGGCGCCGAGCCCGACAGCGAGGATCGATGCAGCGAAGAATGTTTGCATGGCAGTCCCCCGGCTCCAACGGCGACTTCGAGGTCGGCTCCAAGTTGAGTTCACTCGCGTGTGAAGGGCTAAGAAACCAGATCCCCTCACTTCGTGGTGATCCGTCGATCCGTCCACCTTCACCCGGAGGAAAACGTGATCCGCCTCGGGTGGAAATTGCCGTTCCCAACGGCTACCCCCGCTGGGTCGATCTTGGGGGGTGATATCGGCCTCGGGAAGCGTCGCAGAGCTCAGCGCTGTTTCGCGACCAGATCCGCCAGCCGCGTCACGTTTTCGCGATCCCCGACCACGACGACGCGGTCGCCGACCCGTAGCACAACGTCGGCTGCGGGATTGAGCGCGAGCGGGGCGTCGTCACACTGGATCGCAACGACTGAAACATGGACGCGATGGGTCCGAAGCTCCCCGAGCGCAGTTCCGGCGACCGCGGAGCCACTCGGAATCACCACTTCTTCGAGGTCGATCTCGCTGCCTCCGCCGGGTGACGCGAGCTCCATGAAATCCACGACGGCGGGCCGCAAGATCGCGTGCGCCAGGCGCTGTCCCCCGAGCTGATACGGCGACACCACCTGCCTCGCGCCAGCGCTCCGCAGGCGCCGCGCGCCGGCTTCGGTCTCGGCGCGCGCGTGGACCGCGATCGTGGGGTTCGCTTCGCGCGCCGCCAGCGCAATGAAGACATTGATGGCTTCGCTGCCAGTCGCTGCGACGACCGCCCGCGCCCGAGCGATCCCGGCGGATTCGAGCACTCCCTCGTCGGCGGCCGAGGCGAGCAGCACGGGATGCGGTCCACCCTCGAGTCGCGCCACGACGGCAGGATCTTCGTCGACGATGACCTGCGCGACGCCACTGCGCGCGAGCTCCGCGCCGACGCGCTGTCCGAGTCGGCCATAGCCGCAAACGATGACGTGGCCGTGCATCGTGGCGAGCAGTCGATCCATCGATTTCCTCCCCATCCATTCGCGGACACGGCCCGCGATCAGAAACTCGGCCGCCGCGGCCGCCGTGTAGAGCGTGGCGCCGACGCCAACCAGGATGAATGCCGCCGCGAAGAGTCTTCCGGCCGGGCCGAGCGGTCGAGCCTCGCCGTAGCCGACCGTCGAGAGCGTCGTGACCGCCATATAGAAGCCGTCGATCCAGCTCATCGCGCCAATCCATTTGAAGCCGATCGTCCCCACTCCGATCAGCATCGCGAGCACGCCAAGCCCGACCTGGAGGTGGCGCGCCGTCGTGGCATCGCGGTCGCGCATGCCACGCCACTGCGGCGCATCGTCCCGCCTGGATTCGCTTCCCATCGCGCGGAGTCTCCTTGATCCTCGCGGACCACGCGAGTGATTTGAGCACCGCGCTCTCCACGGACTCGCGCAATCGGCATGCCGAGTACCCCGGCGACCGCTCTTACCCCCGGCGCGCGGGCGCAAGTTACATGATGCCGGCGACCGCGCTGAGAAAGAAGCCGCTCGTTTGATCGATTCGCGATGGACACCTGTGGAAGATCGTCTGGCATCCGAATCTGATCTTGGCGGATCGGGTGAGAGCATCCTGCCCTAGATCCGATGGAGTGATCCCGAGAGGCACAGGTCGACGTGATGACTCGCCGCACTGGCGGGTCGGTCATCTGCTAGTCGGAGGTGGCTGCCGCCCGTCCCGCAAGCCGCCCGGAAAAGTTCGCCCGCCTACGGCTCGAGATGATTGGACCCCAGCCCGACTTGTCAGAATCCAGATGATCGGTCCGATTCCGCTCGCCTGGCGGATGGCAGGGTGGGCGATCAGGCTTGGCGTCGCGAACGCCGCGTCGGCAGGCTGTGGCCCGGGGCTGGGCGCGAAAACGCGGTGCGAGAAACCGGCGGCCGCAGGCCGAATCCAAATGGCTCCCCGGGCAGGACTCGAACCTGCGACAAGGCGGTTAACAGCCGCCTGCTCTACCAGCTGAGCTACCGGGGAACGGGATGCTCGGGCCGGCCGAGTTTAGAGCCTGGCTCTCCATCCGCAACGCTCGGGAAGACGCAGATTCGGGGAGACTCTCGATTGGCCGAGGCCTCTCAGGCGTCCCCGAACGAGATCTCGACGACCTCGAGGTCGCGTTTGCCCTTGGGCACCGTGACGCTGACCTCGTCGCCGACCGACTTGTTCATCAGAGCCTGGGCGACCGGAGAGGTGACCGAGATGCGGCCCTGCTTGGCGTCGGCCTCGTCCTCGCCGACGATTGTGTAGCGGATTTTCTCGTTGTTCTCGCCGTCGACGAGCTGCACGGTGGCCCCGAAGCGGACCTTGTCGGGGGTCTGGCCGGTCGTGTCGATGATCTGGGCGCGGGCGATCTTGTCGTCGAGCATGGCCATGCGGGCGGCGATGTGGGCCTGCTTCTCCTTGGCGGCGTGGTACTCGGCGTTCTCGGACAGGTCGCCGTGGGCGATCGCCGTCTCGATGTCTCTCACATTGGCGGGGCGGTCGACGCTCTTCAGGCGTTGCAGCTCGGCCTTCAGGGCTTCGTAGCCGCGCTGGGTCATCGGCACTCGTTGGGACATGGTCTTCCTCTTCAGCCGGGGGCTGGACGGGATCTGGCCGGGGCGGTGATCACGCCCTCGCGGTGCCCGACGCGCCCGGGCGATGGTCTTGGTGGGGGCGCGGGGTGTGGCCCTTCCCTGTGGTCGCTGGTGTCGGTCTCGGCGCGTCCAACGAGTGCGTGCGGACGCCGCATCGATTCGACGGGTGTTGGGGGGAAGGGTTCGCGATCGGTTGGCGAAGTAAGCTACCCAGCACCCGCGGATCGGGCAAGCAATTGACCCTTTGGGGACGAATTCGTGGGCGAAGACGGGCAAGAAGGCCAGCAGAAGAGCGAGCGGAAGGACGAGTCGCCCCCGGCGCGCCCGCCTGCGTCGATCGTCCGGATGGGCCTGCTCTTCTACGGGGGCATGGGGATCGCTGCGCTGCTCTGGCGGATGTCGACGCCGGGGGATTCGATCCAGCATCCTTCGCTCGAGGCGGCGGCCCGGGCCTGGTCCATGCCGGCGACGCTCGGGGCCGGTGTCGTGGCGGGGCTCGTCGCGCTCGCGCTGTCGGAGGCGTTGACGCGCTGGACCCCGCTCGGCCGTGCCCTCTCGGAGCTCCTCGCTGCGAGTATCGGGCCCCTCGACCGCAGCAACGCCTGGCTGCTGGCGCTCGCGAGCGGGATGGCGGAGGAGATGTTCTTTCGCGGCGCGCTCCAGCCGAAGGTCGGGATCGTCGCGGCGAGCCTGCTCTTCGGAGCGGCGCATTTCCTGCCGCGGCGGGAGCTCGTGCTCTGGAGCGGATACGCGGTCGTCATGGGGCTCGGGCTCGGCGCGCTCTACGAGTGGACCGGGCAGCTCGCGGCGCCGGTGGCGGCGCACGTCGTCGTGAACGGCATCAACCTGCCGCGGCTCGCGAATCGGCCGAAGACGAAGCCGGAGCCCTCAGCCCAATAAGGAGCCCTCAGCCCAATCATGAGTCGCAGAGCGCGATCGCGTCGATCTCGACCCGGGCGCCTAACGGGAGCGAGGCGACGCCGACGGTGACCCGTGCGGGGGCCGGCGCGGTCGAGAAGAATTCAGCGTAGATCGCATTCACGCGCGGGAAGAGCGAGAGGTCGGTCAGGTAGACCGTCGCCTTCACGACGCGATCGAAGCCGCTCCCCGCCGCCGCGAGCACGGCCGAGAGGTTCACGAGCACCTGGCGCGCCTCGTCCTCGATCTCGCCGGTCACGAGCTTGCCCGTCGCGGGATCGAGGGGAATCTGTCCAGAGGCGAACAGCCAGGCCCCCGCGCGAATGGCCTGCGAATAGGGGCCGACCGGGGCCGGTGCGCCGGCCGTCCGGATCTCTTCTCGTTGCATGATCGCGCCCGTCTCCTTCCTCGACCCGGAATCAGGCGAGCGGCTCGGTCACGAGGCGCTCTTCGAGGACGCGGATGAGATAGCCGAAGAGCAGCAGGTTGGGCAGGCGTCCGCGCGCATCGCCGACGATGCCGGCGCCGTCGGCGAAGGCCTCGGCGTAGCGCGAGAAGAACTCGATCGTTTCGAAGGGCACGTTCTTCGCGAGCATCTCGTTGACGCGCTCGGTCGGGAGCTCGTCGAAGATTTCCGCGAACTCAACGGCGATCTCTTCCGGGGTCATGTCGTCTCCAAGCAGTGTGTCTGCGAGCGGCAAGATCTCCGCGGTAGAGAACTCGTCGAACGGCTCGATCTTCCCACCCGGGTCCGATGCTGTCAACCGCGGATCGCGCCGAATAGCGCGTCATTCCCGGAGCGACGCGCAATCGCGTCGACGATTCCCGATCACTGCGGGCGAGTTGCCCACCGCTCGCGCGACGAATGCCCTTCGCGGGCGCGGCTCCCGGTCGGGAGTTGCCTATTTCTCCTATTGCGGAGCGATCCCGCGCAGGCGCAGCGTCGCATCGAAGAGAAAGAGCGCGAGCCCCGCCCAGACGAGCGCGAATCCAATCGCCGCGTCGCGCGTGAAGGGCTCGTCGTAATAGAGCGTCGCGAGCAGGAACGTGAGCGTCGGTGCGATGTACTGGAACATGCCGACGACGACGAGCGGGAGCCGCTTCGTCGAGGCGTGGAAGAGCAGCAGCGGCAGCGCGGTGATCGGTCCCGAGAGCGCGACCGCCAGATGCACGCCGGGCGAAGCACCGGCGAGCGCCGTGGCATCGCGCACGAGCAGGAACGCGAGCGTGCCGAGGGCTGCGGGCGAGAGCACGATCATCTCGCGCACGAGTCCGCCGAGCGGCGGTTGCGGTCGCATTTTGTGGATCAGGCCGTAGATCGCGAAGCTCGTCGCGAGCACGAGCGCGATCCACGGCAGCTCCCCCGCCTGGATCGTCATCGCGACGACGCCGGCGGTCGCGACCGCGACCGAGAGCGCCTGGATGCGCGAGAGCCGTTCGCCGAGGACGAGCATGCCGAGCAGCACGCTCATCAGCGGGTTGATGTAGTAGCCGAGGCTCGTCGCCAGCACGCGGTCGGTCTGGACCGCATAGATGAAGACGCCCCAGTTGAGGGCGAGCAGCGAAGCGGCGCCGAGGTTCCAGGCCCAGGCCCGCGCGTCCTGCGCCGCGATCTCGTGTCGCCGACCGCCCAGCACGAGGATGAAGACCATCAGGACGAGGGTCCACAGGACCCGCGCGATCAGCATCTCGTGGGCCGGCACCGAATCGATGGCCTTCCAGTAGATCGGGACGATGCCCCAGAGCACATAACAGGCGACGGCGAGCAGGATTCCGCTCGTCGAGAGGCGACTGGGGGACGGGGAGAGCGGATTCGCCATGCGTCAGCCGAGCGCCCCCGAGGCCATCAGATCCGCGATCCGATCGGGCTCGAAGCCGAGCTCCTCGCAGAGGATCTCGAAGGTCTCGCCGCCGAGCCGCGGGGCGGCGAAGCGCGGGCCGTTGCCCGAGATGTTGTCGTAG
>JANMTD010000549.1:0-3041 GCA_031390075.1 Deltaproteobacteria bacterium | reverse complement strand
GTCTCGTAGCGGCGGGTGTGGATCGGGTCGAGGTCGAGGTCGTCGGGGAGCAGGCTCTGGGTCGACATGGCGTTTTTGTGTAGCACGCCGCCCACATCGAGCGCGGCGGGCCACCCGGCGCCGCATCGATCCGCGAATTTGCCGCGAGACCGTGCCCGACACGCCACCCGGCTGAGATTGTGGGCTTAAACCGGCTCACCCCATCCGATTCGTGCACAGCCGCCGGGCAGTCCGTGCCCAGCCGCTGCGCACTGACCGGCGCAGCGGGCGCGCAGGTCCGCGCACGAGGTGGCACAGGGCTTGCTCTTGCGGAGGCCGGTGATCGCGTGATCGCGCTTCGATTCCCCCTCTCGCTGGAGGCCCCGATGTTCTCTTCAACCTACCGGACCTGCCGGACCCGACGGCTCGCGTCCGTCCTCTCCGCAACCGCTGCCGGCGTCGTGTCGGCTCTCCCGGCGTGGGCGCAGGATGCCCCCGCTGCCCTTCCCGTCATCGACTCGGGCGATACCGCCTGGGTCCTGACCGCTTCTGCCCTCGTGCTGATGATGACCCTCCCGGGTCTCGCCCTCTTCTACGGCGGCCTCGTCCGCGCGAAGAACATGCTGAACGTCCTCGTCCAGTGCTTCGCCGCGGCCGCGGTCATCGGCGTGCTCTGGATCGTCGTCGGCTACAGCCTGGCCTTCAGCGGCTCGAGCCCCTACTTCGGCGACCTCTCCAACTTCATGTTGAAGAACGTGACCATGGATTCGGTCACGGCCAACTTCGCCTCGCCGCCGCGCAACATCCCCGAGTACATCTTCGTGATGTTCCAGGGCATGTTCGCGATCATCACGCCGGCGCTGATCATCGGCTCCGTCGTCGAGCGGATGCGCTTCTCGGTCTTCGTCGCCTTCATGGCGATTTGGATGCTCGTGGTCTACTGCCCCGTCGCCCACATGGTCTGGGCGGGCTCGGGCTACCTCTTCGGCAAGAGCGCGATCGACTTCGCAGGCGGACTCGTCGTCCACATGACGAGCGGTCTCTCGGCACTGGTCGCGGCCATCATGGTCGGAAAGCGCAAGGGCTTCGGAAAGACGTCGATGGCCCCGCACAGCCTTCCCTTGTGTCTGACCGGTGCGGGCCTGCTCTGGGCGGGATGGTTCGGCTTCAATGCCGGCAGCGCGCTCTCCGCCAGTCCGCTCGCCGCCCTGGCCTACGTGAACACCAGCACCGCCGCCTCGATGGCGACCCTGACCTGGGCCGCGATCGAGTGGATCCACCGCGGGAAGCCGACCGCCCTCGGTGCGGCCACCGCCGCTGTCGCGGGCCTCGTCGCGATCACGCCCGCCTGCGGCAACGTGAGCCCCTCCGGCGCGCTCGCCATCGGCGTCGGCGTCGCGCTCGTCTGCTATGCGGCGGTCACGTTCCTGAAGCCGATGCTCGGTTACGACGACTCCCTCGACGCCTTCGGCGTCCACGGCGTCGGCGGCACCTTCGGTGCGATCGCTTCGGGCGTCTTCGCGACGACCCTCGGCGCCGGCGTCGCGACCAACGCAGCACAGATCATGATCCAGCTCGAAGGCGTGCTGATCGTGGCTGTCCTGGCCCCCGTCGCGACCTTCCTGATCCTGACGGTCCTGAAGCTGGTCTTCGGCTCCCTGCGCGTGTCCGAAGAAGAGGAATTCAACGGCCTCGACCTCTCGTCCCACGAAGAGAGCGCCTACGCCTTCGGGACCGGAGCGCAGTCGGAGTAGCTCAGACTTCACTCCGTACCTCATGAGCGGGGGGCCTTCGGGCCCCCCGCTTTCGTTTGGACACACAAGCACGACGCGACCCACGGCCGGGGCAACTGGCACGGCACTCCGACTCGTCCGCGCCCCGCTACGCCTCGGCTCCGCCGAACAGCAGATCGAGCAGCGCCCGCTCGGCGGGCAAGACGTACACGCAGACGTGATCGCCGGGCTCGAGCCGAGTGCTGCCCTTGGGTACGACGAGGTCCCGCCCGCGCTCGATCAACGACACGAGGCAGCCATCGGGCAGGGCGAGTGTGCGCAGGTCGCTGCCGGCGACCGCGCTCACGGGATCGACGTGATACCAGAGGAACTCACCCGGGAGGTCGCGCAGGGACACGAGCTCGACGTGGGCTTCGGGCGCCGGCGCGTGGTCCGCGGCGAGACCGAGGCGCCGGGCGAGCCAGACGACGGTGGCCCCCGGAACGACGCTGCTCACGAGGACGACGAAGAACACGATGTGGAAGAGCTCGATCCCGCCCGGAACACCGCGGACGACGGGGAAGGCCGCGAGGATGATCGGGACGGCGCCGCGCAAGCCGACCCACGAGACGAAGATCTGCTCGCGCCGCGGCGCACCGAGCAGCGCGAGCACGGGCCAGACCGCGAGCGGTCGCGCCACGAACGCGAGCACCGCGGCGAGCGCGAAGCCCACGCCGGCGATGGGGACGAGCTGGGACGGGAACACGAGAAGTCCCAGCAGCGCGAACATCAGGATCTGCGACAGCCAGGCGAGGGCGTCGTGTACGCGCCGCACCCCCGCTCGATAGGGCATCGGACCGTCTGCGACGAGGATGCCCGTCGCGTAGACCGCGAGGAATCCGCTGCCCTCCATCAGCGTCGCGGCGCTGAAGGAGAGAAAAGCCAGCGCGAGGGTGACGACCGGATAGAGGCCCGCCGCCGGCAGGCGCATTCGCGGCAGCAGCGCGCGAGCCGCATACCCGAACGCCAGCCCCGTCGCACCGCCGAGCACGATCTGTTGCGCGAAAAGGAGTCCGAACTCGGCCGCACCGAGGGGCGTGCCGAGGGCGAGCTCCGTCGCGACGATCGTGAGGAAGACGGCGACGGGATCGTTCAAGCCGGATTCGACCTCGAGCGTCGCCCCGGTCGTCTCCTGCAGTCGCACACCGCCGCCGCGCAGCACAGAGAAGATGGCGGCCGCGTCGGTCGAAGAGACGACGGCCCCGACCAGCAGCGCGATCGGCAGCGCAAGGCCGAGCAGCAGGCCTGCGCCCGACATGATCGCCGCCGTGACGACGACCGAGAGCGTCG
>JANMTD010000507.1:0-7225 GCA_031390075.1 Deltaproteobacteria bacterium | reverse complement strand
GGTGACGACATCGCCAACTGGGAGACGGCGGAGAACGGCTGACACGTGGCGCGGATTCACCGGCGCGGATTCACGCTGATCGAGATGATGGCCGTCGTGGCCCTCATCGGGATGATCTTCGCCCTCGGCATTCCCCGCCTCTCGAGCTCCCGCTGGCGCGCCCTCGGCGACGCTGCCGAATCGATCGCCGCGAGCCTCGAGTTCGCACGGCAGCGCGCGATCATGACCGGCATCCCCCACCGGGTCCTGATCGATCTCGAGGAAGGCGGCTGGCGCGTCGAGTGGTTCGTGAGCGAGGACCAGGCACTCGCCGGGGGGAGCGAGGGCAGCGAAGCGGCGGCCAGCGGCGGCCTCATCGATGCCCTCGCCGGGCTGCCCGACCCGAGCGCCGCGAACGAGCCCGATCCCGACGCGCCGATCGACCTCCATCCCCCGATCGACGAAGGCCGCGACTACTACCCGGTCTCGAACAAGCTCGGCTCATTCGTCTGGCTCGACGACGCGCTCTATTTCGTCGGCCTCGAGAGCGGATCGGGCTGGATCGAGGGCGGCGAAATCCAGATCGTCTTCGAAGCCGACGGCACGACGGAACACGTCCTGCTCGAGCTCGCCGACGCCGACGAGCGCCACATGACGCTCGAGATCGAGCCGATGCTCGAACGCATCCGACGCCGCGACGGCCCGGCCCGGTCGTGAAGCGCGCCCTCCGGAACAAGCGGAGCGCCCGCGGCGAACGCGGCCTGACGCTCCTCGAAGTCCTCGCGGCGACGGCGATCTTCTCGATGGTGATGACCGTGCTGATCGGGACGAGCTCGACCGCCGTCCACCGCTCGGGTCTCGCCGCCCGGCGCCTCGAGGCGAACCTGCTGGCCGACACCGTCGTCGCCGACCTCGAGATCGAGATGCGAAAGAAGATCGCCCCGGTCGTCGAGAAGACGGAGTGGACCACGGAGGACGAGGAGTACGTCATCCGCGTCCAGAATCGAACCATCCAGGAGGCCCTCGCCGCGCCGGTCGAGACCGTCGCCGACGAGGCAGAGGGCGCCGAGGCCCCCGCGTTGCCCGGCCCCGGCGCGACCCAGATCGGTGGCGGCGCGGGCATCGGCACGCTGCTCGCCGGTGAGCTCCCGGAGGTCGCGAAGCACCTGCGCCAATACGACATCGAGATCGTCTGGGTCGGCGCCGATGGCCCGGAGTCCGTGACGCGCACGACCTTCGCCTTCGATTGGCAGGCGGCCCAGATCGAGTACGCAGCGCTCTTCGAGGCGGCGGGCGGCGCGACCGCCGAGGAGGAGACGGATCCCGATGGGCGAGCGCCCGAGATCGACGGCGCAGCGCCCCTCGACCCGCAGCAGGGAGGCCAGCAGCTTCAATGAAGGGCTTCACCCTGATCGAGGTCGTCGGCGCCTTCTTCATGACGGTCCTGATCCTCGTCTTCGTCACGGGAATCTTCGTCGAGAACGGGCGCCAGCGGGAAGCCGCGACCGCCACGATGCGCGAGCACCTCTCGGCGGTGTCGGCCCTCGACCTCGTCGGCGCGGACTTCGCGGGCGCGATCTACCTGGCGCGCGGCGACGACGAGGAAGACCCCGACGCCCATCCCTGGCGCTTCCTCGGTACCGAAGCCGGCGAGCTCGGATCGACGGCGCTCCGATTCGTGACCCAGGCCGCGCCGCGCGCGAATCCCGCGGAGGGTTCGTCGGCGTGGATCGAGGTCGCCTACTTCCTCGCGCAGGACGAGAACGGCAAGTCCGTGCTCTGGCGTTGGAGCTCGCCGCGGCCGCCGAGCGAAGCAGCCCGGGAGCTTCCGGGGCCAGAGGATCCGGGCTCGACCCGGGTCGCCGTCGATGTCGCGGCGTTCGGCGTGCGTTGGCTCGATGCCGAGGGGATCTGGCAGGACGAATGGGACTCGACCTTCCTGCCCCCCGAGCAGGCCATGCCCGATGCGGTCGAGATCGCGATCCAGATGTGGCGCCGGATCCGGCCGGGCGAGCAGGCAGAGGATCCCGAGGCCGACGAGATGCCCGGCCTGCTCCAGACGCGGCGAGTCGCCCTCGTGATGCGGCCCCTCGACGTCGCGGCGCTGATCGCCCTCGGTGATGAGGAGGGTGATGAGGAAGCGGACTGTGTCACGGTCGACCAGTGTCTCTCCGAGGGCGACTCGACGTGGTACCAGCAGCTGCTCGCGGAGAATTGCGGCGGCGACGAGCGGCTCTGCGAAGTGCTGCGCGATTCCGCGAAGACCTGCTGGAGCACGATCCAGACGACCTACCCCGCGATCGCCGCGCGGGCGCCCGCGAGCTGCGTCCCGTGAGCGCGCCGCTTGCGAGCCAGGCGCGCCGCGAACGGGGCATCGTGCTCGCGATCGTGCTCGTTCTGGTCTTCGCGCTGATCGCCGCCGTCTACGCCTTCCAGCGCCGCGCCTTCATCGACATCACGATCGCGCAGAATCGCCTTGCCGCCGGCGAGGCCGACGCCCTCGCGCGCGGTGGGATCCGGATCGCCGAGGCGATCGTGTACCTGGCGCGCTTGAAGGAGGCGGCCTCGGAGCTCGATGCGGCGGGAGGAGCCGGCGACGCGGGTGGGCCGGCTTCGGGTCTCGGCCAGGCCCTGCTCCCGACGGGCGATCTCTGGGAGCGGGTCGGCGATTTTCCGCTCGAGTTCGGTCACGAGCGCTCGCTGCGCATCACGATCGAGGACGAGGGCGTGCGTTTGAACCTGAACGCGCTCGTGCCCCCCAGCGTGCCCGAGGAGGGCGAGGAAGAAGGCCTGACTGCCGCTACCGAGGAGGACGAGGGCGAGTCCCTCGACGACGCGGAGCAGTACCTGATCGCCGTGCTCGAGTACATCATCGACGGCATGGAGGGCACGCGGGAAGAGAAGCGCTACGACGCGATCGCCATCGCGCGGAACCTGATCGACTGGATGGACGCGGACTCGACCGCCCGGGACGGGCGCGACGAAGACGCCTACTACCAGGACCAGGATCCGCCCTATCGCGCGGGCAACCGCCCCTTCCTCTCCTTCGAGGAGATCGGCCTCGTGGAGGGCGTCGACGGGCGCTTGCTCGAGGCGATGCGCGCGTCGCTCACGGTGCACCCGATCGGCGCAAAGGAAGGCATCAACCTGAACCGGGCCGAGCCCTGGGTCCTCTCGCTCGTCTACGCGGGGGTCGACGGCGAACGGAAGCTCGTCGGAGAGAAGACCGTGCGCGCGATCTGGTCGCTCCGGAGTCAGGGCAAGATCCTGTGCGGCGAGGACGGGGGGGACCCGAAGCGCTGCGTGCCGCTCAATGAGGTCGCCGATGGTGCCCTGGCGGAGGGCTCGATCTTCCCGCCGGTCGAGATCCCCGCGAAACCGAAGGTCTTTCGCGTCGTCGCCGAGGCCCGGGCCGGCCATCTGGTCCGCCGCCTCGAGGCGATCATCGACACACGGTCTTCCGAGGGCCCGCTGCTGCTATCCTGGCGCCGCCTGCGGGGAACCGACTAGCGAAAATCGGGTCGGAGCACACAGGCTCGCGGCCCCTTCGGACGAAACGAAGCGGACGAAGCAAGCGCGACGGGGCTTTCTGCCCGATCCAAGGGGGAGTCCTTCAAGCCATGGCGATCTTCGAGCGAAGCGTGCTCGGTCTCGACGCGGGTAGCCACACGCTCAAGGCGGTGGAGCTCCGGATCTCCCCGCGGAGCCTCGAGCCGGGGCAGTTCCGCGTCCATCCGCGGATCGATACCGGCACATCCGTGACCGAGCACCTGCAGCGCTTCGTCGCGATGCACAAGCTCCCGACGGGCCACGTCGCGACGGCCCTGCCCGCCCGCCAGCTCTCGACCCGGCGTCTCGAGTTCCCCTTCAGCGATACCCGACGCCTGGCCCAGGCCATCCCCTTCGAGATCGAGGCGGACACCCCCTTCCGCCTCGACGACATCTTCGTCGACTGGAACCTGCTGCGGACGGAAAAGAGCCACGCCGTCGTATCGGCGACCCTCGCGAAGCGCGTCCACGTGGCCGAGGCGCTCGGGCGATTCCAGGAGGCGGGCTGCGATCCGCACGTGATCGAGGCCGAGGGTCTCGTGCTCGCGAACCTGGCCCCGATCTTCCGACTGGAAGGGACCCATCTGCTCGTCGACATCGGCCACGAGAAGACGACCTTCTGCGCCCTCGAAGGCGGGCGCCCCGTGCTCGCGCATAGCATCCCCGTCGCGGGCCGCGCGATGACGGAGGCGATCGCCGCCGAGACCGGGCTCTCGCTCGAGGCGGCGGAGGAGCGCAAATGCGAGGGCGGTGTCCTCGGCCGCGGCGGCAACCCGGGCTCGCCCGGCGTCGCGGCCCTCGTCGACCGGATCGCCCGCGAAGCGGTGCGCACCCTCGAGGCCGCCGAGGCGCGCCAGGGCGCGGGCCCCGTCGTGCGCGATGCGAAGCTGACGCTGATGGGCGGCAGCGCTCGCCTCGACCGCCTCGACGAAGTGCTCGCCAAACGCACCGGGCTCCCGACCCATCGCCTGCGCATGCCCGCCGACGCGCCCCACGCGAAGCTCGTCGAGGGCATCGATGCGCTGCTCTTCGCCCCGGCGCTCGCCCTCGCCCTGCGGCTCTCGGGCGAGTCCGTCACGAAGATGAATTTCCGCCAGGGCGAGCTCGCCTTCCGCCAGGATCTCGCCGCCTATTTCGGCCGCGAGCTGCGGCCGACGGTGCTGCTGAGCGCGCTGCTCGCCGGGCTGCTCGTCGTCAGCACCGCGACGACGATCGTGCTCGAACAGCGCCGCGTGCAGCGCCACGAAGAGGCGATGTCGACGCTCTTCAGCGAGGCGTTCCCGAACCAGGCGCCCGTCCCCGAAGAGCCCGCCAACGCCTTTGGCGGCGAGCTGCGCTCGGCCCGGGAGCGAGCGGATTTCCTCGGGCTCTACAGCGATGATCGCTCGGCCCTGCAGCTGCTCGCCGAGCTCTCGCGCACGATTCCCAAGGACCTCGAGGTCCGGATCAACGAGGTCAGCATCGACCGCAACCAGATCCGCCTCGACGTCGCGGCGGGGGGCTACGAGGCGGCGGATCGGCTGACGGCCGTGCTGTCCGCGAGCGAGGCCTTCCAGGGGGCCAAGGTGGCCGGCTCGGTCCGGACCGACAGCAAGACGGGGGGCGTCAGCTTCGACGTGAGCATCCCCCTCGTCGTCGAGGACGAAGCGGCCGCAGCGGGGGATGCATGAGCGAGATCCTCGGAAGAATCCAGGCCCTCTGGGACGGGCTCGCCTCGCGCGAGCGGATCCTCGTCGGGACGGCGGGCGGTGTACTGGCGTTGGTGATCGTGCTCTTCGGGATCGTCCTGCCCATCCGCGGCGCCGTCGCGTCCGCGCAGGAGCGGGCCCTGGACGCCGCCACACAGCTCGCCCAGATGCAGCGCATGAAGCGGGAGTGGGACGACCTGAGCACCCGGCTCCAGCAGGTCGAGGGGCGGATCCAGAGCGGCGGCGAGGGCCAGAATCTGCTGACGCTGCTCGAGTCCCTCGCGGCCCGGGCGGGCGTGAAGCCGACCTCGATGGAGAAACGGCAATCCGGCGAGAGCGCGCGCTACGAGGAGACGAAGGTCGAGGTCAGCCTCAAGAACGTGACGCTGCAACAGGCGGTCAACTACCTCTCGAGCATCGAGACCGCAGCGCAGCCGCTCTCGGTCAAGAGCCTGCGCATCAAGCGCCGGACGGGGCTTTCCTCGTCGGCCTCGTCGGCGGGCACGGCGCCGGACCTGATCGACGTGACGTTCTCGGTCTCGGGCTTCAAGCCGCTCGCATGATGCGATTCCGGTAGAGTCCGCGCGTGCCCGCCACCCGACTCGCACAACGGACCGCTGCGCCGGGATCGATCCCGCTCTACCTCGCGATTCCGATCGCCCTGCTGCTGACGCTCGTCTTCGTCGCGCTGCTCTTTCCCTGGGACGCCGTCGCCCGCCGCCTCGCCTTCGAGATCGGGGCCGCAAGCGGCGCCCGGATCCAATTCGGCGAGCTGGCCCCCGCCTGGACGGCACGGGGTCCCGTGCTGCGCGCCCGCGATGTGTCGATCGAGCATCCGTCGGTCCAGCAGCTGCGCGTGGCCGAGCTCGAGGTCGCGCCGCGCTTCTCGACATCGTGGCTGCGGGGGGAGCCGCGGCTGCGCGTGTATGCCGACAGCGGGCTCGGCGTCGTCGATGGTGTGCTGCTGCTCGGGGCGGCACCGGCCTTCGACGGCAAGCTCTCCCGCGTCGCGATCGAGCGCCTGCCGCTCCGCCTCGGCTCGGCCGGCGTGCGCGTCGCAGGCGAGCTCGCGGCCGTGGCGGACGTGGCCCTCGATCCCGGCGGCACGCTGCGCGGCCGCGTCGAATTCGAATCCCCTTCGTTGCGCATCGAGGCGGCACTGATCCCGAAGCCCCTCGTCTTCTCGCGCGCGACGGGGACGCTCTCCATCCTCGAGAGCGGCGCGACGCGGATCGAGTCGGTGACGCTCGAGGGCGAGCAGGTCCGCGGCACTCTCGAAGGCGAGATCGGCCTCGTCCACCGCAGCCAGCCCCCGCCCCTCGACCTGCGCGCCGAACTCGAGATCGTCGACGTCGAGCTCCGCGCGCTCGCCCAGGCCGCGCATCTCCCGATCGAGCCCGACGGACGGGCCTCGCTCGAGATCCGCGGCACCGCTGCCCTCCCCGAGCTCACGCCGCTCGGCGCCCGATGACCCCGCGATCTCCCTCTTGCCGAAGCGATCGCCGGAGTCCGTATGACGACGAGCGCCTCCGAGCTGCTGCAGAAGGTCTTCAAGACCCTCGCTGACCCGACGCGCGTGCGGATCCTGCGGCTGCTCGAGCAGGAGGAGCTGCTCGTCGGCGAGCTGATGGTGATCCTCGGCATGGCCCAGTCCCGGGTCTCGCGACACCTCGCGATCCTGCGCGAAATGGGCCTCCTCACCGACCGCCGCAAGGGCACCTACGTAAGCTATCACTCGACCCTCCCCGAGTCGGGCCCCTGGCGCGACGCCTGGAATCTCGCCCGCACCGGCCTCGCGGGCGATCCCAGCGCCGACCGCGACGACGCGCTGCTGCGCCGCACCCTGGCGGCGCGCAGCGCGCGTTCCGGCCGCGATTTCTTCGAGGAGGTGGGCCCCGATTGGGATGCGCTGCGGCGTGTCTTCGGCGACGACCTGCTGCGCGCCCGCGCGATCGTGGCCCTCGTGCGACCGCCGCTCCGGGTCGCCGACATCGGCACCGGAACAGGGG
>JANMTD010000485.1:0-6004 GCA_031390075.1 Deltaproteobacteria bacterium | reverse complement strand
ACGCTGAACGACCTCTCCCACGACGACTGGGACGCGCTGCGGATCGAGACCCTCGCCTACGTCGAGATCCTGAAGAAGAGCGGTCACCTCGTCCTCACCAATGCGCTCCAGAGCGCGCGGATGGCGTCGACGCTGCGCGTGCGCGACGGGAATCTCGCGGTGAAGGACGGGCCCTACGCCGAGACGCGGGAGCAGCTCGGCGGGTTCTTCCTGATCGAAGCGCGAGACCGGGGCGAGGCGATCGAGCTCGCTTCGCGCTGGCCCTCCGCCCGGCTCGGGAGCATCGAGGTGCGGCCGATCGAGGAGGTCCTGCGCGAGGAGAGCCGCTACTGAATCTGGAGCTACCCTCGACCGCATGAATTTCTTGAAGCTCTTTCTCGACTACGCGGCGGCGTTCGAGGCGACGGTGGTCGATGAAGACTGGGAGCGAATCAAGCCCTTCTTCAGCGACGACGCGGTCTACGAGGTCGGTTCCGGCTTGTTCGCAGCGAAGCTCGTCGGGCCGGAGGCGATCTGCGCCGGGATCCGAAAATCCCTCGACGGGTTCGATCGGCGCTTCGCGTCGCGGCGGCCCGAGCTGCTCGGAAAACCGGAAGTTCTCGAGGACGGCTGTCGCATCGAGTGGAACGCTCACTATCGACAGGAGGGCTTCGAGCCACTCGTCCTGCGCGGCGCCTCGACGGCGCGATACCGCGACGGAAGGATCGTCCACCTGGCGGATACCTACACGGCGCAAGCCGAGGCCGACTTTCTCGCGTGGCAGTCCCGCAATCCCCTGACCGTCGACCTCTCGTACGTCTGACATGTACCTGAACGACTTCGCCGAAGGCCTCGAGCCGCGGGACATGAGCCGCTCGGACGAGTTCGCGAGCCTGCTCGCGAGCGCCAGCGATCTCGGCATCCCCCACGAGCCCGGTGTTCGCTATGCGTCGGCCCAGACGATCGTCCGCCACCAGCGCTTCCACTACCTCGAATGGGGCGCGCCGCAGCATCCGCCCGTGCTGCTGCTCCACGGCGGCAATCAATCGGCGCATTCCTGGGATCTCGTGAGCCTGCATCTGGCCGACCGCTACCGCGTCGTCGCGCCCGACCAGCGCGGACACGGCGATTCGGAGTGGAGCCGCGAGAGCGACTACACCCTCGGCGCCCTCGCCCGCGACGCGGCGGCCCTGATCCGCGAGCGGGGAATGCAGCGGCCGATCATCGTCGGCCATTCCATGGGCGGGATGGTCGCGCTGCTCCTCGCGAAATTTCATCCGGAGCTTCCGCGAGCGCTCGTGATCGTCGACGTCGGGCCCGAGATCAGCGGGCGGGGAACCGGATCGATCCGGGATTTCGTGGAGCGCAATGTCGAGTTCGACGACCCCGAGGAGTTCCTCGACCAGGTCGTGAAATACGATCCCTTCCGCAAGCGCGAGCACATGGCGCGCACACTGAAGTACAACCTGCTCCGCCGCGCCGACGGCAAGTACATCAGCAAACACGACCGGCGCCGGCTGGCCGACCCCTTCGGCTCCGAGCGGGTCACGCTCGACTGTCTGCGCCCCTTCGACTTCCCGGTGCTCGTCGTGCGCGGCGCCGAGTCCACGGTCCTCGAGCCCGATGCGGCCGATCGCTTCGCCCGCGCCCTGCCCCACGGCCGCCTCGTCACGATCCCCGCCTGTGGCCACAACGTCCACTCGCAGAACACGCCGGGTTTTCTCGCCGGGATCGCGCCCTTCCTGGCGTCCCTCGCCTGAGCGCGGGCCGCGCTCCTCGTCTCGCGGCGGGTATCGTGGCCGGGCGCCGGGATTCCAGCCGCGGGAGATCCATGGTGAAGCTCGGCGGGACTGCTGCGCTCGCCACGCGCCTGTTCGCCGGCGCGCCTCTGCCTCAGCGCTTTCGCCGAAATGCACGCCGCCTTTCACGGCTGGAGCCGCGAGCGGCGGGAGGCCCTGATGCCGATCGCGCTGCATCCGGTCCTGCCCGCTCGGAAAAACGCGATCACGCGGGCTCGGCGTGGTCTCGCTCGGCCACGGCACGCTGATGGAACGCGAAGAGACGGTGCGCACGGTGCTGCGGCCCGGGGTCGCCGCGATCCGCCGGCTTCGCTTCGGCGACTGGCTCGACGACCTCGGACGACGTCGCTCGACTCAGCGCTGCACCTCGAATCGGATGCCGACGAGGGGCGAAGGGTCACGCTCCTCTCTCTCGTCGATCTCGTCGCCGTCTTCGTCGAGCACGGTGAGCTCTTGCACGAGTGCGACGCCGACGTCGCCGCGGACGCGGAGCCAGCTCCGGATCTTGTAGTCGACTTCGAGCGCGATGCGCGCCTGCCGCCGCTGCAACGCGCCCGACCCGAGTCCGGCGGGCGGCCCGACGCGTCGATCGAGGCGGTACTGCGTGCTCTCGAGTCCGCCCGCGAGAGCGACCTCGAGCCGGCGCGACGCATCCCAGGCAACCGATCCCTTGAGTCCGCTGGTCTCGAGCATGAGCTGCGGGTGGGGCCGGACCTGGATGCGGAAGACGGGCGAGGCGCGAAACTTCTGGTCTCCGAGGTCGGATCCCAGGCCCACACCCAGCCGGAGCCGCAGCCAGCTGCCCCGGTGATAGGTGCCCGTGAGGCCGCCGCCGACGGTCAGCGACTCGATGAACTCTGCCCCTCGCTCCTGGCGGACACTCGCACTCGTCACGAGCTCGGCTCCGAGGCCGTGATCGAAGCGATAGTTGCCGCCGACGCGGAACGCGGCGTCGAGAAAGTCGTCGAGCCGTGTCGAGGTTCCACTCGCGATCGAGGTCGTGAACGTGTCCGAGCCGTCGAACGAGAGCGTCTCGATGGCGACGGTCGGGGAGACGCCGAGCTGGAGGCGGTCGGTGATCGGTCCCCCTCCCTCGACCGAGAATCCGGTCCGGAACCAGCGTGCGCGTGCGCCGTCGAATTCGCCCGCGCTGACGAGGCGCTCGTCGATTCCGTAGCGCAGACTGGCGACGTTGCTCTGGAAAGTGGACCAGAAGGAGCGGAACTCCTCCGTGCGTTCGGTGAGCTGCTCCGGAGAGGGCGCGGGATCATCCGCACGAGAGGTCCCGGCGTAAGGCCCGAGCATCGACGCGACGACGACGGACGCGACGAGTATGCGCGAGACAGCGAGCATGGGACCCGCGATCCCGCTCAACCCCTTCCCGGTCCGCTCACGGCCGGCGACTCGCCGTGCGTCTCCAGGATCTCGACCATGTACCCGTCGGGATCGCGCACGAACGCTGCCGTGACGGGCCAGTGCTCGAGGCGCGTCGGGGGCGTGATCGACTCGGCCCCCGCCTCGATACAGCGGCGGTAGAGCTCCTTGCAGTCGTCCGATTGGAGGTAGAGCTTCCAGAAGCCGTTGCCGTGGACGATCGGGCCCTTGTGGGCGTAGTGGTAGGCGAGCTGGATGCGGTTGCCGCTCTAGCCGGCGAGGACGACCTCGCGGAAATCGGGGGTCTCGATGCGGTGGGTGATCTTCAGGCCGAGCACGTCCTGGTAGAAGTGAACCGACCGGTCGAGATCGCTGACGTTGATGCAGTACTGGTCGACGGTCGTCTTCATCGGTGAGGCTCCTGGAAGCTCGCCTTCTCGGGGCCGATCCGGGCCGCGAGCGGCATCAGCTTCTCCGCGTCGAGGTCGTAGAAGCGGATGGCGTTTCCGCCCAGCATCGCCGCGACCTCGGGTTCGGGGATCCCGTGCAGGCTGTCGAGCTGCTGCTTGCGCGTCACCGGCCAGCTTCCCTCCGGATGCGGGTAGTCGCTGCCCCACATCATGTTGCCGACGCCGATCGCGTGGCGGGCCTCCGCCTCGCGGCGCGACATGCAGGACGAGCCGATCATCACGTTGCTGCGGAAGCTGTCGGCGGGGGATTTGTCGAGGTGGCCGCGGAAGTCGCCGAGCTTCTGGGACTCGCGGGTCTGCGCATAATGGAACTCGAGGCGGTCGAGGTAGTCGGGGACCCAGGCCGAGGTGCCCTCGGTGATCGCGAGCTTGAGCTTCGGGAAGCGGGTGAAGACGCCCCCCCAGAGCATGAAGGTCAGGGGGCGGGTCAGCCAGACGTGGACCTCCATCAGGTAGCTGCCGACGGCGCCGGGCGGGATGGCGGCGTGGTCGGCCGGCGGCAGCGGTCCGAAGAACTGCTCCATCGGCGCGGGCCCCGAATGGAAGTGCACGGGCATCGCGAGGTCCTGGCAGGCGGCCCAGAAGGGATCGTATCTCGGGTGGTGATAGGCGTCGAAGCTGCCCCACATCGGCGGGAGCAAAACACCGGCGAGCCCGCTCTTGCGCGCGGCTTCGGCCTTCTTCACGGCGAGCGCGATGTCCCAGTAGACGGGGATGCAGGCGAGGCCGATGCGCCGCTCGGGTGCCGTCTGGACGAACTCGGCGCAGAAGCGGTTGTGCGCATCGCAGCCCGCCCACATCAACTCGGCGTTCGCGCCGTCGGGTCGCATCGAGAAGCCAGCGCCGAAGGGCGGCGAGTTCATCTCGGTCACGCCGTCGGGAAAGAGCACTTCTGCGGCGATGCCATCGCCGTCGAGGACCTTGTCGCGGGCGACCGGATCCCAGGCGCCCGAGAGCTCGTAGTCGCGACCGCGCCGCCACTCCTCGTTGATCTCGGTGATCAGGAAATAGTCGCTCATGCGCTTCGTCGCATCGATCTGGATCGGGAGCGCCGCGTCGAAGGCCGCGCGGTATTTCGCCTCGACGTAGGGGCGGTAGTCCGGTGCGCGCAGGCCGACGTGGCCATCGGACGAGACGACGAGGTAGCGGTCCATGGGGATTCCTCCAGGACCGCCAGTGTACCCCCGGCCGGGAGAAAAGGAGCCCTGTCGGGCGGGATCCGGATCGGTCGCGGGCCGGCGCCTCGGCGCCTCGATCGGGCAGGTGAGACGATGCTGCGGCGATCGAGCTGCACGGGCTGCGCGGCGGCGCTTCCGACGAGCTGCACATGGGGTCCGTCTTCGATGCTTCGCCGATCGGCTCCACCGTCGAATCCCGCCGCGCGCGGATGGGATCCATGCGAGAATGAGTCCTCTTTCGTCCTCTTTTGAGTGAGGTGGACCGTCCCGATGGACAGACTTCGATTCGTGGATCTCGGGGCGATCGTGGCGGTGATGGCGTTGGCGGCGGTCGCTCCCGCGGCGCGCGCCGGAGAGACGGACCCGCAATGGCAGCTCGCGGATCGCCGCGGTGAGGGGGATGCGTCGCTCGCGCTCTTCGTCGAGGCTGCGCCGACGCCGGGTCGGCCGAGCTTCCGGCTCGAGACGAGCTTCGACGTGCCCCCTTCCCTCGCGCACCAGATCCTGGCGGAGGGCATGCTCAATCCGAAAGAGGCGCCGCGCGGTCAACGCCGCGAGGTGCTCGAGCGGACCGAGAACGGAACGATCGTCTACACCTTCATCGACCTGCCCATGATGCTCTCGGACCGCGAGCTCGCGATTCGCGTCGTCGAGTCGCAGGATGCGGCGACCGGCATCCACCGCGTCGAGTGGAACGAGGCGAACGACCTGCTGCCTGCCGTCAAATCGGACGTCGTCCGCCTGACGGGCGCCGCCGGCTTCTGGGAGTTCCGCCCGAACGGTCGAGGCGGGACCGAAGCGATCCACATGACGCGCACCGAGCTCGGCGGCTCGATCCCGGAGTCGATCGGCGATCGACTGATGAAGTCGCAGGCGATCGATTCGGTCGAGGCCCTGCGCGCGCGGATCGCCCAGCATTCGGCGATCGCTGTCTCCGCCGGCCCGCCCTGAATCCCCGCGTCCCCGCTGACGAGCCCGGCTACTTCCCGCCCGAGCGCTCCTTTGCGCCGGCGGCCATCAGATTGACCTCGTTCAGGTACTCGGGCGTCGTGCGGTGGAGCATGGAATCGAAGCGGGCGCGCAGTTTCTGGGTCTGGTGCTCGAGGGGATAGGTCGCCCAGAAGAGATCTTCGCGGATCGCCCGGATGCAGAGGCTCGCGACGTCGGCGAGCGGTGCGACCTGCACCTCCTGGCCCGCCGCCTT
>JANMTD010000457.1:0-35308 GCA_031390075.1 Deltaproteobacteria bacterium | reverse complement strand
ATCACCGCCCACCACGGAGCCGCGAGGACCCCCGGCGCCAACCACTCGATCGCCGTTCCCGTGTGCAGCACCAGCCCCGCCCGCGCAGACTTGCCGTATTCCTCTCGAAAAGTCTGGAGGTGTCGTCCGTCCGAGACCCTCGGTCGACTCGTCGCCTTGACCTCGATCGGCATCAACTTTCCCTTTCGCTCGATCACGAAATCGACCTCGTCGCCGGATGCGGTGCGCCAATAGAGGATCTCCGGCCGGACGAGCTGGCTGTCTCTCCAGGCGAGCAGATCCATCAGCACGAGGTTCTCGAGGTGCGGACCGTCGGGCGTCGCGCCCGAGAGGTGGAGCGCGAGCCCGGTGTCGCTCCAGTAGACCTTCGGCGTCTTGATCAGTCGTCGCGTTCGGTTCACCGAGTACGCGGGCAGACGCACGAGCTGATAGGACGCTTCGAGCACGTTGAGCCAGCGGTGGACCGTCGCCTGGGGCAGCGCTACGTCTCGCCCGAGCTCGGTCTGATTGGCGAGCTGGCCGATCCGCAGACTGACGGCGCGCATCAATCGGCGAAGGTCGGGCAGGCTCGAGATCGACGAGAGCTGCAGCACGTCGCGGTCGAGGTAGGTCTGCGCGTAGCCGGCGAACCAGTGTTCGCGCTCGACCTCGCTCAGCTCCAGCGCAGGCGTCGGATAACCACCGCGGCGCGCAGCGCTTCGCCAGTCCTCGGAGACGCCTTTGTGTGTCGAGACGACGTCTGCCCAATCTTCGTCGCGAGCCTCGAATAGCTCCTCCCAGATCCCGGCTCGCCCCTTTCCCTGCTGCTCGCGTCGCGTCATGGGCCACAGCGTTGCGTAGCTCGCGCGCCCGGCGAGGGACTCGGAGACCTTGTCGAGCAAGGCGAGATTCGCGGAGCCGGTCAGCAGGAATCGACCTCGCTGTCGCTTCCGATCGACCGCGCGCTTGATGGCGATCAGCAATCCGGGAGCCCGCTGCACCTCATCGAGCGTCTGGCGAGGTGCGCGCGCGACGAGGTCGTCGGGCGCCGAAGTCGCCTGGTCGAGCACGTCGTAGTCATCGAGCGTCAAATAGAGTCGATCGTCGCCGCCGAGCTGACGGGCGAGCGTGCTTTTCCCTGTCTGCCTTGCGCCGGTCAGCACGACGACCGGCATGGCCGCGAGCGCAGCGACGGCCAGATCGGACAGGGCACGATCGAGTGAATTCATCAAATGGATGATAATCATTCGAGCAATGAATGACTAGCCGAGCGATACGCTTTCTGAGTCTGGCCCCGCGGGATCAAGGGCCGACCGGCCTCACTCGTTCGCCCACCGCCACTCGAAGTTGAACGTCGTCACGTAGTCTCGATCCGACTCGATGACGGGCACCTGTCCCGTCCGCTTCGGCTTCGCCTGGGCGACGGCTTCGATCGCCCAGCTCGCGAGCAGGGGATGGGTCATCTCGAGGATGCGGATCTGATTCGTCTTCCCGCCCTCCGCCAATCCGAATTTCACGACGACCCGTCCGATGATCTTCGAGCGCTGCGCGTAGGCCGTGTAGCGCGGCCTCGCGATCTTGAGCCAGCTCGGCGGTCGATCGAACTGGGCCGGCACGTTGGCGGAAGCACGAAAGATCGACGAGCCGTCGGCCGCCGGGAAGGCCATGGGCTCTTCGGTGTAGAAGTCGGTGAGAAGACGGCGGTGGGCGGTCTGGAGCTCGGGCAGGCCGAGCTTCTCGTAGCAGCGGATGCGGATCTGGGTCGCCTCGATGGCGAAGCGGTCGATCGACATGATCGCTTCGGCGCGATCGAGGGCGTCGAGCGCCTCGATGCATTTCCCCCGCTTCGACTGGTTGCGCGCATTGTCGAGCGCGAAGCCCCGCTCGTTCTCTCGCATCGCGTCCCACATCGATCCGCAGCCCGAGAGTGTGAGCGCGACGAGCAGGGCGAGGGTGGCGAGCACGAGGCGAAAGAGTGAGCACGAGCGACGCATGCGGCCTCCAATAGGCTGAGAGGCGCTCAGGATATGCCGTCCGGGGGCGCTCGGGTATCGGTCGGGGACAGCGTGATCCCGTTCGTCTCGGGCAGGGTCCAGACGATCGGAATCCCGAGCAGGGGCACGAGGGCGAGCAGGCTGACCGCGTCGGCGGTCGACGCGAAGGCCCCTCCGAGGAGCCCCGCGACGATCGGGCCGAAGACGAGCCCGAAGCGACCGACGAGGTTGTTTGAGAAGCCGGTCGCCGTCGCGCGCAGCTCCGTCGGAAAGAGCTCCGCCGTCCAGGTCGTCACGATCGCCCAAACGCCCCCGAGCCCGACCAGCGCGAAATAGCCCGCGAGGATCAAGCCCGAGCTATTCGCCTGATAGCAGACGACCGTCGCCGCGCTGGCCGCCGCGAGGTAGAGGCTCGCGGCCGCGCGCCGTCCGATCCGGTCCATGGCGAAGCCCGCGAGCGAATAGCCGAAGAGGCCGCAGGGAATCGTGCCGAGGGGAAGCAGGACGAGATCCTCTGGCCTCCAGCCACGCTCGTCGAAGAGGTAGAGCGTGAACGAATAGAGCGCCGTCCCCGACCAGAAATTGACGAGAACCCAGAGGCCCGTGATCGAGAGCAGCCGCAGGCGGTGCGCCGGAGAGAAGAGCACGCGCAGCAGCGCGAGCTCGCTGGCAAACGTCGATCCCGCGCCTTTCGCCTTCGCCTTCCGCGCCAGGAAGGCGCTCGTCTCTGTGAGGTTTCGGACGTAGAACGGAAACAAGAAGAGCGGCACGGCGCCGATCAGGAAGAGCCCGCGCCAACCGATCCCCCATTGGTCGAGCGGATGGAGCAGCGCATCGGGCACGCTCGCGCCGAGGGCGACGCAGCCGCCGAAGACGCCGTTGACGCGCCCGCGGATCTCGGCGGGCATCTCCTCGGAGAGGATCAGGTACGCGAGCCCGAGCTCGACGACCATCGCCATGCGGGCGAAGACCTGCAGCAGCGTGAAGACGAGGAGGCTCGGCGCGAAGGCCGTCGCGAGGGTCAGGAGCGCATAGCCCGCGAGGGCGCCGAGGAAGACGGGGCGCCTTCCGATCCGATCGGCCAGATGGATCACGAAGAACGCGAAGACCATGCCGAGGCTCGAGAGCCCGAGCACGAAGCCGAGCTCCTCTTTCGTGGCCCCGAACTCGCGGCCGATGACCGGTTGCACCAGACTCACGAGCCGCGTGTCGAATCCCTCGAAGAAGGTCGCGATCGTGAGCAGCGCAAAGAGCTTTCCGGCCTTTCCCACGCGCCCAGTGTGGGGCGCGGGACGAGCCCGGGCAAGCTCGATTCGCCATGCTCGGGTAGATCGGTGGCAAAGAACGGGGGTCCCATGCTGAATGTTCTGGCGCTCATCAAACGCCTTCCGGCGCTCGACCGGAAGGCCTTTCGCGAGCACTACGAGAACGAGCACGTCGGCGTCGCACGGCCGCTGCTGCGGCATCTCGTTCGCTATGCCCGGCATCACATCGAAGAGGAGCTCTACGGCGAGGTCGACTTCGACGTCGTCACGTCCTTTGGCTACCCGGACAAGGCGGCTCTCGACGGGATGTTCGCGGTGCTCGCGAGCGACGCGGCGGGCCCCATCCTCGAGGACGAGAAGCGCTTCATGGACAAGCCGGCGAACCGCTTCTTCGAGGTGAGCGAGCGGGTCTGGAAGGACGGGCAGGAGGAGGATCGCTCGATCTTCGTGTTCGTGGCGCGGCCGCCGGACATGACGCGGACGGAGTGCTCGCGATGTCTCGTGCGGGATCACTGGCCGGTGCTGCTCGAGCGCGCCTCCGACCTTCGCTTCGCGATCGTCCGCGACGCATTTCCGATGGCGGGTCGGCCACTGCCCTTCGATGGCGCGATGCAGCTCTCCGTTGACAGCGGCGTCGACGTCAGGAGCTTTGCCGCAGGGCTCTCGAAGAAGGGCTTTCGCGTCGTCGCCGTGCAGACGCGGCGGTTCACGACGCCGGTTCCGCAGGGCTGAGGCGTCGGGTGCCGGCGTTCGCGCTAGGCGTCGAAGCGGGCGCGCAGGTCCGGGGGCAGGATCGGGCAGGCATCCTTGGGCTGCGAGAAGAGCTTCTTTCGCACGCGGGCGATCGCGTCGTAGCCGGCGTCGAGGAGCCCGCTCGGCAGGCGATTTCCGACCAGGGCGACGAAGCGCCAGAAGCCGCCCAGCCGTGATGCGATCTCGAGGGCGGCCGCCGAGCGCGTGAGGATCGATCCGTCCTCGAGCTCGAGTACGATGCTGTCGGGGAGGCTCGCCCGGTCGAGCTCGGAGTGTTTCGCGAGTCGTTCGGCGAACGTGACGCTTCCGAGGGGCGCGAAGCGGAGGCGCAAGGCGGTCGGTGTCGCGAGCTCCTCCGAGAGGACGAAGCGGACGCTGCGGTGGCAGAAGCCGCAGTCGCCGTCGTAGAAGAGGCGGGCGGGAATCGGGTCGGATGTCGACCGCGCATGCAGGGAGCGCCCGCACCACCAGCCCGGCTCCGCGGCGAAGACGATCAGGAGCAGACGGCTCGCCTCACCGCCGGCTGCACCGAACGCGAATACGCTGGCGAGATGCCAGAGTACGAGCACGCTCCAGGCGGCGGGGCGGGCGCTCCGCGCGAGCAGGCCGACGAGGGCGGCCGCGAGCTCCGGGGCGTGTCGTGCGAGGCGGACGATCGGCGTGCGGGAGTCGTCCGCGACGAAGAGCGCTGCGGCCGTGACCATCACGAGGAGAGCCCAGCCGATCTCGGTCATCCAGCCCGGCCGCTGCCAGCCGCCGCGTGGATCGACCCGCTCGCGAGCGTCGAAGGCGCCGAAGGGCGCGCGCGGCGTGCAGGCGTGGAGGACGAGCAGGAGCGCGAGGACGAGTCCGGGGCGCTCGGTCAGCAGGCTGGTCCACGACGGGATCGCGATCGCACCGCCGGCGATCAGCTCGGCGGCCGCGACGGCCTGCGCCAGCAGGCAGGCCGCCAAGCGATCCCGAAAGCCGAGTGCCAGCGCGAGAGCCGCGGGAAGTGCGACCGCGATCAGGATCGGGCCGGCGCGCGGAGGACTCGTCACGACCGTGGACGCGATCCCGGATGCGGCCGCGGCCGCGCCCACCGCACAAAGCGCAGCCAGCGCCAGTGCGGCGCGGTAGAGCGAGTACTGGCCTCCGGTCCATCCCATCCGTCAGCTCGTCCGGGTCGCGAGCTCCGAGAGGCGGACGACACGGGTCTGGATCGGCGGATGGTCGACGCCGCAGCCGATCCAGCGGAAGAGCATGCCGCCGCGATCGTGCAGGCAGGTGTCGAGCCAGTTCGGATAGCGGGGGCCCGGGTCGCGACCAGCGACCACGATCCGGAGTCCACCGTCCGCTTCGTAGCGGGCGGTGGCGTGGTTCAAGTGGATCCGGTGGTGGCGGTAGTCGAGGGACTCCATCCAGTAGTTCGAGAGCTGGAAGTTCCAGCTCCCCACCGCCGGAATGCGGTCGGTCTCGATCACGAGCGCCTCTGCCGGCGCGAGCTTCCAGTAGCTCTGGTGGTAATGGATGTTCGCGTCGCCGCCGGCGCGCTGGCAGCGGTCCTGATCGTCCGAGGGCAGCTGGTTCAGGTGCTTTTCGTAGATCTCCATCCAGTCGATGAAGAGGTTCGACGTCCGAGTCACGAAGGTCGTCGCGCGGCCGAGCGCGGCTTCGATCGAGAGCGGATCGAGGGCGTCGGCGTGCTCTCGGTCGCCGGGGTTCAGGCATTCGATCTCGTAGTAGGCGGGCACGGCCTCTTCGCGCACGTCGAAGGTCTGGCGCACGATGATGCCCTCGGAGGCCTCTTCCATCGGGAGCCAGTTCCCGGCTTGTTTGTTCCGGCTGACGAGGATCTCAAAGCTCCCGTCGGGTGCGACCTGCATGCGCCGCCCGTCGATCTGCCCGGTCGGCCGCATCTCGGCGTCGCGGTCGTAGCTCCCCGCCTTCGTCCCGAAGCTCAGGTAGGGGACGGTCCCGCGTGTGCCGCGGATGCGGTAGTCGTAGCGGCCCGAGATGTTGCAGTTGTGATAGATGTTGTCGGGGTTGTCGTTGCCGATCTTGATCGTGTCGTTCGAGAGCTGGAAGAAGCGCGGATGGCACGGATCGGAGGATTCGATCTGGCTCTCGAGCGACGCACGCAGGAGCCGCGTCAAATAGCGGATGCCCTCGGCGCGGTCGAAGGCCGTCGCGGGGGTGCCCGGGCGCCGGATCGTGTCGCCCGCCTTCTCGAGGGCGCGGCAGAAATCGCGCCAGGTGCTTCCGTCGAGGATGCGTTCTTCGAGGAGCTGTTCGGCTCGGCTGGTCATCGGAGGCCTCCTGGATTCGGAAAGAGGGCAGCGTTCGCCCGTCCCTCGATTCTCGGAGGTTTCGGAGGTCGGGTCAATCGGGCGTGATCGCGTCGAGATGCGAGGGGACGATCGAGTCCTCGAGGGGCAGCGTGATCACGACGCAGGTCCCGGTGCCGGGGACCGAGTCGACGCGGATCCGGCCCCCGTGGTCGACGATGATGCCGTGGGCCACGGACAGTCCGAGGCCGGTTCCGCCCTCGCGCGTCCGGGTCGAGAAGAAGGGCTCGAAGAGGCGCTCGAGATGCTCGGCTTCGATGCCGTAGCCGTCGTCCGTGATCTCGAGGACCGCGTCCTTGTCCCGGCGACTGAGCAGGATCGAAACGGTGACGTCGCGGGAGCGAGACTCGATCGCATTGCGCAGGACGTTCACGATCGCCTGCTCGAGCTCGATCGGACTGATGCGGGCGAAGAGATTCTCGTCCGGCGTCGAGTAGCTGATCGTCGCGCCCCGGTCTTTCGCGTAGGCATTGATCGCGCGTTGCGCCCGGCGGATGACGCGCCCGAGATCCTCGACCCATTTCGACGTCGGCTGGTCCCGCGCGAACAGGAGCATGCTCCGCACGATCTGCGCGCAGCGCCTCGCCTCGGCGAGGTTGTCGTGGAGGGCGCGTTCGAAGGTCGCGCGCGAATCTTCGTCCTCTCCACACAGGAGCGCGTACTCGCAGCAGTTCAGGATCGCGCCGATCGGGTTGTTGATCTGGTGCGCCACGCCCGCGGCGAGGGTTCCGACGACGGCCAGGCGCTCGTGCTCGATCAAGCGGGCTCGCGATTCGAGGAACTCCCGCGTGCGATCCACGACCTTGTCTTCGAGCTCCCGCTGATAGCGCACGCGGTCGGCCTCGGCGCGCATCCGCTCGCTCAGGTCGACGGCGATCACGATCACCGAGTCCCGCGAGAGACGAACGAAGGAGAGCAGCATCGGGACGTGCCGGCCGTCGCGCGCGATGAATTCGTGTTCGAAGGACTGGGCCGCGCTCGGCGAATCGGGCTCCGCCACGTTCGGATCGCAGTGGTCTCGAAAGCCCGCCGCCGTCAGCCGGCGCCAGTCGAGGGGCAGGTCGGATTTCGAATAGCCGACCATCGAGAGGAACGCCCCATTCGCCTCGCTGATGCTGCCGTCCCGCCCGGCGAAGTAGACGCCGACGATGTTCGAGTCCACCAGCGATTGGAACCGCTCCTCCCCTTTTCGGAGCCGGCTCGTGAGCTCGTGTTGCTCCGTGACGTCGATGGCGGCACCGACGAGTCGAGTGATCGTCCCGCGTGCGTCGAAGTCTGCCTCGGAGAAGACGTGCAGCGTACGGACCTCGCCGTCATCGAGCCGGCGGATCCGGTAGACGTGGTCCGTCGGGTGGCCGAGGGTGTGGGTCTCGTTCGATTGCGCGATCGCAGCCTCACGGTCGTCGGGATGGATCAAGGCCCAGGCGGCCTCGAGGGTCAACGATCCGTCCCGGCGCTCGAGGCCGTGGATCCGGAACAGCTCGTCGGAGAAAATGAGTTGATCCGTGCGCGGATCGAGCTCCCAGCTCCCGACCCCGGCGATCCGCTCGGCGCGGCGGAGTCGGGCTTCGCTCTTTCTGAGGTCGTCCTGCTGCTGGATGCGCTGCGTGACATCCCGGACGCGCGCCACGATCCGCAGCTCCCCCGGCAGCGTCCGATAGGTCGTGCCGAGGAACTCGACCAGCGCTCGTCGCCATTCGGCAACACGGCGCGGTGGGCGCTGCCGGCGGCGGCCGCGACGTCTTCCGCCCCGATCCGTCCCCGCTCGACGAGCGCGTCGGCGAGGACCGACTCGGGACCACGGCTCTCGAATTCGTATACGCTCCGCCCGACGAGCTCATCGCTGCGGTCGCCCACGATCGCGGCCGCGCCGGGACTCGCGAACGTGATGACACCGCGATCGTCGAGCTCGAGCAGGAAATCATGCGAGGACTCGGTCAGCGCCTGGAGCCGCATCGAGTTCGCCCGCGCGTCGTCTTCGAATCGCCGTGTGGCCCGACCTGCACGATCGAGGGAGAGCGCGATCTGGACCGTCGCGAGGGGAAGGCCGACGGCGAACCACGCGGCCCAGACCGCCCAGCTGTGCATCTCCATCATCCGGGCGCCGGCGTCGAGGACCTCGACCCCTGCGTACAGGACGAACCCGGCGGCGAGCACGCGGTCGATGATCGAGACGGATCTCGCGGAATTCTGGTCCGGACTGACGACGAGCCATGCGGCCGTGACCCCGAGCGTCAGCTCGGTCGCCATCGCGATCGCGATCGAGACGTCGGGGGCGCCGCTCAGGTAGGTGCTGACCCGCAGCGCGGCCACGAGCAGGCTCGCGGGAATCAGCCAGGTCGGCTCGCTGCGTCCGACATGGGCCGCGGCGCCGAGGACCATGAAGGGCGGCACGAAGCTGCTGAAGAGGAATCGACCGGGTAGATCACCGGGTATTCGGGGATCAGCAGGGCGACGAAGGCCGCGCAGAGCAGCGCAGCCCAGGCGTGCAGCCAGTAGGCGAGCGACCGGATCTCCGTGCGAAACAGCACGAAGCCCGTCGCGATCAGCATCACGGTGAGCGAGGACACGACCGCCAGCGAAAGGACCAGAAGCGAGCCCATGTCTTGGCTCCCCTGAATCGAGGCGGCATTATAGAGTGCGAATAAGGGTTTACCCGTAGGCGAATCGCAAAATCGACTTCCGAATCCCGGGAAGTCGGATGGTTGTGTCAGAGTGCGTGGACAGGGTGCGTGGAATCGTGCGCAGGGAAATGAGAGGAATGTCGTGACGGATCTGATCGCCCGCGACCGGAAGCGGGTCTGGCATCCGTATGCGGGACCGTTCGCGTCGCCGCTCTTCGGTGTCGAGAGCGCGTCGGGCGTCCGGATCCGGCTTTCGGACGGCCGCGAGCTCGTCGACGGGATGTCGTCGTGGTGGTCGGTGATCCACGGCTATCGCCATCCCCGGATCGAGGCGGCGGTGAAGGCCCAGCTCGAGCGGCTCCCCCACGTCATGTTTGGCGGCTTGACCCACGAGCCGGCCGTCCGGCTCTGCGAGCGCCTCGCCGCGCTGGCGCCGGGGGGACTCGAGCGCGTCTTTCTCTCGGACTCCGGGTCGGTCGCGGTCGAGGTCGCGCTCAAGCTCGCGCTCCAGTACTGGCAGGCGCGCGGCCGCCCCGAGCGAAAGCGGCTGCTGGCGCTGCGCGGGGGGTATCACGGGGACACGTTCGGGGCGATGGCGGTCTGTGACCCTGTGACGGGGATGCACGGGCTCTTCGCGGGAACGCTCGCGACCCAGCTCTTCGCGGAGCGGCCCGCCCGGCGCTTCGGCGAGCGCTGTCAGCCCGGCGATTTCGACGATCTACGGAGACTCTTCGACAGCCATCGCCACGAGCTCGCGGCGGTGATCCTCGAGCCCATCGTGCAAGGGGCCGGGGGCATGTGGTTCTACTCGGCCGACTACCTGCGCGAGCTGCGAACGCTCTGCGATGAATCGGGCGTGCTGTTGATCGCCGACGAGATCGCGACGGGCTTCGGTCGGAGCGGGCGGCTCTTCGCCTGCGAGCACGCGGGCGTGGCCCCCGACATCCTCTGCGTCGGGAAGGCGTTGACGGGGGGAACGCTGTCTCTCGCCGCGACGCTCGCGAGTGCTGCGGTCTGTCGGCAGATCGCGGAGGGCGAGCCCGGGGTCTTCATGCACGGCCCGACCTTCATGGGCAATGCGCTCGCCTGCGCCGCCGCGAACGCGAGCCTCGATCTGCTCGAGACGGGCGATTGGACGGGGCAGGTCGCGGGGATCGAGCGCGCGCTCGCCGAAGACCTCGAATCGTGCCGTGGGCTCCCGGCCGTGGCCGACGTGCGCGTGCTCGGGGCGATCGGCGTCGTCGAGCTGCACGAGCCCGTCGACATGGAGCGCGTCGCTCCGGCGTTCGTCGAGCGCGGCATCTGGATCCGACCCTTCGGTCGGCTGGTCTACACGATGCCGCCCTACGTGATCGAGCGCGACGATCTGCGACTGCTCACGGACGGCATCCATTCCGTCGTCGCGACGCTCTCCTGATCAAGAGCCTGATCATGCGCCTGATCAAGAGCTGAGACCAGGTCGAAGCCCGGAAGACGACGGTCGCCGTCAGCACGCCTCGCAGGTTCGGGTCAGTCGCGTTCGTCTCGGGAACGCCCCTCCTGCTGCGGTTCGGCGACCGTCGTCGTGGGGGCTCTCGATTGGATTGTTCCGGTTCGTGCGCCCTGAAAATCCGAAATCCTCTCCCGGCATCGATGCGGCGAGGCCGGCTCGGGAATCGGATCGCACGTCCCGACAATCGAGAGTGTTGCCATCAAGGGATGTGAGTTTTCTCTTCATCTTGATCCGATCAGACCACACGCACCGGGAAAAGCAACGGGAGAACATGCCACGCGAGGAATTATTTCGGCGACGGCCACGCTTCGTGGGGATGTGGCACCTCCCGGGCGGGGCTAAGTGGCACTCGATCGATCCCGACGGCCTATCAGGTTTCCCGACTGCTGACATGTGTCAGTGACACACGACGATCGACACGGCCACCGATCCTGTTATTTCCGGAACTGGCGAAAGTCGGGCTTTCGCTTCTCGACGAAGGCCCGGATGGCCTCCTTGTTCTCGGGGCCACCGAATAGCTTCGCCATGCCCGCGCTCTCCAGCGCGCGCGCCGTGCGGATCTGCTCCTTGTGAAACGACTTGAGCATGCGCTTCATCTCGACGAGGGAGCTCGTCGGCCACTGCGCCATCTGCCGCGCCTTCGCCGTCGCCTCGTCGAGCACCCGATCGTCGGGATAGCTTCGCGTCGCGATGCCGTATTCGACGGCGCGTGCGGCGTCGACCCAATCCGCCGTGAAGAGGAGCTCTGCCGCCTGCTTCTGTCCGATCACGAGCGGCGCCATGTAACACGAGGCGGCTTCGGTCACGAGGCCGAGATTCGCGAAGGGCATGCGCATGCGGACGGATTCGCCGACGTAGACGACGTCGCAGTGGAAGAGCACGGTCATGCCGTAGCCGATCGCGCAGCCTCGGACCGCGGCGACGAGGGGCTTCTCGAGGCCGCAGATCGCGTCCATCATGAATTCGAAAGGCGGCGGGCCCGAGCTCGTCTGCTGCGATGCGGTCAGGTCCATGCCCGAGCTGAAGTCCTCGCCGGCCCCGGTCAGGAGCACGGTCGCGACGGCGGGGTCGCTCTGGGCCCGGACGAAGCCCTCGCCGACGGCGCGAAAGGCGTCGGGATTCATGGCGTTGCGCCGTTCCGGTCGATTCATGGTGATCGTGAGGACGCCCTCGTCATCGAGGTGCGTGAGGGCGAGGGGACTCGTCATGGCGGGACCTTTCTTGGCGTTGGGTCGCGGGGATGCCCGGGTGCGGGGGCCGAGTCTACCGGCGCCTGCCGGGGGGAACAAAGGGCGGCGCAAATGGTTAGAATCGCGCCCAACCGACTCTTCACCCGTCTCTTCGCCCGAAAGAACCTGGAGCCCCGCGATGCCGATCAGCCCGATGGATGAGTATCTCGCCCACCAGACCACCGATACCTTCGACTACGTCTTCACGAGCGATCGCAACTTCTACGACCGCTACTACTTCAACATGCACGATTCGAAGGGCGACTTCTTCATGGTCGCGGGGCTCGGGCAGTACCCGAATCTCGGCGTGACCGACGCCTTCGTCACGATCTCCCACGGCACGAAGCAGTACACCGTGCGGGCCTCGCGTGCCCTCGGAAACAACCGGCTCGACACGTCGGTCGGGCCCTTCTCGATCGAGGTGATCGAGGGCTTGAAGTCGCTGCGGCTGAAGTGTGCCGACAACGAGTGGGGGCTCTCCTTCGACATCCGCTTCGAGGGGACCGTACCCGCCCTCGAGGAGCCGAAGACCTTCCAGCGAAACCGCGCGCGCATCACCTCTGACGTCTCGCGTTATGCGCAGGTCGGGAGCTACACGGGCCATGTCACGGTCGCGGGCCAGCGTTACGACGTCACCCCCGACAAATGGAAGGGCGCCCGCGACCGCTCCTGGGGCCTCCGCCCCGTCGGCGAGCGTGAAGCCCCCGGCATCGCGATCGAAGACCTGATGTCGGGCAAGCACGGCTTCTGCCATCACTGGATCCCGCTCCAGCTCGATCGCGGCATGTACAAGGTCATGTGGGACGCCGATTACTCGGGCCGCGTGATCGTCGAGGAGGCGGCCTTCGCGCCGGCCTACGGTCAGAAGGGCGAGATCCAACACTTCGGAACACCGAAGATCGAGCCCGTCTTCCTCTCGGGAACCCGCGAGCTGAAATCCGCGCGCACGAGCATGACCGACGCGAACGGAAAGGAGCTCGTCATCACGAGCACCCCGCTCCGCACCGTCTACCTCGCCGCCGGCACGGGCTACATCCCGTCCGACGACTGGGGCCACGGCCACTACAAGGGCAAGCTCGTCGTCCAGGGCATGGAGTTCGACATGAGCACCCAGGCGAAGCGCACGCCTTTCGCGGTCCTGAACGAGACGCTCTGCCGCTTCGACCTTTCGACGGGCGAGGTCGCGTACGGAATGCACGAGAACATGTGTCTCGGCGTCTTCCAGCCCTATGGCTTCGAGAAGGGCGACCAGATGGCGCCGTGAGGCGCGTTCGGCCGATGCTCGTCAGCGCGGGACGAGCCCGCCGTCGATCGAGAACGTCGCCCCCGTCACGAAGCTCGACGCGTCGCTCGCGAGGTACAGCGCGAGGCCCACGACCTCGTCGGGGTGGGCGGCCCGGCGCAGCAGCGCGGCAGCGGCCATCTTCGCCTGGGTCTCGGGGGTGTTGTTGCGGACCATGTCGGTGTCGATCGTGCCCGGGGCGATGCCGTTGACCCGGATGCGCGGCGCGAGCTCGGCGGCGCAGGAGCGCACGTAGGCGAGCAGTCCGGCCTTCGCGGCGGCGTACATGTGCGTGTAGGCCGAGAAGAGGAAGGCGCCGGCGCTGGATACGTTGATGACGGAGGCGTGCTCGCTCTTGTCGAGGCCGGGCAGGCAGTACTGGGTCAGGAAGACCGGTCCGCGCAGGTTCACGGCGAGCGACTTCTCCCAGGCCTCGGGCGTCATCTGGCGGAAGGGCTGCGCCAGCGCATTCGCGGCGTTGTTGACCAGGATGTCGATCCCGCCGAAATGATCGAGGGTGAGGTCGGCGAGGGCTTTCAGCTGGGCGAGCTCGCCCATGTGGGTCGAGACGGCGAGCGCCTCGCCGCCGGCCTTCCGGATCGCGGCGACGGTCTCCTCGCAGGCGTCGAGCTTGCGGCTCGCGACGACGACCTTGGCGCCGGCCAGGGCATAACCCTCGGCGATGGAGCGCCCGATGCCGCGGCTTCCGCCGGTGACGATCGCAACCCGGCCAGAGAGATCGAAGAGCTTCTCGAAACCCTGCTTGTCCATTTGTTCATTCCTCGTTCACGGCGCGTTGGGAGGTGCCATGTGGACGTTCATCTGCGCGAACGGGATGAGCCAGCCGTTCTGGTTGCACACGTCCACGCAGAGGCTCGTCAGATAGCGCCGCTGCGCCGCGTAGTCTGTGGCCTGGGAGCCGTCGAGATCGACCCTCACGAAGTAGTCGAGGGACGAAAGGCCCGCTGCGCTGAACTCGACCGCGACGCCGACCAGTGACCTCGCCCATTCGGTTTCGCGCCAGCGCCGCTCGACCTCGGTCTCGAACGCCTCCCGCGTCGAGGTCGTGATCTCGGTCTGGTGCTGATGGTCGATGCCGAACAGGACATCGACGCGGTAGCCGTTCGAGAGGATCTCGTGGGACTGCGCGATGAACTGGCTCGTCGGCACGATGATCTGGTTGCCGCCGGGACTCCGCAATCGGACGACCTCCGTCGACTGGAACTCCACGACCGCCGGGCGCCCCTCGTCGAGGAGTACGACGTCGCCTTCGCGCGTCGGAAACCAGGTCTCATCCGCCCGGTCGGGCCGCGAGCGCAGGAGCGCGATGTCCTCGAGCGGAATCCGGATCTGTCCGCCGACGAGCGCGGGATTCACGAGCACGCAGTAGAACGCGATCGATTCGATGCGCCACGGAAGCCCGTTCATCCAGACGCGCTGGCCCTCGCGCACGGCGCCCATGTCGAGGATCAGGACCGCCTGGGACCAGAAGCGCGGAAGGGCCTGCTTCGAGGCCCAGAAGAGTCCGAGGATCAGCAGCAGTGCGAGGATCAGGAGCACCCAGTCGCCGAACAGGTAGAGCGCGATCACGAAGACGAGCATCGCGCCGACGACGGTGAAGACGGAGTAGGCGAGGCTGAAGACCCGTCCGCCGAAGGTCGACTCGCGCTCCGCGAACTGCGGCCGGCGGGCGAGGAATGCGCGTAGTCGGCGCAGCGCGAATAAGAAGCCCGCCATCGCCAGGAACGCGATCAGCAGATTGCGGCCGCGGCTCTTGAAGAAGCCCTGGAAGATCTCCTGTACGGACTCCGACAGCGATCGGCTTTCGGCGTCGCGTTGATCGAGCTTCTGCTGCGTGACCTCGAGCGTCGCCTCGATCGCCGAGCGGCGTCGCGCCCAGTCCTTCCGCTCGCTGGCGAGGGCGTTCACGAGCTCCGGTAGCTTCGCGGCCTGGCGAACGACCTCGAGCTGCTCGAGGGCCTTGTCGATCGTCTTGAGCTGGATGTCGAGATCCGCGATCTCGGTGCGCAACCGATCGATCTCGCGCGGCCGACTCGTGGCGCGCTTCAGCTCGTTGATGAGGGGGCTGAGGAGCTGGCGCACCTCGCGGGCCAGCTCGAACGGCCTGGGCTCGGGATCGGTGTCGAGGGAGAGCGGGTCGACGCCGGTCGCGAGCTCCGAGAAGCTGCGGGAGAGGCCGGTCAGGTCGGCAACGCGGGCCTGGATTTGACGCTCGAGCTCGTTCTCGCGGCCCCGGGCAGAATCCGATATGAGCTCGGTCTGGAGTGCGCGCAGATCCGACTCGATCTGTCCGCGCGCGGCGAGGATGGCGACGAGACTCGTCTCTCTCGCGCGCCGCGTGGCCCGCGGCAGCATCTCGATCTCGGTCACGCTGGGCGGGCTGCTCGGGGTGTTCGGCGCAGTTTCGCTCTGGCTCTCGGATCCGACGGGCTCGCCGGTGGGGGCCTCTGCGTACACCACCGCGGGAAGCGCACCCGACGACGCGATCGCGAAGACGAGCCAGCAGAGCGCCAGCGACGAGGGCGCCAGCCGTGCGCCCAAGCTAACGCGGGCGCGGGCGCAGGCGGGAAGGAGCGACCGCAGCAGCGGGGCGAGGTCCCGAGCGAGAAGACGATCGAAGCGCGCGCCCGACATGGGTTCCGGTTAGCACCCGAGCCCCGCCCCGGCCAGCGAGCGGCGACCCTGCACACGATCGACCGCTAGAATCGCCGCGCACACACGTCGCCGCCGAGCGCGCGCCGACTGCTGCCAGGGGGACGCATGATCCGTCGAATCGCGGGCGTATTGCTGGTGGCGGCGATCGGGCTTCTGATCCTGGTCTTCGCCGCGGGGACGGGCCATTTCGGCACGCGCCCCGATGCGGGCGTGATCACGGGCCCCGCCATCGATCCGGCCTTCATCGCCGCGAAGGAGGCCTCGGTCCGGGACGGCGCTGCGGCGGTCGGTGTCCCGGCGCCCAAACAGATCCTCTTCGGCGACCTCCATGTCCACTCGACCTTCTCCTTCGACGCCTTCACGCTCGCGCTTCCGATGAGCGGCGGCGAAGGGGCGCATCCGGTTGCCGATGCCTGCGACTACGCGCGCCATTGCTCCTCCCTCGATTTCTTCTCGATCAACGACCATGACCTCACGCTGACGCCCAGCCGCTGGGACGAGACGATCGAATCGATCCGCCAGTGCAATGCGATCGCCGGCGACGGCGCGAATCCCGATCTCGTGACTTATCTCGGCTGGGAGTGGACCCAGGTCGGCGCGACGCCACAGACGCACTACGGCCACAAGAACGTCGTGCTCCGCGGTCTCGCCGACGACGAGATTCCGCCGCGGCCGATCTCTGCGGGCGCACCGCTCGGCGTCGAGGACGTCGGCGCCGTGCTTCCGAATCCGTTCTTCATGGGCGCCTACGGGCTCTACGACCGCAAGCGTGGAGGGCTCGATCTCGTCGCCTATCAAGCGGAGCTGGCCGAGGTCGAGGAATGTCCGCGCGGGATCCCGGTTCGCGATCTGCCGCGGGATTGCCGCGAGTCGGCGACGACCCCGGCCGAGCTCTTTGCGAAGCTCGACGACTGGGGCTTCGACTCGATCGTGATTCCGCATGGCACGACCTGGGGCTTCTATACGCCGCTCGGCTCCGCCTGGGACAAACAGCTCACCGCCGAGAACCACGATCCGGATCGCCAGAAGCTGATCGAGGTCTTCTCGGGCCACGGCAACTCGGAGGAATTCCGGCCCTACGAAGAGATCGTCTTCGACGCGCGGGGAAAACCCTCGTGTCCCGAGCCGAATCGCGGCTATCTGCCGAGCTGCTGGCGCGCCGGTGAGATCATCGAGGCGCGTTGTCTGGCGGCGAGTCAGCCCTCGGTCGTCTGTGCCGAGCGCGCCGCGCGCACGCGCCAGATGTTCGTCGAAGCGGGCAACAACGGCGGCGCCCAGGTCGTGCCCGAGACGACCGTCGCGGATTGGCAGGACGCGGGCCAGTGTCGCGACTGCTTCCAGCCGGCCTTCAACTACCGGCCGAAGAGCTCCGTCCAGTACATCATGGCCCTCGGCCGCAAGGACGCGGCGGGCAATCCGCTTCGCTTCGAGCTGGGCTTCATCGCGTCGAGCGACAACCATTCCGCCCGGCCCGGCACGGGCTACAAGGAAGTCGCGCGCAGCGAGTTCACCGAGGCTCGCTTCGGCCATTTTCGCGACACGCCCGTCGCGTTCCAGACGAAGGCCGGCGGCCCGCTCGACGAGCCGGTTCCCTTCGAGTTCGTCGCCGGCCGCACGGCACCGCTCGGCGCCTTCGAGATCGAGCGCGGCGCGTCGTTCTTCCTGACCGGCGGCCTCGCCGCCGTCCACGCGAGCGGGCGCGATCGCGATTCGATCTGGGAGGCGATGCAGCGGCGCGAGGTCTACGGCACGAGCGGGCCGCGAATCCTGCTCTGGTTCGACCTCGTGAACGGTCCGGATGCGGCGCGCAAGCCGATGGGAAGCGAGGTCGAGCTCGCCGACGCGCCGACCTTCGAGGTCCGTGCCGTCGGCTCCTTCGAGCAGGCCCCCGGCTGCGGCGACGGGCCGGCCTCGGCCCTCGGCCCCGATCGATTGATGTACCTCTGCGAGGGCGAGTGTTACAACCCGACGAGCCAGCGCCGGCCGATCACGCGCCTCGAGATCGTGCGCATCCGCCCGCAGGAGACGGAGAGCGAGGAGATCCTCGGGCTCGTCGAGGATCCGTGGCGCGTGATCGAGTGTGCCCCGACCGGCGAGGGTTGTGTCGGAACCTTCACGGATGAGTCGTTCGCCGCGGGGGGCCGCGACGCCCTCTATTATGCGCGGGCGATCGAGGCGCCGAGCCCTGCCGTGGCGGCGGATCCGCTCGGTTGCCGAAGGGACGCGGAGGGGCGCTGTGTACAGGTCGATCCCTGCTTCGGCCGGCCCGCCGACGACGAGTGTCTCTCCGAGACGGAGGAGCGCGCCTGGTCGTCGCCGATCTTCGTCCGCCACGCGAGCGCGCCGGTCACGGATTCCGTAGAGGATCAGGCGAAGAGCGCCTCGCAGCCCGAGCCCGCGAGCGCGCGATCGACCGCCCCGCGATCGCTCGAGCTCAGCGCGCGATAGTCTCTGCGGAGCCACTCGAGGCATTTTCCCTGATAGGCGAAGGGCGACTGGCGAAAGGCGCGCCCATCGATCTCGCATTCGACGTGCTCGCGTCCCTCCGCAAGAGCCGCCGCGTTCGCGATCAGGAAGGGCGCGTAAGTGCGGCCGATCTCGCGCAGCAGAGCGCGGAACGTCTCGGGCAGGGCGTTGCGACTGAGCCAATCCTCCGGCTTTGGCTCGAGCCCCGAGAGATCGTCGAGGCGATCGGCGTACGCAAAGACGCGGGGGGCTCGCTCGAGGGTCAGCGCCATCGGCGTCGGATCGAAGAGGGCGAGCTGTGTCAGCTGGCCGTACAGGCCGAAATCCCCCACGCCCGGGCGATCTCCCAGGACGAAGCGGTGGTCGAGGAAATGTTTCTCGAGAATCTCGAGCAGGCGCAGAAAGCTCCCCTCGATCACCGGCGCCGTCTCCGAGCTCGAGCCGACGACGGCGAGGCGGCCGATCTGCCGGGCGGCGAATCCGTGCGCCGTCTTCTCGAGTCGCTCGTCGGATTGCTGTGAGCCGGCCCAGCGCGGCAGGATCGCACTCGCCTTCGCGATGTCGGGCGCATACGACCAGCGGTAGTGGAACATCGCCTTCGTCAGCCACTCGTCGGCGTAGTCCTCGATCAGCGCGTCGAGGAACGCGACGGCGGGATCGGCTGGAATGACGGAGCGTGTCCCGGAAAAGCGGGCCTCGAGCGCGCGAATCAGCGGCGTCGAGTCGACCCGGGCTTCGAGCTCCCCGCGCTCGCTCGGGGTGATGAGCTGGGGGAGGAGAGTGACTCGCGGCTTCGGGAGTCCTTCGGCTTCCGGCGAGCCCTGGTGGATCCAGACATGGCGGATCCGTCGATAGCGATACACGGCGCGCAGCTTTCGGCTGTAGGGTGAGCCGATTGCGCCCAGGATCCTGTCTTCGCTCAATTCCGCCGTCCTCCGTCCGGGTTGCCATCCCGATCATCCCGCGTTCGGGTGACCCGGGTCGGTTCTCGTGCGAGAATGGCATACTCGCCGAACAACCGAGGTAGGCCCCCCATGCTCGATCGTCTCCGCACGCATCTGCCGCTCGTCCGGGTGCTGGTGTCGACGCTGCTCGGGGTCCGCAAGCTTCGAGCGGACGTCCCGGCGGATTATTCGGATTTCCTGAACCCGCATTTTTCCACGCGGCGCGATGCGGTCGTGCTGATCGGCGATCGGTCCCGCTATACCTGGGCTGAGCTCGATGCCTTCGCGGCGCGGGTGGCCGGCTGGGCGATTCGACAGGGCTTCCAGCGCGGCGACGTCGTGGCCCTCTCGATGGAGAATCGGCCGGAGTACGTCGGCATCTGGCTCGGCCTCTCGCGGATCGGCGTCGTGACGGCGCTGCTCAATACGAATCTCACGGGCGAACGACTGGCCCACTGCCTGCGCGAGGCCTCGCCGAGGGCATGGCTCGTCGGGCTCGAGCTGCTCGAGGCCTCGATGTCGGCGGTTCCCCTTCTCGGGGACGTGCCGCCGATGTTCGTCGCGGATCTCGCGAGCGGCGTGGCGGCGAACGGTGCGCCGGCCGCTCTCGCGCTCGAATCCTTCGACCAGCATCTCGCCGCAGGCTCGGCGACGGCGATCGATCCGGCGGTCCAGGTCTCGCGGCGGGGCGGTGACCTGCTCTTTCTCATCTACACGAGCGGGACGACGGGCCTCCCCAAGGCCGCTCGGATCAGCCATTTGAAGGCCGCCCTGACCGGGATGGCCTCGTGGAAATCCCAGGGCCTCCGCCCCGACGACCGGACCTATTGCTGTCTCCCCCTCTATCACAGTGCGGGCGGGATGATGGCGGTCGGGGCGGCGCTCATGTCGGGCGGCTCGATCGTGATCGCCCGCAAATTCTCGGCGAGCCAGTTCTGGAGCGATTGCGTACGCCACGAGGTGACGTCGATCCAGTACATCGGCGAGCTCTGTCGCTACCTCGTGAACTCCCCGTCGCATCCCGACGAACGCAAGCACCGCATCCGCAGCGCGATGGGCAATGGACTTCGGCCCGATGTCTGGCAGGCCTTCCAGGAACGCTTCGCGATCCCGCGGATCGTCGAGTTCTACGGCGCGACGGAGGGGAACCTCGCTCTTCTCAACATCGCGGGGCGCTTCGGGGCGGTCGGGCAGCTGCCGGAGCTCGTCCGCAAGCACCTCGGCATCGAGCTCGTGCGCTTCGACATCGAGGCGGAGGAGCTCGTGCGCGGGAGCGACGGGATGTGCGAGCGCTGCAAGCCGAACGAAGCGGGCGAGCTCTTGATCAAGATCTCGGGTTCGACTCGCTTCGAGGGCTACACGAATCCGAGCGCATCGGAGAAGAAGATCCTCCGCGACGCCTTCGTGAAGGGCGACGCCTACTTCCGCACCGGCGATCTCCTGCGGATCGACGAGGACGGCTTCTATTATTTCGTCGACCGGATCGGCGACACCTTCCGCTGGAAGGGCGAGAACGTCGCTACCAGCGAGGTCGCCGAGGTGATCTCCGTCGATGACGGCGTCGACGAGGCGAATGTCTACGGCGTTGCGATCCCCGGCCAGGACGGCCGCGCCGGCATGGCGGCCCTCGTCGTGAATCCGCGCTTCGATCTCGAGCGCTTGTCCGACGCCATCCATAAAGACCTCGCCGCCTACGCCCGGCCGGTCTTCCTGCGTATCCTCCCCGAGATGGAGATCACGGGTACCTTCAAGCACCGCAAGGTCGACCTCGTTCGCGACGGCTTCGACCCGCGGAAGATTTCGGATGCGATCTATTTCCGCGATCCCGCGGTCGGGCGCTACGTGCGCCTCGACGCAGAGCTCTGCGATGCGATCCTGAACGGACGGGCGCGGCTCTAGTCGCTCTCTGATCGTCGAAAGGGAATTGGACCATGTCGAAGCCCTTCCGCGTCTATGGCTCGGAGCTCTCGCCCTACTCGGTCAAGGTCCGCTCCTTCTTCCGCTACAAAGAGATCCCGCACCGCTTCCTCGCGCGCGACGCCGACACGCTGGCTGACTATCAGAAGTTCGCGAAGCTCCCGTTGATCCCCCTCGTCGTCACCCCCGAGGACGAGGGCATCCAGGACTCGACGCCGATTCTCGAGGCCCTGGAGAAGCGCTTTCCGAATCCGTCGACGCATCCCGAGGAGCCGGCCGCGAGGTTCCTCTCGCTCCTGCTCGAGGAGTTCGGCGACGAGTGGGGCAACAAGTGGATGTTTCATCTGCGCTGGTCGAGGCCCGAGGATTGCCTCTCCGCGGGGGGGCGTATTGCAGCGTCAATGGTGGCGGCGGGGGACGAGGCGGCGCGGATCGCGGTGCGCGAGAAGGTGATCGAGCGCATGCGTGGGCGCGTCGGGTTCGTCGGCTCGAACGACGAGACGGCGCCCCAGATCGAGCAGTCCTTTCGCGACGCGCTGCGACTTCTCGACAGACATCTCGCCGAGCGGTCGTATCTCTTCGGCGGCCGGCCCTGCTTCGCGGATTTCGGGCTCTTTGGACAGGTCTATGAGGCGTGGACCGACCCGACCGGGGGTGCCTGGGTCGAGCGCTCGGCGCCGCGTGTCCTCGACTGGGTCCAGCGCATGCTCTGGCCCCGCACCGAGGGCGCCTTCGAGGGCTACGCCGCCCTCGCCCCGACCCTCGAGCCCTTCCTGACAGAGCAGGTCGGCGCGCTCTTCTGTCCCTGGACCCTCGCCAACGAGGCCGCCCTCGCGGCCGGGCAGGAGGAATTCAGCGTCGAGCTCGCCGGCCGGCGCTTTCATCAGAAGCCCCAGAAATACCACGCCCGGTCGCTGGCGGTGCTGCGGGTGCGCTATGCGGAGGTCGCCGACAAGGCAGCCCTCGATCCGATCCTCGCCCGGACGGGCTGCCTGGGCTCCGTGCGGGCGCGGTCCGCTGCCGGCCCGACCGCCGACGCGGACTCGAAGTCCCTGCCGAAATCGCCAATCTGACCGAAGATCCGTCGGCGGCGGAGATGCTTCCGCTCGGACCGAGAGGAAGGAATTCCATGAAGCTCGCCATCAATGCCCTGTCCTTCGGCCCGAAGATCCGGATCAACCTCGATCTCATCCGCCACGCCGAGCGCCTCGGCTTCGATTCGGCCTGGACGGCCGAGGCCTGGGGCAACGACGCCGTGACCACGGCGACCTGGGTCGCCGCGAAGACCGAGACCCTCAAGGTCGGAACCGCGATCATGCAGATCCCCGCGCGCACGCCGGCGATGACGGCGATGACGGCGACGACGCTCAACCAGCTCTCGGATGGCCGCTTCAAGCTCGGTCTCGGGCCGTCGGGGCCGCAGGTCGTCGAGGGCTGGCATGGCGTTCCCTACGGCAAGCCGCTGCTGCGGACGCGCGAGTACATCGAGATCATCCGCCGCATCTGGGCCCGCGAGAAGCCTCTCGAGTTCTCGGGCGAGCACTACCAGATCCCCTGCAAGGGGGAGGGCACGACCGGTCTCGGAAAGCCGTTGAAGAGCATCCTCCACGGTGACTCCTCGATCCCCATCTTCATGGCCTCGATCAGCCCGAACGGCCTGGAGGTCGCGGCGGAGATCGCCGACGGTGTGATCCCCATGATGTACGACCCGGAGCGTTAGGCCGAGCTGCTGAAGCCCTCGCTCGAGCGCGGCTTCGCGAAGGCGGGGGGCGGGAAGGGTCTCGCGAATTTCGACGTGATGACGTCCTGCACCGTCATCGTCTCCGACGACGTCGAGAAGGCGATGGGCCCCGTCAAGTCGAACCTCGCCCAGTACATCGGGGGCATGGGCGCGCGCAACAAGAACTTCTACAACGACTACGCGAAGCGGCTGGGTTTCGAGGCGGCGGCCGTCGAGATCCAGGATCTCTATCTGTCGGGGAAGAAGGACGAGGCGATCCGGGCGGTGCCCGATGCGCTGGTCGACGCGGTGCATCTCGTCGGATCGAAGGCGAAGATCCGGGATCGACTCCAGGTCTGGAAAGCGGCGGGAAAGCGCGGCGAGGTCGGCACGATGCTTCTCGGTGCGTTCCAGCCCGAGGCGCTCGAGCTGCTGGCCGAGGAGCTGCTCTGATGAGTAAGACGATGGCCACGCCGACGCGAACCGCCTACCGGACCTGCCCGCTCTGCGAAGCAACCTGCGGCGTCGCGATCGAGGTCGAAGGCGATCGGGTCGTGCGCGTGCGGGGGGACGAGGCCGACCCCTTCAGCCAGGGCTTCATCTGCCCCAAGGGTTCGACATTAGGCGAGGTCCACCACGATCCCGACCGGCTCCGGCAACCGATGCTCCGCCGCGAGGGCGGCTTCGTCCCCGTCAGCTGGGACGAGGCCTTCGCCGAGATCGAACGCGGATTCTCGCGGGTCCTCGCGGCCCACGGCCGCCAGGCCCTCGCCGTCCTGCTCGGCAACCCCGTCACGCACCATCTGGCGCCCGCCTTCTACCTGCGTCCCCTGATCCGCGCCGCCGGGACCCGCAATCTCTTCACCGCCTCGACCGTCGACCAGATGCCGCAGCATGTCGTCTCGGGCCTGCTCTGGGGCGACCCGAACGCCTTCCCGCTCCCCGACATTGACCGCACCGATTTCCTGCTCATGCTCGGCGCGAATCCCCTCGCCTCGAACGGCAGCCTCGTGACCGCGCCCGATTTTCCGGGGCGACTGAAGCTCTTCAAGTCGCGTGGTGCGAAGCTCGTCGTCGTCGATCCGCGCCGGACGGAGACCGCCGAACGCGCCGACGAACATCTCTTCATCCGCCCCGGGACCGACGTCTTCTGGCTCGCCGCGCTGGTCCACACGCTCTTCGCCGAGCACCTCGTCTCGATCGGCCGCCTCGAGCCCTCGGTCGTCGGTGTCGAGGAGATCCGCGTCCTCGTCTCGCCCTTCAGCCCCGAGCGCGTCGCCCCCCTCTGCGGCATCGATCCGGCGACGACGCGCCGAATCGCTCGTTCGCTCGCCCGTGCCGCGTCGGCCGCCGTCTACGGTCGGATCGGGAACCACACCGTCGAGTTCGGGACGGCGACGGCCTGGATGGCCGCGGTCCTGAACGTTCTGACGGGCAACTTCGATCGGCCGGGCGGCGTGATGACGTCTTCGCCGGTCGCCTCGCGGATCGACGACGGCGAGCCCGGCGGGCGCGGTTACCGCATCGGGCGCTGGAAGAGCCGCGTGAGCGGACATCCCGAGGTGAACGGTGAGTTTCCGGCGGCAGCCCTGGCGGAGGAGATCGAGACGCCGGGAGAGGGGCGAATCCGGTCCGTGCTCTCGGTCGCGACGAATCCGGTGCGCTCGTATCCGGGCAGCGAACGCCTCGATCGCGCCTTTGCGGGGCTCGACTTCTACGTCGCGGTCGACATCTATATCAACGAGTCGACCCGCCACGCGAACGTGATCCTGCCCCCGCCCTCCGCCCTCGAGGAGGAGAACTACGAGCTGACCTTCCTCGCCAACGCGGTTCGCAGCATCGCCAAGTACGCGCCGCCGGTCTTCTCGCGCGGGCCCGAGGCTGGGCCGTCGGAGGCCGATCTCTTCGCGAAGCTCGCGCAGATCCTGCGCGGCGACGGGGCCAAGGCCGATCCGGCGCGCGTGCATGATGCCCTCGTCGACGAATTCATCGAGCGCGAACGAAGCGACCCCTCGGGCCCTCTCGCCGGGCGGGACGCGAACGAGATCAAGAAATCCCTGGCTGGGCTCTCCCCCGTCGGCAAGCTCCTCGACCTGCGCCTGCGCACCGGTTGGCAGGGCGATCTCTTCGGCCAGCGCGAGGGCGGGATCACGCTCGCGAAGCTCGCCGAACATCCCCACGGCGTCGACCTCGGCCCGATGGTCGAGCGCTTTCCCGCGCGCCTCGCGACGGAGTCGGGCTTGCTCGAGTTGGCACCTGGGCCGCTGGTCGATGATTGGGGCCGGGTGCGCGATCGGCTCGAAAAGCCGCGCGTCGCGGACGGGCTCCTGCTGATCGGCCGACGCCACGTCCGCTCGAACAACTCGTGGATGCACAACATCGAGTCCCTCGTCTCGGGCCGCTCGCGCTGCACGCTCCTCATGCATCCCGAAGACGCCAGGAGCCGCGGACTCGGGAGCGGCGATCGCGCGGCGATTCGCTCGCGCGTGGGAAAGCTCGAGGTCGAGGTCGAGACGAGCGAGGCGATGATGAAGGGCGTCGTGTCACTCCCGCATGGCTGGGGACACGACGTGCCGGGCGTGCAGATGCGCGTGGCCTCGGCGCACGCGGGCGTCGCGAGCAACGTCCTGACGGACGACAGCGTGATCGACACCGCGAGCGGGAATGCGGTGTTGAACGGGATTCCCGTCGAGGTCGGGGCGGTCGCCTAACGACGGTCGACACCGCGTCGATCCCAGAATCGGGCTCCAGGACGCCCGGGACCGGCGAGGTGCTCGCCGATCCGGGGCAATTCAATTCCAACCCCGTGGGGCGATCGTGATCGGGCGAGGCAATCTCAGTACTATTCAGTACTGTACTGCTTCGAAACGGTCGAAGAAGCGCACGGGGACCCAGCGATGGCCTCGATTCGAAAACAGGGCGATGTCTTCGAGATTCGCGAATGCGTCCCGACCGCGTCGGGGCCGAGACAGCGCGCCCTCTCGCGCTTTCGAAAGATCCTGACGTCGGCGGATCTCGATCGCGCCCAGGCGGTCGCCCGTCAGCCCTTCGATCGCGCGGACCTCGTGAAGCGCGCGCATGCCCAGGGCATTCCCGTCGCCGAGACGCCGCGAAACGACGACGCCCGACGACTGCTCGCGTCCCTGCGCGACGGCAGTATCGTCGAGCCGATGCTCGCGAAGCTCCTGATCGAATCCCTCAGCGAGTTCCAGGTCCCGGGTCCTGCGGCCGGGGTCGCCGACGCGGCGCTGCCAGTCCACCTCGAGAGCGTTCTTGAATGGGTCGGGCGGCCCGAGTCGACGCGAGGTCGAGCGCTGCGTGGGCTGCTCCGCACGGCGAGTCGCGTCGTGCGGTCCCGGCGCGTGGTGCGCGAGCAGATCGAGGAGGCGTTTCCGCGATTCAGCTCCGGCCAGGGCTTTGTCTGACCATGCTCCTCGATGAACAAATCGTCGCGATCGAGAAGAACTTCGCTTCGGCGCAGATCCCCCATGCGTTCGGCGGCGCCCAGGCGCTCGCCTACTACGGGCCGGTCCGCGCGACCCACGACATCCACGTCAACGTCTTCCTGCCGGCGTCCGACTCGGGCCGGGTCTTCGAGGTCCTGACGCGGCTCGGGGCCGACGCCGCCAACCCGGGGCTCCGCGTGCTCGCCGAGCGGGACGAGCAGGGTCGCGTCCGCTGGGAGGGAACGCCGGTCGATCTCTTCTTCGCCTACGACGCGTTGCATCGCAGCTCGATGGAACGCCGGCGGCGCGTGGACTTCTACGGCGATCCGATCCACATCCTGAGCGCCGAAGACCTGATCGTCTACAAGGCGACGTTCAATCGCGGCAAGGACTGGGACGACATCGCCGGGATGGTCTTCGCATCCCCCGAGCCCCTCGACCTGAATTACGTCCGGCGCTGGCTCGAGCGAATCGACGACGAAGTCCGCGAGCGACTGGCTCGCCTCGAGCGGGTCATCGCGTCGGGCGGCGCGTCCGCCAGGTAGAGCGAGAAGAGCGCGCGCAGGTCCGTGCGGCGCTCCTCGGGTGTGGCGTCGATGCCGATCATCTGTCCCAGGACGCCCGAGAGACACAGTCGCGCCGCCTGCTCGGGCGGCATGCCGGCACGCAGCTCGCCCGATGCACGGGCGTCTTCGAAACGTTTCATCAGCTCGACGAGCACCGGGATCTCGGTCACGTCGAAGCTCGGGACGGCGGACCGGCGCGAGAAGACGCTGACCAGCTCGCGAAAGAGCAGGGCGTCGCCGACGGAGGTCTCGACCTCGATCAACGCGTCCGCGAGGCGGTCGAGCACGCCAGCCAAGGTGGTCTCCGGCCCGAGGCGCCGCACGATCTGCAGCGCCGAGCGCCAGCCCAGCTCGAAGAGAACGTGGTCGAGGCTCGGGAAATGCGCGTAGATGCTCGGCCGCGAGACGCCGGCAATTCGCGCGATCTCCGAGATGCTCGCGCGCTCGAAGCCGACGCGCCGGAACTCCGCGATCGCCGCGTCGAAGATCCGTTCGCGTGTGGCATTGCGCTGCTGCTCCCGCAGGCTCGCGCGCGCGAAGGGCGAGGGCGGATCCGAGGGCCAGGCGAGGACCGCGCCGCGTTTGTCCGCTCGGGCCGTCATGCCCGTGTCTCGAAGACGACGGGCATCTCGGCGACCCCATTCACGAGCGTCGATGAGATCCGCCTTGGCGTGCCCGCGAACGAGAATCCGGGGCCGAGGGTGATCAGCTCCTCGAACATCGCTCGCGCCTCGAGACGCGCGAGCGAGGCGCCGAGGCAAAGGTGTTCGCCGAAGCCGAAGGCGAGGTGGCGGGAGGCCTGCTTGCGCTCGATCTCGAAGCGTTCGGAATCGGCGCCGAAGACGGATTCGTCCCGATTCGCAGAGCCGTAGAACATGACGATGTAGTCCCCGGCCTTCAGCTGCCGTCCCGCGAGCTCGACATCGCGCTCGACTCGGCGTGCGAAGTTCTGGATCGGGCTCACATAGCGCAGCATCTCCTCGACTGCATTCGGGAGCAGCGAAGGATTCGCGCAGAGTTTCTCCCACTGCGAGTGATCGTCGAGAAGCGCATGCATTCCGCCCGAGATCAGGTGGCGTGTCGTCTCATTGCCGGCCACGAGCAGCGTCAGGCAGAAGATCCCGAGCTCCGGGTCGGTCAACCGCACGCCGTCGAGCTCCGCCTGCGCGAGGGTCGAGAGCACGTCCTCGCGCGGCGAGCGACGACATTCGGCGATCTTCTCGAGCATGTAGCCGACGAGCTCGCCGATGATGCCCGCCGTCTCCGGCTTCGGCCCGTTTGCGCCCACTTCGACCATGGCATCGGACCAACGCCGGAACGCGGCGAAATCGGAGCTCGGCACGCCGAGCAGCTCTGCCATCATCAACATCGGCAGCGGAACCGCGACCTGCTCGATGAAATCGAAGGGCTCACCCGCTCGGATCCTGGCCGCGCTCTCCCGCGCGAGTTCGCGCACGCGCGGCTCGAGCGCCGCGATCATGCGCGGCGTGAAGGCGCCGATCACGAGCTTGCGGTGTCGGTTGTGCACCGGCGGATCCATCCGGATGATCGACGGCGCGTTCTCCATGATGGACGAATGCCCGGCGAGTCGATCGCGGACTTCGAAGAGCTGTGTCCCATGCGCGGACGAGAAGATGCGCGGACGCCGCGAGATCTCTATGACCTCGGCGTGTCGGGTCGCGCACCAGAAGGGTCCATCCGAATGCCAGTGCAGCGGGTCCTCGGCGCGCAGCCGGCGAAAGGTCGCGTGCGGATCGCCGAGGTAGAAGTCGACGCGGTCGGGCGCGAAATCGGTCGCCATGGCCATGCGGAGCCTCCTGGGGTGGGAAGCGGCAGGCTCGCATATGGGTTTACATCTGTCAACCAATCGAAACGGACGTAATCTCAGCTCACCCGATGGCCCCGTCCGCTCGCAGCGATCCGAGCTCGCGGTCGTCGAGCCCGAGATCCGCGCGCAGCACGGCGTCGGTGTGCTCGCCGATGAGCGGCCACTTCTCCGCCGGCCCTTCCGGGCTGGCGGAGAACTTGATCGGGTTGCCGTGGATGCGGACGACGCCGGTCGGTGTCGCGGCGGGGATCTCGACGATCATGTCGTGGGACTTCACATGGGGATCGGTGAGCAGATCGTCGCCTTCGTAGCTCGGGCCCGCGACGACACCGGCCTCGGCGAGCAGGCGGCTCGCCTCGACCTTCGTCTTGTCGGCCGCCCAGGCCTCGACGGCGGGCCGGATCACGGGCTCGATCTGGGCAGTCCACTGCTCGCGGGTCGCGAAGCGTGGATCACCGACCCATTCGGGATGGCCGATCGTCTGGGCGAAGCGCTCGAACTGGTGCTCACGGCCGACCTGCATGACGAAAAGGCCGTCGCTCGCATCGAAGGACTCGAGGATGCCAGGCCAGGCCGCAATGCTGTTGTCGTCGATGCCGATCGAGGGGTTGAACGCGACCATGTCCATGATCGAGATGATCGCGTCGAGCATCGCGACATCGACCTTCTGCCCCTTGCCCGTCTGGTCGCGGCCGCGCAGCGCGGCGAGCAGCCCGATCATCGCGAAGAGACCCGTCCCGATGTCGCCGATCGCGCCGCCGACGCCGAGGTTCGGGCGCCGGCCCGCTTCCGGGCGGAACGAGTAGAAGCCGCCCATCGCTTCGGCGACACAGGCGTAGGCGGGCCAATTACCGTACGGCGTCTCGCGCAGGCTTCCGAAGCCCGAGGCCGAGACGTAGATGAGCTTCGGGTGGATCTTCGCGAGGGTCTCGTAGCCGAGGCCGAGGCGCTCCATCGTGCCCGGTTTGAAGTTCTCGACGACGACGTCGTAATGCGGAACGAGTCGCCGGACGAGCTCCGAGCCGCGGGGATGCTTGAGATCGATCGCGATGCTGCGCTTCGAGAGATTGTTGCGCAGGAAGGTCGCGCCCGGCGTCGAGCCGTCGACGTCGCGGATGTTGGGCAGCCCCGAGCGCCCGGACTCTCCCCCCTTCGGCGACTCGACCTTCACGACGTCGGCGCCCATGCGCGCGAGGAGCTGGGTTCCGAAGGGCATCGCCTGCATCTGCTCGACGGCGAGGATGCGGAGACCTTGCAGGGGGAGGGGCTGGGACGCGGGGGTGGACATCGAGTCGGGGCTCCCGAAGCGGGGGAAGGGGTCGAGCGGAGGGATCGAGGCGTTCCTCGCGCGCAGCGGGTGAAGCTAGCAGCCGGCAGCGCGCGCGTCGGGCAAGCTCGTGCGAGAGGTCGCGTCGCAGGTCGGGTCGGTTATGCTGCATCGATGGGCGAAGCATCCCGCGTCGTGGATACGGGTCCCCACTCACCGCAGGCGCCGCCGCCGGAGACCGAGCTCCCCTCCGGCATCGTCGCCTTCGTGAAGCGCGACTGCCCGACCTGTGAGCTCGTGGCACCGGTCCTCGCCGAAATCGCGCGGCGCGTTCCGCTCGCGGTCTACAGCCAGGACGATCCCGCGTTCCCTCCGCATCTCGCCGTCGTCGACGACACGGATCTCGCCGTCTCCTGGCACCACGCGATCGAAGCCGTCCCGACGCTCCTGCGCGTCGTCGACGGCCGCGAGGTCGAGCGCGTCGTCGGCTGGCACCGCGGCGAGTGGCAGGACCTGACGGGCGTCGAGGATCTCGGGGCCGGGCTTCCGGAATGGCGACCGGGCTGCGGCTCTTTGTCCGTCGATCCCGTCCGCGCGCCCGCCCTCGAGCTCCGCTTCAACGGCTCGAAGCTGAAGGCGCGGCGTGTCGAGATTGCGACCCTCGAGGACGAGCAGGAGGCTTGCTTCGATCGCGGCTGGAGCGATGGGCTTCCCGTCGTGCCACCGACCGAGGCGCGCGTGCTGGCGATGCTCGGCGGGACGACGCGGGCGCCCGACGAGATCGTCGCCGTCGTGCCCCCCGATCTCGTTCCGTGCACCGTCGAGAAGGTCGCGATCAACGCGGTCCTCGCCGGCTGCAAGCCGGAGTATCTCCCTGTCGTCCTCACGGCCGTCGAGATGGCCTGCACGCCGCAGTTCAACATCCATGGCGTGCTCGCGACGACGATGTCCGTCGGGCCGGTCCTGATCGTGAACGGTCCGATCCGCCGCGCGATCGGCATGAACTCGGGCATCAACGTCTTCGGCCAGGGCAACCGCGCGAATAACACGATCGGGCGCGCGCTCCAGCTCGTGATCCGCAACGTCGGGGGCGGTCGCCCCGGCGAGGTCGACCGGGCGACCCTCGGCAACCCGGGAAAGCTCGGCTTCTGCTTCGCCGAGGATGAAGAGGGCTCGCCCTGGACGCCGCTCGCGGCGGATTTCGGGCTCGCGGCGGGCACGAACGCCGTGACGATCTTTCCCGGCGAAGGGCCGCGGACCCTCGTCGATCAGCTCGCGCGAACCCCCGAAGAGCTCGCCCACAGCTTTGCCTACGCGCTCCGCGCGATGCTCTCGCCCAAGGCCGTGATGGCTTTCGATGCCGTGCTCGTCGTGTCGCCGGACCACTCGCGGATCTTTCGCGAGGCCGGCTGGTCGAAGGATCGCCTCCGCAAGCGGCTCCTCGAGCTCACGACGATTCCCGGCGACGAGCTCGTCCGGGGCGCCGGCGGGATCGCCGAGGGGCTCCCCGAATCCGTTCGCGGGCGCATGATCCCCAAGTTCCGGGAGAATGGACTCCATATCGTGCACGCCGGTGGCGGCGCCGGACTCTTCTCGGCGATCATCCCCGGCTGGGCGAACGGAGAGCTCGGCAGCCAGACCCTCGCACGGGAGATCCAAGCATGACGATCCTTCTCGATCCGACCAGCGAACGCGTCCCCGCGGCGCGCCTGCGAGCGCCGCGACTCACCTCGATCGAAGGCCGCACGATCGGCCTGCTCGACATCGCGAAGGCCCGCGGCGACGTCTTCCTCGACCAGCTCGAGAAGCGCCTCGCCGAGCGCGGCGCCAAGGTCCTCCGGTTCAAGAAGCCCACTTTCACCAAGCCGGCGCCCATCGACCTGCGCCACGAGATCGCGCAGAAATGCGACGCCGTCGTCGAAGCCCTGGCCGATTGAGGCAGCTGCACGTCGTGCAGTGTGCACGACACGGTGGACCTCGAAACCCGCGGCTTGCCGAGCGTATTCGTCGCGACGGTGGAGTTCGTCTCGGGGGCGGATGCGCAGGCCAGGGCGCTCGGGGCGGAGGCGTCTGCGGTCTATGTCGCGCATCCGATCCAGGATCGGACGGATCAAGAGATGAACGGGATTGCGGATCGGGCGGTGGAGGAGATCGTGAGGGCGATCGTGGAGAAGGAGTAGGGGCGCGCTCGCTCGCGATGGACGAGAAGCACGTCGCGGATCGCCTACCAACGAGTAGCGCGCCAGCCAGCCGTCGAGGGCGGGTCGGGCAGCTCGCGTCAGAAGCTCTGCCGGAGGCGCTGCTAGAGCGGGCGCTGTCGCCGGCCCTTGGGCGGCCAGGCGTTCGCCGAGGTGTGTTGTCCGGACGCCGCCTTCACCAGTCGAAAGGACTCTCGTCTACCCCTTGGATCCAGTGCGGTCCTCCACTCCACGAGGCCGGCCTTCTCAGGGAACGAGGCGAGCGGCGGAGCTTGGTTGGACTTCGAGTCGAAGCTTGGGATTGACTTTGTAAGTCCGACCCGATCGAGGGGAATCCCAACTGTCAGTTGTAGAATCGACAGACACCAGGTGGTCCTGCTTCTTGACGGTCCGGCCGGTCCAGTCCCCTTGTTCGAGTTGATGGAGCAGCGCGGAAGCACGGAGGAACATGTTCTCCAGTGTCCCGAGCGGCACGCGATCTCCGGGTAGACTCGCGTGGGTGAGCCTCATCGCATCGAGTATGTCCTCCCTGATGACGCACAACGCCGACCAAAGTTCGCCGCTTTCGCTGACAGGCATGTCTGTAACCTCCTGATGCCGCTCGCCTACCCCGGGTGCATGGACCGTGCCGATGAGCGCGCCGCGCGGTGCCCGCTGCGTCGGGATCCCATGAAAGTTGGCCTGTCGCCGCGTGTGGTGGTGATCCACGCCACGGAACGCTCGGGTTTGCTCGGGGAACCTAGCGGCCTGAGAGAGGGGAGACGGGACCAGCAAGGAGGAGAAAGTCATGGTGGCGAGTCGAGATCAGTGGCGACGCGAACTCGAGAAGCTCTACCGCAACCTCAGCCTGGCGGAGGCGTTTCTTCGAGAAGCTGAAATGGAGCTTCGTGAGGAACAAGCCGAACGTTCGAGAGCGCAGATCGAGTTGCTGAAGAACGCCATCGGCGACCAGCGCTTCAGGCCCTTCCTGGCGTGACGGCGGTTCCAATCGAGAGTCCCGTGCGCCGAGCTGCCTCGCCGAATTTCGCTGAGCGACGAACTCGATCCGTGTCGGGTCCTGGGTGGCCCATCTCGGTCGAGGCTCTTCCACTTCCCAATCGGATCGAGCCCGACGGGGACTGCCACCGATCGGAGTCGCCCGGAAGCCCTCGCTCCCCGGGCGGCTCCGGTCGTCTATTTTCGCAGGGGGAGAGCTGCCGGGACGCCGGGTGCGCTGCGGGCTTCCGTCGGTCTCACCTCGATGCGCTCAGTGCCTCACTCGAATCGAAATTCGACAGCCCGCCCGTCGTGGACCTGTCGGTCGCGGTCGAAGTGCGGTCCAGCCGCCAAGGAGCTTCAGTTGCCCATCCGTGCCCTCGACCACATCGCCATCACCTGCGCCGACATCGAGTCGACCCTCGACTTCTACAAGCGCGTCCTCGGCGCGACGACTCTCTACGAAGCCGAATGGCGTGCCGGCAAGATCCCCGTCGTGATCCTGCAGGTCGGCGCGAGCCGCATGAGCATCCACTCCGCCGCGGCCCCCGCTAAACCTCATGCGCGCGTGCCGATGCCGGGCTCCGAGGACGTCTGCTTCCGTTTCGATGGTCCGATCCGCGATGCGGTCGCGCTGCTCGGAAAGCACGCTGTCGAGATCGTCGACGGCCCCGTCCCGCGTCCCGCGGCCGATGGCACGCTCGGGCAGTCCGTCTACTTCCGCGATCCTGATGGCAATCTGCTCGAGCTCCTGTCGACGGACGGCTGACGCCTACTCGAGCAGATTCGCCCGAATCGCTTCCCGCTCCGCGTCCGTGATCCGAAGCCCATCGCGCAGGTAGCCGTCGAAGTCGCCCCATTCCTGCTGGACCGCGTCGAACGACGCCCCGATGTACTCGGCCTTGACGCCGAGCAACGGTGCGAGCGCGCCCAACCACTGCTCGCGCCCGGGCAGGCGATTGCGGTCGAGGATCTCCTGCGCCGCGCGATTCGAGAGCAGGTACTGCTCGACGACCTGATCCTCGGGAACGCCCAGCGCCAGCAACACGACCGAGCCGGCCCAGCCGGCCCGGTCCTTGCCGGCGGAGCAGTGGAACAATGCCGGGAGCGCTTCGTCCCTCGCCAACGCCTTGAGAAAGAGCGAGTAGGGCTCGCGCCGCTCGCGGACGAGGCCCGCCGCCGACTCGCGCATCATCGCCTCGGCGCGGCCGTTGCCGAAGATCTCCCCGAGTCGCTCGGGCGGGTTGTCCTGCATCAGTTGGCGGATGTCGGCGCCGCGGCGCGGGTCGGGCATCGGGAGCTGCACGTTTGCGGCGCCAGGCGGGAGACGGTCTGCGCCCTCGTGGGCGATGTCGGCGGCCGTGCGGAAATCGAAGACCCGGCGGAGGCCATAGCGCGCGAGGATCGATAGATCGCCCTCGCTCGCCTGGCCGAGGTGGCCGCTGCGCAGGAGTCGACCCTTCGCGACACGGCGGCCGTCGGTCGTGGTGTGCCCGCCGAGATCGCGGAAGTTGGCGACCTGCTCGAATCGGTGGTCGGAGGGGTTGCGGTATTCGCCCAAGCTCGCGTGCTCCTCGTGCGGGTTCCCTGTACGTGGACGAATGCTAACGCCGGGAGCGGCGGGGCGTGAGGGCGGTCTAATCGAGAATGACGACCTCGACGTCCGCCGCCGGCTCCCAGCAGTACGCTTCCCTGGACTTCGACCAGTGTTTGCGCTCGCCGAATTCGAAGGTCTCCCGCAGGCAGAGCTCGTGTTTCGGGATCTCTTCGCCGGTGTCGTTCTCGTAGTACGCCTCGACTTCGCATTCCCGGGCTCCGAGCTTCTTCATGACGTCTCGCATGGAGCGGGCGATGTCCGCCGGTCGCGTCGCGAGACGCGAGGTCGGGAATTTCGAGAGCGGGATCTCGATCCACGCCGAGCAGCTCGCGCCGGCGGATCGATTGAATGAGTGCATGTCGCTCTCCTTGCATTCGGGGTTCGAATGTTTGGAGAACGTCTGCCGCGAGCCGGTTCCGCGCCCGATAAACACCACGCGACGTCAGGAGCCGACGCTTCGCCAGATGGGATGGGTTCGAGTGACGCTCAGATGTATTGCAGAACGCTATTCGGGTAGCGCTGCTTCAAGCTGCGGAATCCGATGCAGACCGGATAGAGAACGACGAGGGTCGCCGCCGCCGCGGCGTAGGTCTCGGGAAGTCCCCGCTGCATCATCCCGCCGGTGATCGAGAGGGTGATCCGCCGAGCACGATGAAGTGCAGGATGTAGAAGAACAGCGCGGTCTGGCCGAAGACGAGGAGCGGATTCCAGCGCCGGGGCGCGCCGCGCATGCGGCGTTCGTAGCCCAGGAAGACGACGAGAA
>JANMTD010000439.1:0-3042 GCA_031390075.1 Deltaproteobacteria bacterium | reverse complement strand
CCTCCAGGAGCTGAACGCGCCCGAGGTCATCATCCGCAACGAGAAGCGCATGCTTCAGGAGGCGGTCGACGCGCTCTTCGACAATGGTCGTCGGGGTCGCGTGATCACGGGTCCGTCGAAGCGGCCGCTGAAGAGCCTCTCCGACATGCTGAAGGGCAAGTCGGGTCGCTTCCGCCAGAACCTGCTCGGCAAGCGCGTGGACTACTCCGGTCGCTCGGTGATCGTGGTCGGACCCGAGCTGCGGCTGCATCAGTGCGGCCTTCCGAACCGCATGGCCCTCGAGCTCTTCAAGCCCTTCATCTACTCGAAGCTCGAGCAGCAGGGTTTCGTCACCACCATCAAGGCCGCGCGCAAGATGGTGGAGAACGAGCGGCCCGAGGTGTGGGACATCCTTGCGGAGGTGATCAAGGAGCATCCGATCCTGCTCAACCGCGCACCGACGCTCCACCGCCTCGGCATGCAGGCCTTCGAGCCGATGCTGATCGAGGGCAAGGCGATCCAGCTCCACCCGCTCGTCTGCGCGGCGTTCAACGCCGACTTCGACGGGGATCAGATGGCGGTCCACGTGCCGCTGTCTGTGGAAGCCCAGATCGAAGCACGCGTGCTGATGATGTCGACGAACAACATCCTCAGTCCCGCGACGGGACGTCCGATCATCGGCCCCACCCAGGACATCGTCCTCGGCGTCTATTACATGACGCGCGAGCGCGCCGGCGCTGCCGGCGAGGGCATGAAGTTCGCGACCCTCGAAGAGGTCCAGATGGCCTACGACGCGGGTGTGCTCGATCTGCATGCGGCGATCCACGTCCGCATGGACGGGGAGATGGTCGACACGACGACCGGACGCGTTCTGCTCCGCGACATCGTGCCCGGCGAGATCCCGTTCGAATTCATCAATCAGGTGATGGACAAGAAGGCGCTCGGTGAGCTGATCGATCAGTGTTACCGGCGCCTGGGCAGCAAGGCGACGGTCCTGCTGGCCGACAAGCTGCGAACGCTCGGGTACACCCACGCGACCCGCGCCGGCATCTCGATCTGCATCGACGACATGCGGATCCCGCCGGACAAGCAGCGCTTCCTCGACGACGCGACCCATGAAGTCGCCCAGATCCAGGAGCAGTACCAGGAAGGTCTGATCACCGACGGCGAGCGCTACAACAAGGTGGTCGACATCTGGGCGCAGGCGACGGAGCTGATCACGACCCAGCTGCTCGAAGGCATCGCGACGGACATCGTCGTCGACGCGGACGGTACGGAGCGGCAGGTTCCGTCGTTCAACAACGTCTACATGATGGCCGACTCGGGCGCGCGCGGCTCCGCACAGCAGATGCGTCAGCTGGCCGGAATGCGCGGTTTGATGGCGAAGCCCTCGGGCGCCATCATCGAGACGCCGATCACGTCGAACTTCCGCGAAGGCCTCTCGGTCCTCCAGTACTTCATCTCCACGCACGGTGCGCGGAAGGGTCTGGCCGACACGGCGCTGAAGACGGCGAACTCGGGCTACCTGACCCGGCGCCTCGTCGACGTGTCGCAGGACGTGATCATCCGTGAGGACGATTGCGGAACCGACGACGCGCTCGAGACCTCGGCCCTCATCGAAGCGGGCGAGATCGTCGAGCCGCTCGGAGAGCGGATCCTCGGACGTGTGGCCCTCGACGACATCCACGACCCCGTGACGGGCGAGCTGCTCGTCCACGGCGGCTCGGAGATCGACGAAGACCGCGTGCGTCTGATCGAGAATGCCGGCATCGAAGCGGTGAAGATCCGGTCGGTGTTGACCTGCGCCAGCAGCTTCGGCGTCTGCGTCAAATGCTACGGGCGCGATCTGTCGCGTGGCTCGATGGTCAACCTCGGCGAGGCCGTCGGCGTCATCGCCGCGCAGTCGATCGGCGAGCCGGGAACCCAGCTCACGATGCGCACGTTCCACATCGGTGGTGCGGCGACGCGGCGAGCCGAGCAGTCCCATGCCGAGGCGGCCAGCGAAGGCACCATCCGTCTCCACAACATCCGCACCGTCGTCGACAACGAGGGTCGGGCGACCGTGATGACGCGCAATGGCGAGGTCGGCATCGTCGACGTCTCCGGGCGGGAGCGCGAGCGCCATCCGGTGGTGTACGGAGCCACGCTGCGCGTGAAGGACGGCCACCCCGTCCACGCGGGCGACGTGCTGCTCGACTGGGATCCCTTCGCCAGCCCGATCCTCGCCGAGATGCGGGGCACGGTGCTGTTTCGGGACATCATCGAAGGCGCCACGATGCAGGAGCAGGTGGACGACTTCACCGGCGTCTCCTCGAAGGTGATCATCGAATCGAAGGATCCCGAGCTGCGGCCGCAGATCTCGATCATCGAGGGCGAAGGCGATAGCGAGTCGAAGTCGCTGCTTCCGGTCGGCGCCTACCTGTCGGTCGGCGAAGGCGAGGAGGTCACGGCAGGGCAGGTGATCGCGAAGATTCCGCGCGAGGCTTCGAAGACGAAGGACATCACCGGCGGTTTGCCGCGGGTGGCCGAGCTCTTCGAGGCGCGGAAGCCGAAGGAATGTGCCGTCGTCACCGAGATCGACGGCATCGTCAGCTTCGGCCCCGATTCGCGCGGCAAGCGGCGCGTGATCGTGACCCCGGACGCCGGTGAGCCCGAGGAGTACCTGATTCCGAAGGGCAAGCACGTCTCGGTCCACGAAGGTGATCGCGTGCGTGCCGGCGAGGCGCTGATGGACGGGTCGTCGAACCCGCACGACATCCTCAAGATCAAGGGCGAGAAGGAGCTCGCGAAATATCTCGTGGACGAAGTGCAGGAGGTCTACCGCCTGCAGGGCGTGAAGATCAACGACAAGCACATCGAGACGATCGTCCGCCAGATGATCCGCAAGGTCCGCATCACGGATCCGGGCGAGTCGGATTGGCTGATCGGCGAGCAGGTCGAGAAGGTCCTCTACAAGGAGGTGGTCGCGAAGCTCGATGCGGAGGGCAAGACGCCGCCGCGCGCAGAGACGCAGCTGCTCGGCATCACGAAGGCTTCTCTCTCGACGGAGTCGTTCATCTCGGC
>JANMTD010000436.1:0-1755 GCA_031390075.1 Deltaproteobacteria bacterium | reverse complement strand
GACCAGACCGCGACCGGCGAGCTCGCCCGCGAGCTCGAGGATTACCCGGGCTGAGCCTTGCGCCCATCGAGAGCGGACGCCGTCCGGCGTGCGGGGCCGGCGGATCGGACCGAGCGCTCCACCGCGAGACCCGGCCGCTCGACGAGGGCACGGACCAGCGCGTGGTGTAGGCCGTGCCCGCCCTTCTCGACCGTGATCTGGCCGTGGATCCCAGCGCCGACGAGGGCGAGATCGCCTAGCAGATCGACGAGCTTGTGGCGCACGAACTCGTCGGGAAACCGCAGGCCGCCGGGCGTCAAGAGTCCGTCGTCGCCCAGCACGAGGGTATTCGAGTAGTCGCCGCCGCGGGCGAGGCCCTTGGCGCGGAGCGCGTCGACTTCGTCGGCGAAACCGAAGGTCCGAGCCGGCGCGAGCTCCGTCTCGAACACGTCCGGATCGAGGGACGCGAGCACGTGGCGCTGGCGACCGATGCACGGATGGGCGAAGTCGATCGAGTAATCGATCCGGAGCCCCTCGCCCGGCGCGATCCGGATGCGCCGATCGCCGTCCGCGATCTTGAGCTCTCCCTTCACCTCGAGCTCCCGCCGCGACGCAGAGAGCGTGCGCAGCCCGGCGCGGCGCAGCCGAGCGACGAAGAGCGCGGCGCTGCCGTCGAGCGCCGGGATCTCGCCGCCGCGGACCTCGATCCGCGCATTGTGGATTCCGAGGGCGAACAACCCGGCGAGCAGGTGTTCGACGGTCGCCACGCGGCGCGCGATCCCCGCGAGCGTCGTCGCTCGGGTCGTCGACTGGACGGCGTCGGGGCGGGCGGGAATCTCGATCTCGGCTTCGCCACCCTCGCCCGGCACCACGAAGACGAGCCCGGTGTCGACCGCCGCGGGGGACACCTCGACGGATGCGGGCAGACCGCTGTGCAGACCGATCCCGCTCCAGCGGATGGGCCGAGCGATCGTCGTCTGCTGCACCGAACCTCCTCGCGCGCGAAGACGCCGAATCCCCACGTTCGCGTCGCGCAGCGTAGCGTGGGCGAATCGGCGGACAATCGAGCGCGTTCGGGAGTGGATTCGTGTCTTCAGCCGACCAGATCGCCGGCGAGTGTGCCCCGCGCCTCGGCCAGGATCTCGCGCGCGGACTGGAAGCGCTCCGCCGGATCCTTCTGGAGACAGCGCTCGACGATGGCCGACAGACTCTCGGGCAGCTCGGGGCGCAGTTCGCGGATCCGGGGCGGCGGGGTGTGGACATGGTGATAGGGAATGTTGCCCTCCTTGAAGGGCACGGTCCCGGTCGCCATCTCGAAGAGCGTGACGCCCAGCGAGTAGATGTCCGTGCGGTGATCGACGTTCTTTCCGAGGGTCTGCTCGGGGCTCATGTAGTAGGGCGTGCCGGCGACGACGGTCGTGTGGTTGCGCGCTTCTTCGACGACCTTCGCGAGCCCGAAGTCCATCAGCTTGACCTTCTTGTCCCGCGTCCACATCGCGTTGGCCGGCTTGATGTCGCGGTGCACGACCTTCTTCTCGTGGGCGTAGGCGAGCGCCTCCGAGATCTGCATCAGCACGTGCAGGATGCCCGAGGGCGAGATCGGGCCCTTGCGCTTCAGGATCTCCTTGATCGTCGTGCCCTCGACGTACTCCATCGCGATGTAGTAGCGGCCGTTCTGCTCCCCCGTGTCGTAGACCGTCACGATGTTGGGATGATTGAGCTTCGCCGCCGCCTGGGCCTCGCGGATGAAATTCGTGACCGCCTGCTCGTTCTCGG
>JANMTD010000353.1:0-2403 GCA_031390075.1 Deltaproteobacteria bacterium | reverse complement strand
CCCGGGCGGAAGATGCCGCCAGCGAGACGAGGTCGAGAGGTCATGCGTACTTTCGGTCGCGGCCGGCGAGATCCCTGTGAGTCCGGTCACGCCGGGGACTCGATCGCCTCAAGTGCCATTCGCTGAGGTCGGATCGGCCGGGACACGATCCCCCCTCTCGACCCGCTCATAGACGAAGATCGGCGACCGCTCCGCCCGCCAGCGTACCGCGGGCATCCAGGCAAAGGGAAACCAGCTGGGCGTTTCGGTTCGAACGGCGGCGATCTGGCGGTACCCGAGCCCCGCGAGCCCCTGCCAGTCCCGGATCTCGAAGCCCTGGGCGCGGAGCAGACCGGCGCGCGCCTCGCTCTGACTCGCGTATTCGACGAAGGCGAGCCCCCCGGCGTTCGTGTAGATCCGGTCGGGTCGCTCATCCGGCGACGCTGCGATCAGCTGGGCGATCGAGCGCGGATCGACGCGAAACCCGAGGGCGGTGAGCCTCGACTTTCCGGGAACGCTGGGATGAACCGAGAGCACGTTGATCGTCCCGTCGAAGCGCGGTGTTTCGTCCTGCAGGACGCGCTCGGTGGCCCGCTCGGGCAGCCCCTCGAGCGAGAGCCAGGTCCAATTGGCGTACAGGCCATTCGCGACGAGGGCGATCCCGACGAAGCCAAGGGCCACGGGCTTCCAGGTCGCTCGTTCGATGGTCCTCCAGAGCTCGGAGAATCCGAGAACGACACTCGGCACGAGAGCGATGGCCGCGAAGGCAAAGAAGCGATCGCCCGGGAATCCAAGCGGCCAGAGCCCCAATGCCGTGATGCTCAGAAATGGCAGGAGCATCATTCCCGCGTGCTTCGGACGCCGGATCAGAAGCACGACGACGGCCAGAGCGACTACGGGAAAGCCACCGGGACCGAGCACCCCGAGCATTCCTTCGCCGAGCGTGGTGAGCCGGCTTCCCAGGGTCACTGCCGCGCCCCCTCCCTCGAACCAGACGTCCGGATCCGTTCCCGGGCCGCCCAGCCAGTGAGACATCCGGACCAGCCAGGTCCGCGGCGCATACACGACGTTGAGGAGCAAGTAGCTGCCCACACCGGTCGCCAGCGACGCCCCGGCGATTCGCAGGAGCGCAGGTCGCCGTGTCGGGTCCTGTCGAGCGGCCTTCCAGAGAAGCCAACCAAGGCCGAGATAGGGCAGGATGTAGGCTGGCCCCGCGAGCTCCTTGCTCGTGATGGCACATACCGCGCAGAGCGAGAGCAGGATCCCGCGTGTCCGCGTGATGCCCTGGTAGAGCATCAGGACGTACACCCCGAGCGAGGCGGCCAAGAACTCGAAGGCAGGGCCGTCGGGGCGATTGTTGGCGAGGTAGTAGGCCACGGGCTGGTCGGTCGCCACGCAGAACAGGAACGCCAGCACGACGAACCGGACGTCGAAGCCCACGCGTCGAAGCGACACCATCAGCGCCGCGTAGAGAGCGAGCCCGACCACCAGGAAAAAAAGACGTCCAAGAAAGATCAAGGCGCTGAGCTGCCCAAGCGGATCCGCCAAGCCATAGGGAAAATCGCCACTCGGTCCCGCGAAGGCTCCGGACATCCACCACCACGCGAAGCTTGCGCCGTAGACAGGCAAGAGCATGAAATTCGTCATCGGACCGTATTTGTGATATTCGCCACCGAGGCTCGCGTAGAACTTGAGCGCCTGGAGCGGCTGATAGTCTTCGCCGAGAAACGACTCGTAACCAGGCAGCATGTAACCGACCGACGGCGCTGCGTAGGCGGCCAGAAGTAGGAGCGGCAATGCGATCCAGAGCGCGTCGACCCGCGTCAGGTCCGCGAGCGCTGCCTGCCACGCCCTGCCGATTCGTGTGATCAAGAGGCTCCCCGAATCCCAGTGTGCCGATTGCACGTTGTCTGCCTGCCACCTGCAGTGCGATGACCCGCTGAACAACCGTTTGTGAAGCCCATCGGCAGGCGCAGGTTGCGAATGAATCCAGATTTCGTTCTCCGGCGCGCGAGCCTCATTTCGAACCTTCCAAAGCTCACTTGTATTCGATCAGACGCCTCTGTCGACCGAGAAGCCGCGACCACGCGAACTCGAGCGCCCCGAGCGCCTTCGGCGGCTGCGACGCGAGACACGATGCCCCCCAGAGCAGGGCGTCGGCTGGCGAATAACGAACCTCGTCCTGGCTCTTCGCGATGCGCCCGATCTGCAGCGCGTAGAGTCCTGCGACCGACAGCAGGACGGGCCATGCCCGTGCTCCGCCGAAAATGAGTGCTAGGAACAGGATCCCGGGCAGCAGGGCACCCCAGATCCAGATGCTGCGCAGGTGACGCGCGAAGAGTCGTCGCTCGCGATGCCGCCAAGCCACCTCCGCCACCGCATGGCCACCCCGCTTCGAGCGCATCCACCAGGCACCCAGGCTGT
>JANMTD010000338.1:0-12699 GCA_031390075.1 Deltaproteobacteria bacterium | reverse complement strand
GTGGATCTGGCAGACACGGCTCTCGGTGATCCCGAGGATCGTTCCGATCTCCTTCATGTTCAGATCCTCGTAGTAGTAGAGCGAGATCACGAGGCGCTCCTTCTCCGGGAGCGAGCCGATCGTGTCGGAGATGACGTGCTTCGTCTCCATGTGCTTCAGGGAGGCGAAGGGGTTCTCGGACTGCACGTCCTCGATGATGTCGGCGAAGGTGCCGGAGCGGTCGCCGTCGGAATTCGTGCCGCGGATCTCCTCCAGGTTGACGAGCGAGATGCCCTTCACCTGGTTGATCAGCGTGTGGAACTTGTCGAGCTCGAGGCCGAGCGAATCCGCCACCTCGTCCTCGTTGGCGGAGCGGCCGAGGCGTTGCTCGACCTCGCCGTAGGCGCGCTCGAGTCGTCGCCCCTTCTGGCGCACGCTGCGCGGAACCCAGTCGAGGGAGCGGAGCTGGTCGAGGATCGCGCCCTTGATGCGAAACTCGGCGTAGGTCTTGAACTTGCAGTTCTTCTCGGGGTCGTACTTCTCGATCGCATCCATCAGACCGATCACGCCGGTGTTATGCAGATCGTCGAGATCGATGTGGGAGGGGAGGCGGACGGCGATCCGGTTCACGATGTAGCGGATCAAGGGGGTGTGCTCGAGGACGATCTCTTCCTTGAGATCCGAGGGGATGTGGTCGTGCAGTTCCTTGGCCTCGCGCAGCAGCGTCTCCATCTCGATCGGTACCTCTCGTTTTTGGGCCATTTTCTCTCGATCCCGTGTGCGATCAGCGGGTCACCGCGTCGCCGTTCGAGCCGCCTGCGATGCCATCGCGTTGCCGGCCTTGCGCGTCACCAAGCAGGGGACGTGCCAAACGCGCGCCCCGGCGCGCCGACTTGACCGGGAATTTCCCCGAGTTTCTTCGTCGGATTGCACTCGTGTCTTCGAAGTCCCTGGAATCCCTCGCGATTCACGAGGCCCATCGGAGGCGTTGGTGCGCAAGATTTTTCGGACGCAAACGGCCGGGGAACGTATTCGGAGTCGATTCGGCGCGCGGGACACGTCGCATCGCCGAAGCTCGCGGACGTTCAGATGGGAATCGCCGTTCGGATCGGTACGCCGTTGTTCGGATGGGAGCCGGTCGGCGGCGCGCTGCTAGGGTCCGGCCCATGCGGGTCGTCGATCTCGATCGGGACATGAGCGACGTGATTCCGACCAACCTGGCGCGGGACAGCGATTTCCTGTTCGCCCGCATGACCGACGTGACCCTGCAGTCGACGCGGCCGGCAGCGGGGCGCCGGGTCCTAGACGTCGGGAGCGGGGTCGGACAGGATTCGGTCGCTCTCGCGCGAGCGGGGGCCCGCGTGATCGGGGCAGAGCCCTCGGCGCGCATGACGGCCATGGCCCAGATGTTCCAGTCGGGTCCGATCGCGGCCGGGCTGCGGGGGCCGAGCTGGGTGCGCGGCTGGGCGGACGCGCTGCCCTTCGCCGATCAGTCCTTCGACGCGGCGTTCTGCAAGGGCGCCCTGGATCATTTCGATGATCCCGAGATGGCCATCGCGGAGATGGCGCGGGTGACGCGCGCCTCGGGACAGGTCGTGCTGGCGATCGCGAACTTCGATTCCCTCGCCTGCCGTGTGACGCGGGCGGTGGATCGCCTGCGCGAGGATTGGCTCGCGCTCCCACCGCTTCGGAGCCGTCGCGGTTACGACACGCCGAGTGACCACTTCACCCGCTACGAGCTCGACCTGATGCGCGAGCAGGCGGGCCGCGCGGTCGAGATCGAGCGCGTGGTCGGGATCTCCCTCGGCTGGGGCATGCCGGGCTGGACGGGACTGCTGGGACGGCTGCCCGCAGCTTGGGCCCGAGTCCTGTTGTCGGGAGCGGATCAGCTTGCTCGCTGGCTACCGAGCCTGGCCGACGTCATCGTTCTGGTCGGCCGGCCGCGCGCATCGCGCGGGCCGGGCGCGTTTCGCTGACGGCGCGCTTCGCGAGCACCTCGCGATAGGCGTCCGCCGTCGCCCGCGCGATTTCCGGCCAGGAGTAGGCCAGGGCGACTCGCTCGCGCCCGCGCCGGGCGAGGCTCGTTCGCAATTCGGGGTCGGCCAGCAGTCGATCGATGCCGGCGGCGAGCGCCGAGGGATCGTCACGGGGCGTGAGAAGCCCGCCGCCCGTGTATTCCAGGACCTCCGAGAGCGCGCCGGCTCGGGTCGCGACGACCGGCGTCCCGCAGGCCATCGCCTCGACCGCGGGAAGCCCGAAGCCCTCGTAGCGTGAGGGAACGACGACGACGGCGGCGCGGCGGTAGAGCCCGATCAGCGCGGCCGAGTCGACTCGACCGGTGAGCGTGACGCGCCCCTCGACTCCGTGCTCCCGGGCCCAGCGCCGGACCTTGTTGTCGCTGTCGTCGTCGTCGACGAGCACGAGCTGCACGGATTCCGGGAGCTTCGCGAGGGCTTCGATCAAGGTGCGGATGCCCTTGTTCGGGTCCGCAGAGCGGCCGACGCAGAGGATCTCGTCGCGCCGCTTGGCGGTCGTCGGGTCGGGGGAGAAGAGCTCGGTGTCGAGGCCGTTGCGCAGGTTGTGAAGGCGCTCGGGTCGCACGCCGAAATCCTGCACGATCTGTTTGCGGCCGATCTCGGAGGAGGTGAAGACCGCGTCGAGACGGCGCGCGACGAAGGACTGCATCCCGATCGGGTAGAACTTCATCGTGCCGATCGCCTGGAGCAGCGTCTCGTCGCGCAGGAACGATGCCCGCCGGTCGACGCTGAGCGGGTGGTGCACGGTCGTCACGACGGGCAGCCCGAGCGCCTTCAGCCCGAGCAATCCGTAGCCGAGGCACTGCACGTCGTGGACGAGGTCGAACTGTCCCCCGTCGCGAATCTCGTCGGCGATGCGGCGGAAGGCGCGCACGCTGAAGGCGAAGAGCTCCGGCAGGAATCCGATCCGGCTCGCGACGAGCTCGTAGAAATTGAGCGGCGAGAGGACCTGCAGCGGGTCTTCGCGGGGCACGATCTGGTCGGTCTGGCCGAGCACCCATTTCGCCCAGAACTGCTGGTTCGGGAGTCGCACGACCCGGGCGAAGGGCATCGGATCCGGGTAGGGCGGGCCGACGAAGACGTGGACCTCGTGGCCCAGGCGCGCCATCTCCCGGGCGAGGAACCAGAGGTAGATGCCCTGGCCACCCGAATTCATGTTGCCGCGATAGGCGACGAAGGCGATGCGGAGCGGACGCGGCATCTCAGGCGGTGGCCGCGGTCCGCTTGCGGGGTTCGGCGGAGACGCGCTTCTCCGCCCGCTTCTCGGCGTACAGGATCACGCTCTTCGGACAGACGAAGTTGAGCACGCGTTCCACGCGGGCCATCGCGAGGGACACGGTCGAACGGATCAGGAACTCGCGGTAGGCGCGCACGAGTCGGCTCTTGTCGGCGGAGGGCAGGTGCATCACCGAACGGAGCATCCAGTAGGGCGTGTGGAAGCCGTGGGCGAAGCCGCAGCCGACGGTCGTGAGGCCCGCGGCGGCGAGTCCCTTCGCGAGGTCGCGCGGGCGGAAGATGCGGATGTGGCCGCCGGGGCTCTCGAAATAGTCGTCGCCGAGGCGCAGGTAGAGCTGCTCGCTCGTCGCGGTGGGAATCGTGATCGCGATCTTCGCGCCGGGCTTGGCGACGCGGGCGAGCTCGCGGGCGGCGCCGCGGTAGTCGTGGACATGCTCCATGACTTCCGAGCAGATGATCCGATCGAAGCTCTCGTCGGCGAAGGGGAGATGGAAGGCGTCGCCCTGCAACATGGCGCCGAGCCGCCCCTTCTCTCGTCCCTGCTTGCGCAGCACCTTCGACGGCATACGCATCGCCGACAGATCGAGGTCGAGGCCGACGACGCGGGCACCGCGCGATTGGCTCCCGAAGCAGTGGCGCCCCTCGCCGCAGCCCGCGTCGAGGAGCAGCTGACCGGGCCGGATGTCAAGCCGCTCGAGATCGACCGTGAGCAGCACGGATCACCTCCTCGAAGACATCCACGAGCTGCGCCGCCGCCTGGTCCCATTGGAAGAGACGCTCGACGCGCGCCCGCGCCGCTCGGCCCATGCGCTCGGTCTCGGCCGGATCGCGCAGGCAGGCCCACATCGCATCGGCCATCGCGCGTGCGTTGCGCTGGGGGACGAGGAGCCCGCTCCGGCCATCCGTCCCCACGACCTCGGGCAGCGCCCCTGCGGCATTCGCGATCACCGAGAGCCCGCAGGCCATCGCCTCGCTCGCCGGAAATCCGAAGCCCTCGAAGAACGACGGTACGAGCGCGACCTTCGCCGTCGAATACTGCTCGACGAGCTCGGGAACGCTGAGCATCCGGTCGACGATCTTGATCCGGCCCTCGAGGCCGAACTGCTTCGTGAAGCGGGGCACGAGGCCATGGCTCGGGATGCGGCCGTCGACGATCTTGAGCGTCACGTGCGAGGGCAGCATCGAGAGCGCCTCGAACATCGTGCCGATGCCCTTCTTGCGATCTTCGGTCCGCCCCACGAAGAGCAGATCGGCCTCCTTCTCGACGTGGGGGAGCGGGCGAAAGATCTCGGTGTCGGTTCCGTTGTAGACGACCGAGACGTCCTTCTGCGGAATCTCGAAATAACGTTCGATCGCCTCGCGGGAGGCCTGCGACACGGTCACGATCTTCGCGAGCCGGGGCGCGACCGTCTGCTGCATCAGGAGCGGGAAGTAGAGCGTCCGGCTGATGCGCTTCGCGAGCGAGCGCTCGATCGTGAAGTCCGCCTCGCGGTCGATGTGCAGCGGATGATGGATCACCGACACGACGGGGACGCCCATCTTCTGGATGCCGAGCAGTCCCCACGACAGGCACTGATTGTCGAACACGACGTCGAAGCGGTGCTTCCTCTGGAGCTCGGGGAAGCGGCGCATCAGGCGGAAGCCGAAGGTCTGCATCTCGGGGAAGACGCCGAAGCGCGACACGCCGAGCTCCCAGAGCGAGAGGGGCTTCAGGATCGACCAGGGTCGCGCGGGGTCGAAGGCCGTCTCGAGGGGACGCCCGAAGACGTTGTCGTTGGGGATCTCGTGGAGCGGGATGTCGGGGGCGAGCTCGGGGAGCGGCGGGCCCGAGAAGACGTGGACTTCGTGGCCCGCCTTCTTCCATTCACGGGCGAGATAGCTCGCGTAGATGCCCTGGCCGCCGCAGAACATGTTGCCGCGATAGGTCAGCAGGGCGATGCGCACGGGCTAGTGTCCCGTCCCGGAAGTTCGCCGTCGAATCGAGATTTGGCCCCTTGTCGCACGTTGCGCACCGAGATCGCGCCTACGGGCCGCTCGCAAGGCACGCGACCGAGGGATAGCCGTCGGAACAGTGAGGGAGCGCCACGCGGCGAGTGGCCCGTAGGCGCGATCGAATGCAGGCGAACTTCCGAGACGGGACACTAGGCGGCGTCTTCGGCCGCAGCGCTGGAGGAGCCCCTCGAGGATGCGTCCGTCGAGAGGATCTCGGGCGCCTGGTCCGCTTCGACCTGGATCGTCGCGATCGTGAATCCGACCCAGGCGACGAGGCCCAGCGCGAAAAGGGTCACGATGGCGACGGGAATGGCGAGCGCCCAATAGCTCCGGGTGAAGATGCCGATCAGGAAGAGCAGGGCCGCAACGAAGGCTCCGCCGCAGATCGCAAAGCCCTGGGCGCGCGTGGTCTCTCGCATGCTTGCCTCGTCGTCGCGCCGGGTGGCCTGGCCCCGCGCAGGTCGCGCAGTATCGTGGATTCGCCTTTCCTGTCAACGACTTGCCGAAGGCTTGCGAGCTTTCGGTCGAGCTTCGTTCGGCAGCCCTCGGCAGCCTGCGCGGGGCCCCTCGCCTGGAGTAGTCTCAGCCGTGATGTGGGTGGTGGGGTTGATGTCGGGGACGTCTGCGGACGCGATCGACGCCGCGCTGGTCGAATGGCCGGACGGCGCCGCAGCGCGACCCTTTCGCCTGCTCGCCTATCAAGAGTTTCCCCACGCGCCCGCCCTCCAGACCGAGATCCACAGGCTGGCGGCGGGGGAGCTTCCGGGCGAAGCCATGCTGGCGGAGCTGATCCGCCTCGATCGCGTGCTCGCCGATCGCTTCGCGGAGGCCGTCCTCGAGCTGCTGCGCTGTGCCGGAGTCAACCCTTCGCGGGTCGCGGGGATCGGCTCTCACGGTCAGACCGTGGCGCATCATCCCGAGCAGGGCGGCACGCTCCAGATCGGTTGCCCGGCGCGGATCGCCGAGCGGATCGGGCGGCCGGTGGTCGCGGATTTTCGGCGACGAGACATGGCCATGGGCGGCGAAGGGGCACCGCTCGCGCCGTTCTTCCACCACGCGGTCTTCAGCGATCCGAAGGAGAGCCGCGGCGTGCTCAACCTCGGCGGCATCGCGAACCTGACGTGGCTGCCCGCCGGAGATCCGGGCGGGAAGGTGATGGCCTTCGACGTCGGGCCGGCGAACTCGCTGACCGACGGTGTGGTCAGCCTCGAGAGCGGGGGCCGCGAGCGCTGCGACGTCGACGGGCGCCGCGCGCGCAAGGGCCGAGTCGTCGACGCCTATCTCACGGAGATGTTGGGTGACGCCTATCTCGCGCGCCCCGCGCCGAAGTCGACGGGGCGCGAGCGGTACGGCCTCGCGGAGGCGCGGCGCTGGCTCGAGCGTGCGGGGCGGGACGGCGTTGCCGTCGACGATCTGCTCGCGACGCTGGTCGAGCTCTCGGTCCGCGCCGTGGGCCTCGCGTGGCGGCAGATGGCGGGGAGCGACGCGGCCCGCGGAGGCGGGCGGATTCTCGTCGGCGGGGGCGGCGTGCGCAATCGCCATGTCATGGAGTCGCTCGCGCGGGTGATGGAGGGCGTGCCGGTCGAGCCGATGGAGGCGGCCGGTGTGCCGGCGGACGCGGCGGAGGCGATGGCCTTCTCGCTGCTCGCGCGCAACGCGCTGCTCGGGATTCCCAATCAGCTGCCGCAGGTCACCGGCGTGCGCGAAGCGCGCGTGCTCGGCGTGGTCCACGGGGTCGAGTGGTTGGGCCGTTGAGTGGTTGAGAGCCGAGTGGCTCAGAGCTTGACGGCGAGTCCGTCGTCGGCGGTCTCGAGCTCGATCTGACCGCGGAGCCGCAGCATCGAATCGCCGAGATGGGTCAGCATCAGACGACCACAATCGATGTCGTCGCGGTGCTCGCGGATCTCTTCGAGGCTCAGATGAAAATCGAGCCCCGCGCGCTCGAGGGTGCACTCGCAGATGAAGAGCCCGCTCCCCGCGACGGCGCGCGGGAGTGCGTCGAACCAGCCCGTGTCGCCGGAGTAGGCGATCGACTCGCGGCCGAGGCGGACCTGATAGCCCTGGGGATGCGCTTCGAGCTGATGGGCGGTCGCGAAGGCGCGGAGCGTCGCCGGGCCGGCCTCGAGGGTCTGGCCGGGATGGATCTCGCGGTAGCGGATCGGGAAGCTCCATTCGCGATTGCCGAGGTGGTGGCCCATTGCGTTCGCGAGGGCGTGGACGCGGCCCTCGATCTCCGGCGGTCCGACGATCTCGAGCGGGTGGCGGCGGCGGTCGGCGTAGAGCGCGGCGTAGAGAAAACCCGGGATGCCGCCGAAATGATCGCCGTGGAAATGCGAGACCAGGATCACGTCGATCTCGTCGCGGGGGATCGCGAGCTGCGCGAGGCCCGTGTTGGTCGTGGCGCCGCAGTCGAGCAGCATGCCGCCGCGCTCGCCACGGGCGAAGACCGCCGACTGCCGGCGTCCGCCCGCGCCAAAGGCGTCGCTCGTTCCGATGAAGACGACTTCGCTCATGCGGCGCCCCGGCTCTCGGCCGCTCGCCCTTGCTCGGCCCGAGCAGCGCAAGAATAGAATCCGCGGACACCGAATACGCCATCGCGCCGCTTCGCTCCGGCCGGCACGCTGGCCCCGTCCCAGACGACGCAGCGCGACAGCTCCGCGTCGCCGGGAATCCGCACCGAGCGCGCCGCGATCACGTCCCGCTCGCGTCCCAGGACGGCGACCCCGCGCTGCCAGGCGGTCGCCGAGCCGCCGAGGCCCGGGAGGTCGGGGGGGCTCAGGTTCACCTGCAGATATTCCTCCGGCGTCCCGACCGGCTCCCAGACGTTCGCGCTGCCCTCGACGATCTCTGCGCCGAGCACGATCGCCCCGCTCTCGGCGCGCGGCATCAGCCAGTCGCGAAGATCCTCGAAGACTTCGCTGGCGGGCCAGTCCGTCAAGGCCTCGCGGTCGAAGAAACGGATGCTCGTGAAGAGGCCGCGGTCCTTCTCGCCGGCCGCGCGGGAAATCCCATGGCGGCCGATCCGGCCGATGCGGCCCTCGGCGTCGACCCCGACACTGCCGAAGGTCGCCTCGCGCGGGTCTCGCCGCAGCAGCAGGGTCGCGCCGCGTCCACTCGCGACGTGACGGGCGTGGAGTGCTTCGAGATCGACGTCGAGCAGCATGTCGCCCGCGAGCACGACGCAGGTCTCGCTCTGGCGCAGGAATTCCGCCGCCCGACGGATGCCGCCGCCGGTGCCGAGGGGCTTCTCCTCGTTCGACCAGCTGATCGCGAGCTCTGCGGGATGGTCCGCTTCGACGGCGCGGCGGATCGAGTCGGGGAGATGGTGGAGATTGATCAGGACCTCGCGAACTCCCTGGCGAGCGAGCAGCTCGAGCAACAGGCTCACGACCGGTCGGCCGCGCACGGGCATGGCGGGCTTCGCGCGCTCGTCCGTGAGCGGGCGCATGCGCGTGCCGAGACCGGCGGCGAGGATCATCGCGCGCACGCAATCCTCCCCGCCGTTCGTCGCGGAGCGGCAGCCGATGCGAAGCTCATGAAGCATTTCCCTCGCCGGCAATATCGGTCGGCGCGACCGCCGTGGTAAGTGCACGGATCACAGATTTCAGGGTCGAGACCCCTGGAAAGGCGCCCTCGAGTCGCTCGGCGGCCCGCCGGAGCAGCTCGAGGCCGCGGGGGATCTCGTGCCAGCGCCGGCGATCGCCCCGGACGAGGCCCGCGTGGATCACGTGGGAGACGTCCTTGCAGAGCCGGGCGACGGCGATCGCGTCGAAGCGCAGGCGGGCCAGCTCCGGAGCCGGCCGATCGGGGAGCGCGGGCAGGATCTCCGCGAAGAGCCGCTGTGCGAGCCCTTCGTCGACGTCGGTCTGCAGGTCGTAGAGGAGGCAGGCGAGGTCGTACTCGGGCGGCGCGACGAAGGCGCCCTGGACGTCGATCAGGACCAGCTCGGGCAGGCGGGCTGCGCCGGCGGGCGCGGGCAGCAGATGGAGATTCTCGGCCTTGAAGTCCCGGTGGGCGAGACGTCGCGGTGCGGCGTCGAGCAGGTCGGCGATCGCATGGAAGAGCGCGCCGAGCTCGCGCTCCTCGGCGACGGTGGCGTCGCGGTGGAGCAGGGCGGGGATCGCCCAGTGGATCCATTTCCAACGTTTGCTGTCGACGAGTGCCCGGTCGTAGACGCGGCCGAAGGCCGGAATCCGCTCGGGCGGAGCCGAGAGCGACTGCAGGCGCGCGATCAGAGCGCAGGCCTCGCGGTATAGGGGCTCGCGCTGGGCGCGGTCGGCACACAGGAGATTGCGCGTCCCCACGTCCTCCAGCAGATCGAGTCCGAGCTCCGGGAAATGGCCGAAGCTCTTCGGCACCCGCAGACCCGCCTGCTCGAGAAAGCCGCGAAGGGGCTCGAGCGCGGGCTCGGGGAGCCAGGCCGGGGCCGACGGCAGAGCGGGTCCACGCGCCGCGCTCGGCGAGGCGACGGCGGGCCCGGCTTCGCAGCGCGCGATCAGGCTCCGCGGCTCACCCTCCGCGAAAAGCAGACGCAGGAAGCGACGTGCGCCGAGACCCGCCTCGATCTCCTCGATCGAAGCGGCCCGCCGCCCCAACCGCTCCCACACCACCGCCGTCAGTCGTTCAGCGTCCAAGAGCCCTCAAGCAAAGAAAGAGCCTTCAGCCAAAGAAAGAGCCTTCAGCCGAAAAAAAAGCGACACGCGGCGACGGCTCCGAGGAATCCAGCGACATCCGCCGCAAGACAGCAGAGCAGCGCGTGCCGGCCGTCGACGACGCCTGCGGCGCCGAAGTAGACGGCGAGCACGTAGAAGGTCGTCTCGGTCGAGCCCATGATCGTGCAGGTGAGCATGCCGATGAAGGAATCGGGACCGTGGGTCGTGATGATCTCGCTCATCACGCCGAGCGCGCCACTGCCCGAGAGCGGTCGGATGAGCGCCATCGGGAGGACTTCGGCAGGCACACCGATCCGGCTCGTGAACGGATCGATCAAGCCGATCACCGCGTCGAGGGCTCCCGAGGCGCGGAGCATTCCGACCGCCACGAGAATCACCACGAGGTAGGGCACGATGCGCGTCGCGACCTCGAGCGCCTCGCGCCCGCCGGCGACCACCGAGTCGTAGACCGGAATCCGGCGCCAGAATCCGTAGGCCAGGATCGCGATCATCAGCGCGGGAATCGTCCAGTGTTCCACGACCGCGACGAAGGCCGCGGAGAGGCCGCTGGTGGACAGGTCTGCCTGGAACGGGATCGCGATGGACACGACGAAGTACGCGATGCAGCCGAGGACGAGGGCGCGGCGTGCGAACGTGCGCCCGGAACCCTCCGCCGGACGGGCGAGCGCGGGCGGTGCGGAAGTCGCGCCGTTTGCCTCGGCGATCGGGTCGTCGCCACGGGACTGGGCGCTGGTTCCATCGACCGGAGCCGCCGCTGCGCGGGGGGCGAAAAAGCGGAGCGGGCGCAGCAGGTAGAAGGTGAGGACGGCGGCCGCCGTCGAGCAGGTCGTGGCGAAGAGCGTCGGCATCCAGATCGCTCCGGGATCGGCGGAGCCGGCGGCGGCGCGCACGCCCATCGTGCCGAGCGGCGGGATCAGCGTGATCGCGGAGGCGTTGATCGCGAGGAAGAGAACCATCGCGTTCGACGCCGAGGGCGAATGCTGGTTCAGGCGAGCGAGCTCGTTCATCGCCTTGAGGCCGAACGGCGTCGCCGCGTTGCCCATCCCGAGGATGTTCGAGGCGAAGTTCATCACCATCGCACCCATCGCGGGATGCTCCATCGGGACGTCGGGAAAGAGCCGCCGCATCACGGGCGAGAGCCAGCGCGCGACGCCGTCTCGCAGACCTGCGTCGAAGGCGATCTGCATCAGCCCGAGAAAGAAGACCATCACACCGACCAGCCCGATCACGAGCTGGACCGCGGATTTTGCGCTGTCGAAGATGGATTTTGTGACCGCCGCGACGGTCTCCGGCCCGGAGGCCGCGGCGACGAGCAGCGAGGCCGTCACGAGCACGAGCCAGATCGCATTGAGCATCGGTCCCCCCGAACCCGAATCGCAGGGACGAAGGCCACCGCGTCGATTGCTCGGCCGCAGGCTCCCCGATAAGCTCGGCGCCGTCAAGCGTCTCGACGTCGGTCTTGACGTCGAGGGCGGGCTCACGAGGCTTCACATGCCGCGGCGGATTCTCCCTGGACTGCTCGCCGGCCTCGCGCTGCTGGTCCACTCTTCATCGGCTGAGGGCTCCACATCGGCTGAGCCCCGCGTCTCCGAATCATCGGAGGTGGTCGCCGACGCAGCGACCGCGTCGCCCCTGGCACTCTGGCTGGACCGGCTCCTCGCGCGTGAGCCGCTCGCGAGCGCGAGCGTCGGCCTGCTCGTCGAGCGGGCGCGCGATGGCGAGGTTCTCTACGCGCGCGGTGCGGACGAGCTCTTCATTCCAGCCTCGAACCAGAAGATCCTGACGGCGATCGCGAGCCTCGCCCGCTTCGGCCCGAGCCACCGCTTCGCGACCCGCCTCTGGGCGCCCGAGCCGATCGACGGCGACGGCCTCGTGCGCGAGATCGTGATCGAGGGCGGAGGCGACCCGGCCCTCGCCTCGGAGGATTGGTGGCGGCTCGCCGCCGACCTGCGCACGGCGGGTTTGCGGGGCGTCCGCGGCGATCTCCGCGTCGAAGACGACCTCTTCGAGGGTCCGAGCTGGCACCCGAGCTGGGGGGACGTCTCCGCCCGCGCCTATCATGCTCCGATCGGTGCCTTGAGCGCGAATTTCGGTGCCTTTGCGGTGTCGGTCTGGCCGCGCGCCGATGCGGGCTCGGCGGCTCGCGTCGCCGTCGATCCGCCGGTCGACTATCTGCGGCTGCGCAATCTCGCGCGCACCGCCCCGCGCCGCGCGCAGCCGAGCCTGTCCGTCGAACGTGTCGCCGGGGCCGCCTCCGAGGGCATCGCCGAGGAGATCGTGCGCGTCGAGGGGACGGTGCGGAAGGGCGATCCGGGCGATCTCTTCCCGCGCAGCGTGCTCGACCCGGGGCTGTACGCGGGCTCGCTGCTGCTCCACCAGCTGCGCGCGAACGGGATCGAGGTCGACGGCGTCGTCCGGCGGGCAGCGCGCGCCGGCGAGCCGTTCTCGCTGATCCTCGAGCGCCCCGGGCGAAGCGTCGCGGAGATCGTGCGCGTGTGTCTCAAGCAGAGCAGCAATGCCGTCGCCGAGACCCTCGTCAAGAATCTCGGAGCCTGGGACGGGCTCTCCGACGGCGAGTTACCGCGCGGGCGGGGGGAATGGACCGGCGGCATCCGTGCGATGCGGCGCGAGCTCGAGGCGCTCGGCATCGAGCTCGCGGAGGCGCGACTCGTCGACGGCTCGGGCCTATCGATGCAGAATCGTGTGAGCCCAAGGATGTTGGTCCGCGCCCTGCGCGTCGCGCGGGACTCGTTCGCGATCGGACCGGAGTTCGTCGCCGCGCT
>JANMTD010000331.1:0-2593 GCA_031390075.1 Deltaproteobacteria bacterium | reverse complement strand
AGGCGATCGAGGTCGGTATGCCGAAGCTGCGGATCGAGGAGGCCGCGACCCGGCGCCAGGCGCGCGTCGACAGCGGCGAGGACGTGATCGTCGGCGTCAACAAGTACCGGCTCGAGAAGGAGACCCAGCTCGAGGTCCGCGACATCGACAACGCCGCCGTCCGCGAGTCCCAGATCCGGCGTCTCGAGCAGATCCGAAAATCCCGCGATGGGAAGGCCGTCGAGCAGGCACTCGCCAACATCACCGACCTCGCGCGCTCCGGGACGGGCAATCTGCTCGAAGCGGCGGTGGCGGCGGCGCGCGTGCGGGCGACGGTCGGTGAGATCTCGGAAGCCATGGAGAAGGTCTATGGGCGCCACCGCGCCGAGGTCCAGTCGGTCTCGGGCGTCTATCGCGCGATGTACCGCGACGAGGAGGCGTTCAATCGCGTCTCCCGCCAGGTCGAGGCGTTCGGCCGCGAGCAGGGGCGGCGGCCGCGCATGCTCGTCGTCAAGCTCGGCCAGGACGGCCACGACCGCGGCATGAAGGTGATCGCGACGTCGTTTGCGGACCTCGGCTTCGACATCGACATCGGGCCGCTCTTCCAGACGCCGGCCGAGGCGGCGCAACAGGCGATCGACAACGACGTCCACGCGGTCGGCGTCTCGAGCCAGGCGGCCGGCCACAAGACGCTGGTGCCCGAGCTCGTGAAGGCGCTGCGCAATCTGGGGGCGCCGGACATCGCTGTCATCGTCGGGGGAGTCATTCCGCCGCAGGATTACGAATTCCTGCGGCGCGAGGGCGTCGCGGCGATCTTCGGGCCTGGGACGCCGGTGCCGGAGGCGGCGGCCGAGGTTCTCGAGGTGCTGCGGGCGCGGACGGGGCACTAGCGCTTGGCCACGTCGCGCCCGGAATCGCCTGAGGCCTCGGAGGTGGAGGCCGCGGCGCGTGCGATCCGCGCGGGCGACCGGCGTGCGATCGCGCGCACGATCACGCGCATCGAGAGCACCCGCGACGCCGACCGCGATCTGGGCCAGGCGATCCTCGACGCACTCGTCTCCGACAGCGGCCGCGCGATCCGCGTCGGGATCACCGGCCCGCCCGGTGTCGGCAAGAGCACTTTCGTCGAAGCCCTCGGCCTGATGCTGGTCGAGCAGGGCAAGCGCATTGCGGTGCTCGCCGTCGATCCGACCAGTCCCGTGACCGGGGGCAGCATCCTCGGGGACAAGACGCGCATGGAGCGCCTGGCAGTGCGGCCCGAGGCGTTCATCCGCCCCTCGCCGTCCGGCGGCTCGCTCGGCGGTGTCGCGCACCGAACCCGCGAGGTCATGCTGTTATGCGAGGCGGCGGGCTTCGACGTCGTCCTGATCGAGACCGTCGGGATCGGTCAATCCGAGGTGGCGGTCGCGTCGATGGTCGACTTTTTCCTGGTCCTGTTGCAGCCGGCCGGGGGCGACGAGCTCCAGGGCATCAAGAAGGGCGTGGTCGAGCTGGCGGATGCGCTGGTCGTGAACAAGGCGGATGGGGCGACGATGGCGCTCGCCGAGCGCACGCGGCACGACTATGCCGGCGCCCTGTCGCTGCTGCGCCGCGGGCTCGACGGCTGGCAGCCGAAGGCGCTGCTGGCCAGTGCGATCGAATCCCGGGGCATCGGCGAAGTCTGGGCCGCCATTCTCGAGCACCGCGCCCTGCTCGAAGCCTCCGGCCAGCTCGAGATCCGGCGCCGCGACCAGTCCCGCGCCTGGATGTGGAAGCTCGTCGAGGAGGGGATGGCCCGGGCCTTCCGGGAGCGCCCCGGCATGCGCGCCGCGATCGAGCGGGAAGAGGTCGCGGTCGCCGACCAGACCCGCACGGCCACCGCCGCTGCACGCGCGTTGCTCGATCGCTTCTTGCAGGGCCGTTGATCCCGCTCGTTCGTCCACCGCTCGATCCGGCCTCGACCGCGCCATTCGACCCGTGGGGGGCGCGGGGAATCCTTCATGGGATCGGGATCACCGGCCGATACCCAATCGCCGCCTTCGACGGCGAATCCGCACTGTTCGCAGCGCTCGTGGAGTCCAACGCAATGGTCCAGATCAACATGGGGAGCAAGGAGATCACGCTGAAGGTCGTCTATTACGGCCCGGCCCTCTCCGGCAAGACGAGCAATCTCAAGAAGCTGCACGAGATGATGGACCCGACCCGTCGCAGCCACATGCTGACCCTCGACACCAAGGACGACCGGACCCTCTACTTCGATTTCCTGCCCGTCGAATTCAGTACCGCCGGCGGCTTCTCGATCAAGATGAAGCTCTTCACCGTGCCCGGGCAGGTGATGCACAAGTCGACCCGCAAGGTCGTGTTGGCCGGCGCCGACGCGATCGCGTTCATCGCCGATTCCCAGCGCTCCGCGGCCAGCGCCAACGCCTACTCCTGGCGCGACATGGAGGCGAACCTCAAGGCCCACGGCATCGACTTCGAGAAGCTCCCCAAGGTCGTGCAGTTCAACAAACGCGACATGCCCGACGTGAAGGCCCTCTCCGAGATCAAGGAGCAATGGGGCAACACGCCGACGTTTCCCGCCGTGGCCACCCGGGGCGAGGGGATCAGGATGCGCTCCTCGCCGGCATAGGGC
>JANMTD010000326.1:0-4347 GCA_031390075.1 Deltaproteobacteria bacterium | reverse complement strand
CCTTCTCGATGGTCGGGGCCCTTGGCGGGCTCTGGCTGCTCGACATGTCGCTCAATCTCTTCAGCATGATCGGGATCGTGCTCCTGATCGGCCTCGTCACGAAGAACTCGATCCTGCTCGTCGACTACGCGAACCAGCTGCAACGCGAGGGCATGCCGGCGCGCGAGGCGATGCGAAAGGCTGCGCCGATCCGCATGCGCCCGGTCCTGATGACGGCACTCGCGATGATCTTCGGCGTGTTGCCCTCGGCGCTCGGCATCGGTCCCGGGGCCGAGACGCGGGCGCCGATGGCGGTCGCCACCGCCGCGGGCATGTTCACGTCGATGCTGCTCACGCTCCTGATCGTGCCGGTGTTCTACCTGGCCCTCGAGCGCGTGCGAGGCGGAGTCGAGCAGCGCCGCCGGCGGGAACCCGCCGCGGTCGAAAGGCTGGCGTAGCGGCATCGAGGCGGAGCGACGCGTTCGTCGACACGATCTCGGACGGGGAGGAGAGGGCATGGGCGAGAGCGGTGCTCCCCTGATTCGGGTCTTCGTCGCCTCCCGCTTCATGGAGCCGGTCGAGCAGGCGTTCGCCGAGGCCTTCGGCGCGACCTTCGCCGAGAGCCGCGACCCGCTGGCCGAGCTGCGGGATGCGCAGGAGGCTTTCGACGCGGTGATCTTCTCGCTGGACGTGCCGATGCGGGCGGCGGCGATCGAGGCGCTGCCGGCGAGCGTCCGCGCTCTCGCCACCTATTCCGTCGGCACGGACCACGTCGATCTCGACGCCGCGCGCGCCCGCGGACTCGCGGTGTTCAATACGCCCGGGGTGCTGGCGGATTCGGTGGCCGAGAACGCGATCTTCCTGATGCTCGGCGCTGCCCGACGCGGGACCGAGGCGATCGATCTGTTGCGGCGCCGCGCCTGGTCGGGTTGGAATCCCGCGCAGCTCGTCGGCCGGCAGCTCTCGGGGCGGACGCTCGGGATTCTCGGCATGGGCGACATCGGCCGGCGGATCGCATTCCGGGCCGAGGCGCTCGGGATGAAGATCCTCTACTGCAATCGCCGGCCGCTCGAGGCGCAGCTCGCCCGGGGTGCCGGGTACCGCGCGACGGCGGAAGAGCTCGTGCGCGATTCCGATGTCTTGATGCTCGCGTGTCCGGCGACCGAAGCGACGCGGGGGATCGTGAACGCGGAGCTCCTCTCGAAGGCGAAGCCCGGGCTGATCGTCGTCAACATCGCGCGGGGCGATCTCGTCGTCGACCGCGCGCTGCTCGATGCCCTCGCGGACGGGCGCGTCTGGGCCGCGGGTCTCGACGTCTTCGCGGGCGAGCCCGCGGTACATCCGGAGTACTTCGACCGGATGGATGTCTTCATGGTCCCGCATATCGGGAGCGCGACCTTCGAGGCGCGCATGGGCATGGGGCAGATCCTGATCGATGCGCTCCGGGCCTGGCGGCGGGGCGAGGTCGTGTCCAACCAGGTTGGCTAGGCGACGACGCTGGGGCGGACGAATGTCGTCCCGATCAGGCGAGCGGTGTCGTCGCCGCCTGCTTCCCCGCCTTGCGGCCGAAGAAGGTGCAGTCGCCGAGGGACATCCCGGAGCTGTAGCCCTTGCCCCAGCGCGGGAGACCGCAGGCGGTTCGACCGGCGGCGTAGAGACCGGGGATCGCGTCGCCGTCGATCGTGAGCACCTCGCCCGTCGGCCGGACGCGCAGGCCCCCCAGCGTGAAGAACGGGTAGTAGGCCTGCTTGAGATGACAGGCGAGGGCCGCGAACGGCGGCTCGTCGAGGGGCTTGAGCCAGCTCTCGTGCTTGTGGAAGAGGGGATCTTCCGCCTTCGCCGCATGGCGATTGTAGACCTCGACGGTCGAGACGAGGCTGCCGGCGGTGAGGCCGAGCTCGCGCTCGACCTCCTCCCAGGTCGAGCCGACGGCGGCGATCTCGATCTTCGAGTAGGGCGAGGGCTGCTTGAAGATCGCGTCGTCGACGAGCAGGAAGAAGCGGTCGCCGATCTGGCTCGCGATGTAATGCGCGACGCGACCGCCGTAGGCGTCCTCGTTGATGAAGCGCGCGCCCTTGTCGTTGACGAGGATGCCCTTCACGTGGGACTCGGGCGGATAGAAGGGGAGCGTCAGGAAGAGCTCGTCCATGTGGATCGCGGCGCCACCGACACTCATGCCGAGGCGGATTCCGCTGCCGTCGTCGTAACCGCCCGAGAGTCCGTCGTTCGCGAGCCGCTGCCGGATCGGCGCGTACTGCCGCAACATGTCCTCGTTGAGCGCGAAGCCGCCCGTGCAGAGGACGACGCCTTTATGAGCGCGCAGTGCTTTCTCCTCGCCGTCCTCGAAGACGACGAGGCCGCAGACGCGGTTCTTCTCGTCGACCACGAGAGCCCGCGCCCGGCTCTGGAAACGCACCTCGACCCCCAGCGCATGCACCCGCTTCGCGAGCTTGTCGAGCAGCATGAATCCGCCGGTCTCACCGATCGCCTCGGGCAGATGGCCGCGGGGGCACGGCTGCGCGGTCTCGCGAAACGGCCAGGCGTACTCGCTGCCCGACAGGATCAGGCAGTCGCCGGTCCCGGGCATCACCGGTTTGCCCGGGATATACGTATTTCGATAGGGGACGCCCTGGGCCTTCAGCCAGTCGAAATGGGCGAGGGCGCCCTCGGCATAGAGTCGGACGCGCTCTTCGTCCGCGTCGGGTCCGCCCGCCATCATCATGTAGCGGAAGAAATCTTCGGTCGAGTCCGTGAAGCCGTTGGCGCGCTGGACCTCGGTTCCACCGCCGCCACCGAGGTAGATATCGCCGCCCGCCATCGCGCTCGTGCCGCCGCTGCCCGACGCGACTTCGACGAGAATCACGCGCGCGCCGGCATCTGCCGCTTCGATGGCGGCCGAGGATCCCGCGGAGCCGAAGCCGACGACGAGGACGTCGCACTCGCCGTGCCAGGTGCGGATCTCGGCGATCGGTCGGGGCCGCGTCGAGGCAGCGCGCAGCGGGCTGGAGGCTTGACTCATCGCGTTCTCCTGGCCATGACTTCGATTCTCGGCACGCTAGCGTAGGAGAACCGAACGGGCAGAGGAGTACGAGATGGGCGCGCGCGAAGCCGAAGAGCGGATCCTGAACGGCCGGATGTGGGAGGATTTTTGCGATCGCCTGAAGGCGGCGGGGAAGCTCGTCAAGGAGCCCAACGTTCCGAAGGACCTGATGAACCAGGCGCTCGGCTACCGCTTCCTGACCCGCATCCTGCGCGCCGGCCTCGAGCGCGTCGTCGACTACGCGGATCCCCAGTACCCCGCGTTCTACCGGCTCGCCGACGACACGAAGAAGATCCTCAACGACAACCCCGACAACTACTACGAAAATTGCATGATCGACGGCCGCTTCGACTACCGCATCACGGGGACGCGCGGCACGGTCAAGTGGTTCAGCATCGGCGTCAAGGCAGGCGCCGGCGTCGAGGGCATGGCGAGCCTCGCCGAGATCGACTCCTCGAAGATCCACATCGAGCCCGACGGAACCTTCGAGATCGCGATGACCCAGAAGAAGCCCGCCAAGGGCAACTGGCTTCCGCTGACGCCGACCTCGACCAACATCGTCGTGCGCCAGACCTTCGGCATCCGCAAGCAGGAGAAGCGAGCCGACCTCCAGATCGAATGCCTGAATCCCGAGCGGCCGAACAACAACCTCGTGCCGGCGCAGCTCGAGGGGCAGCTGATGGGCGCCCTCGGCTTCCTCGAGGGCACGATCAAGCTCGGGCTCATGTGGACGAAGATGTACCAGGAGACGTCGCTGAACCGGTTCCCGGATCACGACCAGCCGATGCTCTACGCCGCAGGCGGCGATCCCACGATCCACTACTACCAGAGCCACTGGCAGATCGCGCCCGACGAGGCGCTGCTCGTTCGGATTCCGTTCATCCCCGAGTGCCAGACCTGGAATCTCCAGCTCTCGGATTTCTGGATGGAGTCCCTCGACCACCGCTTCTTCGACATCAGCGTCAACAAGTTCACGGCCCGCTATGAGAAGGACGGCTCCGTGAACATCCTGATCGCGCATAGCGATCCGGGCCCCGCCCATCCGAATTGGCTCAACACCCTCGGCCACGACCAGGGCGGCACGCTCGGCCGCATCGTGGGCGCGACAGGCGGCTGGCCCAAGGAATGGGAGACCAAGGTCGTGAAGTTCAAGGACGTCGTCTAGAGAGCGGCGCCGGGCGCGCAAGTTCGTCTCGGTCGCCGGCAACTCCGCCGCAGAAGCGGCTCCTCCGGTGCCGCGCGACCCCGACGGCGAGCCTTCGCCTGCGACTCCCGGCCTGCTCGAACCACTCATGCACAGGATGCAGGGGCGACCGACGCGATGTCCG
>JANMTD010000268.1:0-4134 GCA_031390075.1 Deltaproteobacteria bacterium | reverse complement strand
CCTTACGGGCTGAGGGGTCCTTACGGGCTGGGCGCTCTTCTTGGGCTGAGGGCTCTTCACCGGCTGGGGGCGAGCCCGACTTCACATAACTTTACATGCGCTCGACGTTCGGGAGAGACGCGGGACCTAGCTTTTGCCCGTGCCCCGAACCGGGCGGCTCCCCTGCACGGATGCCGCCCTCTAGAGGAGAATCGCAGGATGAAAGCCAACGAACCTTCAGACACCCCGACGCGAGCCAGCAGCCGTCGCACGCTCTTCTGGTGGCCCTTCACGCTCATCGCCCTGACGACGGCCCTGCTGCTCGTCTCCAACCGCGTCTCGGCCTGGCACGGGAGCGACGGCGACGATGCGAGCGCCTTCCGGCGGCACGCGGAGCGGATGCTCGACCGCGCCCTCGACGAGGTCGACGCGACCGACGCGCAGACGACGCAGATCCAATCGATCGGCAGCGAGATCTTCGAGCTCGTCGCCACGGCCCACGCCGACGGCCGAAACGACGGGGACGCGCTGCGCGAAGCAGTCTCCGCCGAGCAGGTCGACCGGGCTGCACTCGAGGCGATCCGCAGCGCTCACGTCGAGCGGGCCGATGCCCTGAGCGAGGCCATCGCCACGCGGCTGGCCGATGCCCTCGAAGTCTTGACCCCCGACCAACGCCAGCGGCTGATCGCCCGCACCGATGAATTTCGCGCCCATCACCGCGATCATCACGGACACCACGACCCCGGAGCCTGATTGACGACGCGCGTCCTGATCATCGACGACGACGAGGCCCTGGCGGGCATGCTGCGAGAGTTCCTCGTCGCCCGGGGCCTCGCCGTCGAATCCGAGGGGCGCGCCCGGACGGGCCTCGCCTGCCTCGAGCGGAGCGACTTCGACGCGGTGATCCTCGACGTGATGCTGCCGGATCTCGACGGATTCGAAGTCTGCCGGCGGATTCGCGAGCGCTCGAACGTCCCCATCCTGATGCTGACGGCGCGGGGTGAGGAGACGGACCGCATCGTCGGCCTCGAGCTCGGTGCCGATGATTATCTGCCCAAGCCCTTCAGCCTGCACGAGCTGCTGGCGCGGCTGCGGGCGATCCTGCGGCGGGTGCGCCCGAGCGGGGACCGGAGCCAGGGCTCGCTGCGGTTCGGCCACCTCGAGATCGACCGCGATGCACGGATCGTGGCCGTCGAGGGGGAGATCCGCGTGCTCACCAGCCACCAATTCGATCTGTTATGCGCCCTGGCGGAGAGCGCGGGGCGCGTGCTGTCCAGGGACCAATTGATGCAGCGCCTGCGCGGCCACGCGCTCGAGGCCTTCGATCGCAGCATCGACAACCACATCTCGCGCATCCGCGCGGCGATCGAGGACGATCCCCGCCATCCGAAGCGCCTGATCACCATCCGCGGCGCGGGCTACGTCTTCGCCCGCAGCCAGGATGGGGATATGGACATCTGAGATGACGCGACTCTACCTGCATATCTACCTCGCCCTCGTCTGTGTGCTCGTGATCTTCGCGCTGCTCGTCGGCGGCGTGATGTGGCAGATGGACCGGGACGAGGGACCGGCGCAATGGCTCGACGAATTGACGGCGTTCGCCGACGCATCGATTCCCCCGAACGAGGCCGCACCCGAACGCCTGACGCGCTGGGCCCGCGCGATCGCGGATCCGTTCCATCTCGATCTCACGGTCTACGATGCGTCGGGCCAGCCCCTCGTCGCCGTCGGCCGACCGGTGCCTGCGCCGCCCGCCGAGCGCGGCAGTCGCTTTCTCCCCCGCGGCCGCCACGACCACCACACCGTCGCGCTCTCGCTCGCCGACGGCCGCTGGATCATCGCCCGCGGCGATCATCCGAAGCGACTCGCGCCGCGTTTTCTGGCGGCGACGGCGCTGCTCGCGATCGCGACGGGAATCGTCGCCTATCCCATCGCGCGCCGGCTCACGCGCCGACTCGAGACGTTGAAGACCCACGTCGATGCCTTCGGCGAGGGTCGCCTCGCCCTGCGCGTGCCGGTCGAGGGCCACGACGAAATCGCGCGCCTGGCGCTCGCCTTCAACGCGACGGCCGAGCGCATCGAGCGCCTCGTCGCCGACAAGACGCGGCTCCTCGCGAACACGTCCCACGAGCTGCGCACTCCGCTCGCCCGCGTCCGCGCCGCCCTCGAGCTGCTGCGCGACGGCCCGCGCCCGGAGCTCTTGACCCGCGCAGAGCAGGATCTGCAGGAGCTCGATCTGCTGATCGGCGAGCTCCTCGTCGTAAGCCGCCTCGATGCCCCGGAGCGCGCCCTCGAGCGCGAAGCCGTCGACTGCCTCGCCCTCGTGGCGGAAGAGGCGGCGCGGGTCCCGGGCGTCGAGGTCCAGGGGACCGCGCGCGTCGCCCTCGGCGATCCGCGGCTCCTGCGGCGGGCGGTCCGCAATCTGATCGAGAATGCGCTGCGCCACGGTGAGCCGCCGATCGGCGTCGAGGTCGGCGATTGCCCCGTGCCGGGGTTCGTGCGGATCAGCGTGATCGATCACGGTCCGGGGGTTCCCGAGGCCGAGCGCGAGCGGATCTTCGAGCCCTTCTACCGCCCGCCCGGCTCCGCGAGCGCGCGCGGGGGGATCGGCCTCGGACTGGCCCTCGTGCGCCAGATCGCGGAGCACCACGGCGGCCGCGTCCGCTGTGAGCCCCGCGAAGGCGCCGGGACGCGCTTCATCCTCGAGCTGCCCGCCGCGGCGGCGTGATCCGCCCTCAGCTTCTGCACGGCCGCTGCCGATGCGCTGCACGAGAGCGGACCGTCGCTGGCCCGCCGCCGGGGCCCCATGTCCCGTCGCCCCTGCGGCGACGGAATTCGTCCGGCGCCGACGGCGCGCGTCACCACGACCGCCTCGTCTGCCGCGCCGACCCGAGCATCGATCCCGCGCTCGCGTCCCAGCTCGAGCGCCAGCGCGGCGACCATGCGGGCATCCTGCAGTGGCCCGTCGATCGGACCGGTCGAGCGGTCGTCTGGCTCGACGTCGATGCGGCGGGTGGCCTGGCGCTCGGCGGCGAGCTCGAGCCCTCCGACTCTTCGAGCGCGTCCGAAGTCGCGGGCCTCGCCTCGCTGTTGGTTCCGGCCGCGGCAGCACCGAACGAAGCCGCGATCGACGCCGCCCAGAGTCTGCTTCACCTCCAGGTCCGACCCGCCGCGGCAGCCGTCTCGTCATCGACTTCGAGCGCATGCGCGCCCTCGACGAGCAGCTCGTCGAAACGCCGGGCACGGGCGTTGCCCAACTCTATTCGCCTCTCGAGCTGCACGGCCGAACGGATGCCGAGGACCGCGTCGCCCTCGAGGGCCAGCTGAGGGCGAGGCCGTGATTCGGCTGCGCGGACTCTTCGTGGGACTCGTGCTGGCCCTCGCGACCGGATGCGGCGACGCCGGGGTCGAGGCCCAGGCGCGGGCGACCTGCGACGCGGTCGAGGGCGAGCGCTCCGCCGAGGCGTTGGCGCTTTCACAGACGGGGAGCGGACCGGTCGGCGCCGGACGCGAGCTCGCAGGCCTCGAGGCCGTCGGCAGCAATCCGGTCGGCTTCCTCGCGGCGGTCCTCCCCGAGCGGCCCAATCTCTTCGAGACCCTCGGCGGGAGCGACCGCGTCACGGCGAACATGCTGCTCGCCCACGGCCGCATCGAAGCCGGTCGCCACGCCGAGATCGTCGGCCCGAACGACCACCACCGAAGCCTGCCCTCCCAGTCCGCCTATCGAAGGCTGCGCCCGGACGAGCGCCGCCGCTTCCCCGGTCTCGACCAGGACGGCGACATCCGCAAACACGCCGAGACGATCGCCGCGGAGCTCGACGCGGCAGAGGGGATCGTGCGGGCCGGCGAAGTCGACTTCCTCTTTTTGCGCCTCGAGGCCCTCGACCTGATCACCCACGCCCACTACGGGCCCCTCGACGGCCGCGGTCAGGACGACGCCCGAGGCCCGCTCCTCGACGCCTATCGCTACCTCGACGAGCGGCTCGCCACCCTCGACGCGCTGCTCGATCGGGACGATTGGCTCGTCTACCTGTCGGACCACGGCATCCGCTCCTCGATGCAGCACGAGGAGGACGCGATCTTCGCGGTGCTGGGCGAAGGTGTGCCGCGGGGTCGGGCGCCCGGGATGCCGGCGCTGCGCGGTGTGCCCCGGAG
>JANMTD010000222.1:0-22837 GCA_031390075.1 Deltaproteobacteria bacterium | reverse complement strand
CCGAGACCCGCGAGCAGGCCCATGCCGACATGGCCTACGGCCTCCTCAAGCTGGTGCGCTATTTCGAGAAGCTGGGCGGCGAGGACCTGGCACCGATCCGGACCGTCGAAGCGGCGATCGAGCAGTGGACCGAACGCGGCCTGACGCTGCTCGGCCGCGCGATCATCGGAACGCCGGACGATGCGGTCGCGCGGATCCGCGAGCTCGAGCGTCAGTCCGGGGGCTTCGGGACGATCCTCCTCCTGGCCCACGACTGCGCGAGCCCTTCGCGTTCCCTCGCGAGCTACGAGCTCTTCGCGCGCAACGTCCTGCCGGCCCTGCGCGACGAGAACCGCGGCCGCGTCGAGAGCCTCGAGTGGTTCCACAAACACAGCAAGAAGATCGTCGGCGAGCTCAAGGTCGCGATCGGAAGTGTCATCGAAGAGCACGAGGCCGAGCGGAAGAAGCGCGGCCGCGGCGTCGCCTGGGGCGATGCGCGGGACCTGCTGGTCGGCGACGATCCGAAGAAGGGCTGATCCTCGGGAGGCTCCGCATGACGGCACGACCCCTGCTCCTCGTCTCTGCCGACGACCACGCCGGTCCGCCGCTCCCGGCTTTTCGCGAATACTTCGAGCCCGAGGAGCGCGAGGAGTTCGACCGCTACTGGCGGGCACGCCCTCGTGCGGCGGCTGCTGAAGCCGCTGCCGCTGGCGACCTCGACGCCCTCGCCGATTCCCTCGTCGCATTCATGCGGGCGACCGGCGCGAGCCCCGACGCGGCGAAGAGCTTCGCGAGCCGCGCCCATCGCCTCACGGCGGGACTCTTCGACTCGGCCGTGCGCGATGCGTGCCTGGACGAAGAGGGGATCGCCGGCGAGGTGATCTATCCCGACGGATTCGTCGAGAATCATCCGCCGTACCGCGACCCGGCCGACGCCGAGCGGCTGTGGAGCGGCGGTGAGCGGCGCTCCTTCGAGCTGCAGCTCGCGGGATCCCGCGCCTACAACCGCTGGCTCGCCGATTTCTGCGCGCGCTCCCCGGAACGCCGGGCGGGCGTGATCCTGCTGCCGCCGGCGTACGACGTCGCGGCGGTCGTGACCGAGATGACGCGCGCCCGCCGTGCGGGCCTGCGCGGCGGTGCGCTGATTCCACCGCTTGCGCCCGGCCTTCCGGGCCACCACGATCGCCTTTACGACCCGATCTGGAGCGCCGCCGTCGACCTCGAGCTCCCGATCGCGGTCCACGGCGGGACCGCGACCGCCCCCGACGCCCGGGATGTCTTCGGCGGGGTCGAGCCGCTCGCCTCGATCCTGCACTTCACCGAGTGCGCGTTCTTCGATCGGCGGCCCCTTTGGCATTTCATGTGGGGCGGAGTCTTCGACCGTCATCCGAAGCTCCGGCTCGTTTTCGCCGAAGCTCTCGCCCACTGGGTTCCGCAGGAGCTGCTCCGCCTCGACGAGATGTACGACATGTGGAATCTCAAGGTGCTGAGAGACCAGCTCCCGCTCCGCCCGAGCGAATACTGGCGCCGCAATTGCGCGATCACGGCGACGTTTCCATCCCGGGCCGAGATCGAGATGCGCGCCGAGATCGGCGTCGGGAATCTGCTCTGGGGCTCCGACTACCCCCATCCCGAAGGCACCTGGCCGCACACCGTGACCTGCCTTCGCCACGCCTTCCATGGCATCGACGGGGAAGACCTCTCCACCATCCTCGGGACGAACGCGACCCAGCTCTACGGATTCGATGCCGCGGCACTCCGCCGGATCGCCGATCGAATCGGCCCGAGCGGGGCCGTGATCACGCGACCACCGGAGAAGCTCCCGACGGATTACGTGGGCATGGGTCTTCGCTAGCCCCCGGCCGGCGGGCTTGCGCGCCTAGCGCGTCGGGTCCGTCGGCACCTGGACGAGCTCGAGACGCGTCCCGTCGGGATCGGTGACGTAGCAGATGCGCGCCTGGAAGTCGGGGTTCTCGATCCGGCTCGCGGGAATGACCGCGCCGCCGAGGGCCGTCAGCTTCTCGATCATCGCGTCCCGGTCGTCGACGCGCACTGCGAAATGCGTGAGGCCCGGTTGGTTCATCGGCCGCGCCGTGGCGGGGCCGACCGTGCCGTTCTTCGGATAGGCGAGGAGCTCGATCCGAACGCCGTCGCGCTCGAGATAGACCGCGTCGAGGACGAGACCTTCGATCCCCATCATCTGCGCCGTCGGTGCATCCTCGATGTGGAGCTTCCCCTTCTCGACGAAGCCGAGCCCGTCGCGGTAGAAGCGGATCGAGCGCGCGAGATCGCGCACACAGATTCCGAAATGCATCACGTAGTCGACGTTCATGACTCGAGCCTCCTCCACGCAGTCGGGCCCCAGCACGGGCCGCCTGCCGGTCGCCCTACGCTAACCGAGCCGCGGCCCGCCTGCCCCGGGGCGGCAAGGGAAGGCCAGAGGGCGCTCGCCGCCGGGCCCCTTTCCGCTTCCCATGCTCCCGCCACGGACGTAGAATCGAAAGGCCGTCCGACAGCTCGGGAGAATGCCATGACCGCCCTCTTCTCCGCCGACTCCCACGTGGTCGAGATCGAAGCCTGTTATGCCGAGATCGACCGGAAGTTCGAATCGCTCCGTCCCCGGGCCGCCGAGGACCAGAAGTACGGCGCCATCATGGTGGTCCCCGGAATGGACATCACGATTCCCACCGGCGCGCTCTCCCGCGCCGGGCTGCGTTTCGAGGATTGGGGGAAGCCCCAGCCCTGGAGCCAGATCCATCCGGCGGCCTACGAGCCGAAGGCGCGGCTCGCGATCCAGGACGAAGAGGACGTGACGGGTGAAGTGATCTACCCGAGCGTCGGCATGGTCCTCTGCCTCCACAAGGAGGTCGCCTATCGCAAGGCCTGCTTCGAGGCCTACAACCGCTGGCTCGTCGGGTTCTGCTCGAGCGATCCGAAGCGGCTCGTCGGAATCGCGATGGCTGCCCTGCCCTCGCCCGAGGAGGGTGTCCGCGAGCTCAAGGAGATCGCGCGCCAGGGCTTCCGGGGCGTCATGTTCTGCGGCGACGCCGCCTTCGAGGATTACGACCATCCGAGCTATGCGCCGATCTGGGAGGCGGCGATCGAGCTCGGTCTCCCGATCAGCTTCCACATCCTGACCGGCAAGGACAGCTGGGACATGAAGGTGCGCGGACCCAAGGTCATCCAGCAGATCGTGACCGTGCGGGGCAACCAGAACATCATCATGATGATGGTGCTGGGCGGCGTCTTCGAGCGGCATCCGGAGCTGCGGGTCGTCATGGTCGAGAACGACGCCGGCTGGCTCCCGCATTTCTGCTTCCGCCTCGACCACGCCTGGGAGCGACACCGCTGGTCCCTCGAGACGGGCTCGATCTCGAGGAAGCCCTCGGAGTTCGTCAGCGAGAACATCTACACGACGTTCCAGGACGACACGAGTGTTCGTTGGGTCGCCGGCGCGCTCAATCTCGAGCACGTGATGTGGGCGACGGACTTCCCGCACGGCGACGGGACCTATCCCCATTCACGCCGCGTCGCGGACGAAGTGACCGCCGGCATGTCGCCCGACGAGAAACATGGCGTCGTCTACGCCAACGCGCGGGCGCTCTATCGACTCTGAAGAGGGCCTCTGACGGAAAGACGTCGGCGCCTACTCGAGGACGGCGGTCCGGAAGGCCTCGACTTCCGCGTCGTCGAGGCCAAGGGCCGTGCGGCGGTAGCTGTCGAAGTCGCCGTAGCTCGAGTCGATCGCCTGGAAGGCCGCCTCGAGATAGGCCGGCTCGACGCCGAAGAGCGGCCGCAGCGCATCCGTGTCTGCCCGGAAGAGCGAAAAGACCTTGATCATCCGGAGCTGGCGCTCGGTCGCGCTGTGCGTGTAGTGGTTGGTGAGCAGGAAGTCCTCCATCACCGTCTCGCGCGACACGCCGAGGACCGAGAGGATCATCGCCGAAGCGAAGCCCGCGCGATCCTTGCCGGCCGTGCAGTGGACCAGGGCGGGGCGATTCTCGGCCTTCGTCACGCGCTCGAACATCGCGGCGTACTGCGGCGAGAAGGTCGTCGCGAACTGGCGGTTTCCCTCGATCATCATGCCGCGCAGATCGAGGCCTTCGAGATCGCCGGAGCTGATCCGCTCGCGCAGATCCTTCACCATGAAGGACTCGGCTCCGATCGCGACGTCGAGGACCGCCGGCGGCGCCTCCACCGGAAGCCGATCGGGCTCGGCCACCTTCTCGGCCTGCGAACGGAAATCACAGACGAGCTTCAGGCCCAGGCCCGTGAGCTTCTCGAGATCCGCGTCCGTGAGGGCGGCCAGATCGTCGGAGCGGTAGAACTGACCCCACTTGACGTGCCGACCATCCGCCGTCGCATAGCCGCCGAGGTCGCGAAAATTCGGCGCGCCCTCGAGCTCCAGATGGCGCTGCTTCACGTGATCGGGCATGCCGGCATCCGGATCACCGCATGCCGCGAAGAGCAGCGACGAAAGCGCGATCACGACGCGCAGAACTGCCCTGGAAGAACGGGCCCACACCCTCGTCCGCCGAATCGCCTGCATCTTCACCTCCGCGCGTTTATTTCGCGACGTACCAGATGGGCGACGTGTACGCCCGCTCCTGGGTCGTCCCGGGATAATCGTCCGGGAGCTTCGTCCCGAAACGCGCCGCATCGTAGGTCGTCCAGTGCGGCGTGGGAATCTCGAGCACACGCACGTAGTAGACGGCCGAGTGTTTCGGATCGAAGTCGGGATCTCGCCAGACCGTCGTGAGCAGGCTCGCCCCGATCGTATTGACGTAGCTCGCCTTCGCGAGATCGACCGTGTTGCCCACCGCCTCCCGCGAGCGACCGCTCGCATCGACCTGCCTCTTCCCCGAGAGCGCCACATCGAAGATCCGCTCGCGCCGCGCGCCCTTCGCATCGATCCACTGCTTGATGATCTGGACGCGATCGAGATTCGCCCCCTCCGGATCCCGCAGTGCCGAAACGAGAAAGCTCGGCGCTGGGCTCGAGGGCCGGTCGCCCGGCGACGGCAGTACGCCGCCCATCGGGACACCCTTCGCGTAGCCCGCGGCGGCGAGATCCGGTGTGCTCGCATCCTGCGCGCCAAAATCCCAACCGCCGAAGAAACGCACGACCATGCGCGGCCCGGTGGTGGCGTAGGTCTCGCGCCGGCGCATCGCGTCGAATAGCGCCGCGCGCGTATTCTCCTTGGCCCAGACCGCCGCGAAGCCCGAGGCGACGAGGCGCCAGGTCATCGACTGGGTCGGTCGCTCGCGGTCCATGAAGCCCGCGGCCTGGAACTGGCGATAGGCTTCGGTTCCCGCTTGCGGTAGGAAGTTTTTCGCCCAGGGCTCTTCAGTGCGATTCGGGGCCGGTTCGTTGCTGTTGAACTTGCCCCAGAAATCCGCGTCGTCGGCCGTCGAGAGACCCGTATGGGAGTCGGTGCTCCCGATCAATCCGAAGGCGAAGGGATTCACGCCGAGCTTCGCTTCGACCCCGAGCCCCCGCGCGAGGCCCGAGCGCACGTATTCGCCCTCGTACATCCAATCCTCGTGGGGCGCGGGTGTCATGCCGGCTTCCGAGTCCCAGGTCCCGTAGCCGGCGAATTCATCGTCGGGCGAGAGGTGGGGCGCCGTCTCGCTGTCGCCCTTGATCTGCGTCGCTTCGACGAGGGGCTCCCAGCGCGCCCGCTCCGTCGCGTAGGCCTTCGAGAAGGCCTTCCCGCCCAGATCGACGAGCTCGAACATGCGCCCGGCACTGAGATTGCTGTTATGCGGGATCGCGAGCGCTCGGCCGCCCGTCGTGCGCTCATAGTCGGCGAGGTAACGCCAGAGCGCCTCGGGATCGACCGAATCGATCGAGCGGAACGGAACGACCTGCGAGACCTTGTCGCCCCCGTCCGCAAACAGGACGATCCGATGGAGATTCGCGCCCCGGGGCATCGAGCTCCACTCGTAGCCGATGAAGGCCGTGAAGCGGCCGGGCTCGTCGTGGCGCTCCGCATTCTCGATCACGCGATTCCAGACCGAGCGCTGGAAGGCGGGGCTCTTGATCAGCTCCTTGCCGCCCGGGAGGCTCATGGCGAACTCCGAGCCGACCTGGGCGCGCTTGCCCTCGGTGATGAGTCCCGACCAGCGTGCCCCCGTCGCGCTGGCCAACAGGTCGGGATCCTTCGCCTCGAGCATCGGGAAGAGTCCCATGTATTCGCTGTGGTCGGCGACGACGAGAAAATCGAGGGGTCGGCGCAGACGAACGGGCTGGCCGTTATGCCCCATCACCGCCTCGCCCTTCGCGAAGCGGTAGGCGGCATCGGGATCGATCTGGGTGTTGCCGCCGGCGTTGGCGTCGGGGGACCAGCTGGTGTGGACGTGCGTGTCGCCCCAGTAGACCTCCGTCGCGTATTGGCGGTCGACATAGGGCGAATAGCGCGCGGGCGTCTCGCCCACGGCCACTAGCGCTCGATCGGCGGCGAAGACGACGGACCCCGCGACGAGGGCCGACGCGGCGGTCATCATGCCGATCGACACCCTGAAGTACTCGACGAGACCTCGCATGACTATTCCTTCTCTGGCCCCGTTGGCGTGGTACGACGGGCGAGGCGCCGCTCGATGCTAGCTCCTCGATCGTGGCAGGAAGACCGGTGGGCCGAGATTCTCTTGCTCTGCCCCGATGGCCCGCTCGACGGCACGCGCTTTCCTCTATAGTGGGCGGGTCCGTCGCGCAGACGCCACAGCGGTGCGCGGGAGGGATCGATGTCCTGGACGCTCGAACGATTGCGGGATCCGGCGAGCTGCGAGCGGTTGATCCGCGAGACCAATCGCTTCATCCAATTCGCCTACACGCGTGAGAACACGATTGCGCGCCGGAGCTACGTCTACGAGTTCACCGAGATCGAAACCTTCGCGTTTGCCCTGCAATGTCCGGGCGGGACCGCGACGCGCCACCTTCCGGGCTTCACCGCCAACGAATTTCCGCCTTCGCTGATGGCACTCTCTCTGGAGGTGGCCGATCGACTCTCCCTCAAGCGGGGCCGTGTGCTGTTCAATGTCGGCCGCTATTTCGAACACTGCGGACCGATCGTGCCCCACTTCGACGGCGAGCTCTTCGACTACGAGATCGAGCCCGGTATCCGCAACCATGTCCACAGCGGTATCCGACCGCGCGAGGTGGCGATCCTGACCTTGCGCGACGAGACATCGACCGGCGGTACGCGGCTACACGACGCGTCGGGAGGGATCGTTTCCCCTCCGGTCCAGGTGGGCGATCTCCTCCGCTTCGACAACGTCCTCTACCAGCACGGGGTGCCGGATCCCGAGCGCGCGACGGGCGCGAGGGGCGACGAGTCCATGCCCGCTCGCTTCATCCGCTACACGCTGGGTTGGCGAGCCCTCGACGAAAACTGCTTCGATTGGCGGGGCGACGAGCCCCTTCGCCCGATCGAAATCGAAGAGGCCATCGGACTTCACGAGCGCTTTCTCCGCGAACAATGGCCGCACCAGTCGGCGACCGACGTCGCACGCGGGACCTTCCCCTTCCCGGAGGCGCGCGCATGAGCCATCTCGAGATCCTGAAGACCGTCTTTGCCCACATGGCGCGCGGGGATGTGGTCGCCGCGGTCGCGCACTACACGCCGGATTACGTGATCGAGTTTCCCTACCCCGTCTCCCGTGGCGCGTTCAAGGTCGAGGGGCGCGATACCGTCCGCGACTACCTCATCATTGCCTTCCAGGCCTTTCGATTCGAGCTCGAGATCGAGGTCATCCATCCCACGAGCGACCCGGATCTCGTGATCGCGGAGTACCGGGGTCGCGGCCAGTCGCTCGCGACCGGCAAGCCCTACAACAACCGCTACGTGGGATTCTGGTGGTTCCGGGGCGACGCGATCTGCCGAACGCGGGAGTACTATGACCAGGGCGTCGCAACGGAAGCGCTGACGGCCTGAACGCGACGAGGTCACAGTCGGAGGGTGGGCTCGTTGGAAACAGGCAAGGCCAGTGTCACGGCGCAGCTCGTCGCAGGTCTTAGGGCCGCGCACTTCCAATCGGGGGCCCGTCCGCTGATCTTCGAGGATCCCTTCGCCGCCCACTTCACAGGCGGCGTCTTCCTCGCGCCCCTCGAACGCGGCGAGCTCCAGGCGTATCTCGACCAGATGGCGCTGCAGCCGATCCAGGGCGGCATCGTCGGCCGCGCGCGCCATGCGGAGGACGCCCTCGAGCGTGCGATCGACGAGGTCGGTGTCCGGCAGTTCGTCCTGCTCGGGGCCGGGAACGACTCGTTCCTGCTGCGGCGGCCGGACCTCTTGAAGCAGCTGCAGGTCTTCGAGCTCGACCATCCCGCGTCGCAGGACGAGAAACGCGGGAAGCTCCGAGCGCTCGGCTTCGACGGCCATCCGAATGCGCACTTCGTCGCCGTCGACTTCGAGCGCGAGAGCGCCGGGGCGGCCCTCGTGCGCGGGGGCTTCGATGGCCGTGTCCCCGCTTTCTTCAACTGGCTCGGGGTCGTCAGCTACCTGACCCGCGAGGTGATCTTCGCGACGCTCGCCTCGCTCCGGGAGTCGGCCGCCGCCGGGAGCCGGATCGTCTTCGACTATCCGATCGCGGGTCATCTCCTGCTCCGCGAGGAAGACCGTGCGCGCTCGCTCGAGGTCAACCGGAGCACCGCGGCCGTCGGCGAGCCGCGGGGCGCGAAACACGTGCCGGCCGAGCTCGCCCGCGAAGTCGGGGCCCTCGGCTACGAAGTGCTCGAGGATCTCTCGCCGGACGATCTCTTCGCGCGTTATTTTGCTGGCCGCAGCGACGGGCTGCGACCGAACCCCGAAAACCGGCTGATGCTGCTCGGCATGCGCTGAGCCTCTCTACGAGCTGAGGAGAATTGCGATGAAGTCCCTCGATTTCGTTCCGGTCGACGCCGACAACCATTACTACGAGCCCCACGACTGCTGCACGCGTCATCTCGAGGCGAAGTTCCGGAACGCCCGCGCCTGCCACGTCGTGAAGAACGTCGACGGACAAGACGAGTGGCGATTCGGCGATCGCCCGATGGGCTTCCACCGGCCGACGCGGGATTGGGTGCTCCCGCCCGGTGCCTACCGGCCGTTCATGTCCGGCAAGGGCGATCCGAGCAACGTCCCGAAGGCGATTCCGTCGCAGACGCCCGCTTTTCGCGATCGCAATGCGCGCATCGCGACCCTCGACAAACAGGGCATCGAGGCGACGATCATGCTGCCGAGCTTCGGCGTTGCCTTCGAGGACGACATCCACGAGGATCGGGACGCGCTGCTCGCCAACATGCGCGCCTTCAATCGCTACATCGAGGACGATTGGGGCTACGCCTACAAGAACCGGATCTTCGCCCTGCCGCTCATCACGCTGGTCGACCGCGAATGGGCGATCGCCGAGCTCAAACGCGTCGCGGCGCTCGGCGCGCGGGGCTTCATCCTACGGCCCGGCCCCGTCTACGGCCGCTCGCCGGCGGATCCCCATTTCGATCCCTTCTGGGCGAGGGCCGAAGAAGCCGGCCTCGTCGCCGCCGTCCACATCGGCGTCAGCGGCTACACCCACTTCTTCGGACGCGAATGGGGCGAGGACCCGAACGTCACGGAGCAGACGATGACCGCCTTCCAGTTCCTCACCTGCTTCGGCGCCCGCCCGGCGCAGGATACGCTCGCCGCCCTCGTGCTCCACGGCCTCTTCGAGCGCTTCCCGCGCCTGCGCGTCGCGAGCATCGAGAACGGCAGCGACTGGGTCCCGCCCCTGCTGAAGAACCTCGAGAAGGTCGGTCGTGTCGCGATCACCTCCCAGGGCGGGGCGAAGGCATCGCGGGCAACCCTTCCGCCCCACGAGGTCTTCAAGGAGCACATCTACGTCGCCCCGTTCTTCGAGGACGACGTCTACAAGCTCGTCGACACGATCGGGGCCGATCGTGTGTTATTCGGCTCCGACTGGCCGCATCCAGAAGGCCTGGCCGCGCCCCTCGACTTTCTCGAGGAAGTCGAGAAGCTGGGTGCCTCGGACCTTCGACGCGTGATGCGGGAAAATACCGCGGCCCTGCTCGGGCTCTGAGGCGTCTCTGATGGGTCGAGGCCGATGCTCCGGATCGGTCAGCGCGCTGCGAGCCGGAAGATCGTGGGCGTGCCGCGCACGAGCGTGGCCATCACGTCACCGAATCCGTACTTGGCGCGGAACGCGGCCGTCACGCGCTCGATCTCGGCTGCGTCCTCGAGCTTCGTGGCGTGCACCGCAAGCTCGGCATCCGCGATGCGGAGACCGACGTCGCCGTTGCGAAGCGTATTGCCGACCCAGCGGCCGCTCCCCCCGCGCACGTAGCCCTGTCCCTCCGAGACGCAGAGCCAGATCGTCGTCTCGCGCGGCGTCCCGTCTTCGTCGGTGTTCAGGATGACGACGGTATCGGCATCGGCATGGACCCCCCAATCGGTTCCCGACACGACCGCCGCCGCCGCAGCCGACACGGCGAGCAGGAGGGCAAAGGCCGAAGCGAGCGCCATCGCCCGCGCCCGCGGTTGCTCCCGCGGTTGAAAGAGGCTCCGAATGGTCCTGGAAGATTGTGTCATCGCGATTCTCCTTCGCCCTCTGCGGGCCCGTGCGGGGCTTCTCAAAGCCGGTGGCCCCGCCTATCGTTGCGCCCCATGAAAGACCCGGCGGGCGATTCGCTTGCTCCCTCGCAGACCACGAACGAATCGCGACCGGGCGGGGGGAACGCGAATCGGGTGGCCCTGTACGCCACGGCGATCTTCGCCTCCGCATTCCTGATCTTCCTCGTCCAGCCGATGGTCGGCAAGCGCATCCTGCCCTGGTTCGGGGGCGTACCGGCCGTCTGGACGATCTGCCTCGCGTTCTACCAGACGACCCTCTTCCTCGGCTACGCCTATGCCCACCTGCTGATCCGGTTCGTGAGTCCGAGGCTTCAGGTCGTCGTCCACGCCGTCGCCGTCGCGGCCGCCTGGCTCTCGCTTCCGGTCCTGCCCGAATCTCCGCCCGACCTCCAGGGCACGGTCGATCCGACGGAGGCCGTTCTCCGCATCCTCGCGTCCAACGTCGCGCTGCCCTTCCTCGTGCTCGCCTCGACGGGGCCCCTCGTCCAGGCCTGGTTCGCGCGCGCCCACCCCACGTCGTCCCCATACGCGCTCTACGCGGTCTCGAACGTGGGCTCGTTCCTCGCCCTCTTCGCCTATCCCTTTGTGCTCGAGCCCCGGATGCCGCTGTCGCAGACGGGCTCCCTCTGGACGCTCGGCTTCGTGGCGACGGGCCTGCTGGTGCTGGCCTGCGCCGTGGGGATGGCGCGGGCGAAGCCCGGATCGGTCGGACAACACATTGCCGATGGGAGCGCGTCCAGAGATCGGCTCGGCGTGCTCACTCCGCTGCTCTGGATCCTCCTGTCCGGCGCGGCGGTCGTGCTCTTGATGGGCGTCACCAACAAGCTCTGCCTCGATGTCGCGAGCATTCCGTTCCTCTGGATCGTTCCGCTCGCGATCTATCTCGCGACCTTCATCTTCGCGTTCTCGTCCGAGCGAAGCTATCGGCGGGCGCCGTTCGTGATCGGCGCGCTGATCGCCTTCGTCGTGACCCACTCGATCGGCGCGAATCCCATGATCGTCTGGCAGGTCGTCGCCTACGGCGCGCTGCTCTTCTGCGCCTGCACGGTCCTCCACGGCGAGCTCTACCGGTCGAGGCCGGCACCTCAGTCGCTGACGACCTTCTATCTCTGTGTCTCGGCCGGGGGCGCGCTCGGCGGCCTGCTCGTCGGCATTGGCGCGCCCATCGTCTTCGACGACTACTACGAGCTCCAGGTCGGCCTCGCCCTCACCGGCCTGCTCGTCCTCATCGTCTGCGCGCGGGATCCCCAGAGCTTCCTGAGTCTCGCCGGCCCGCGCTGGCGCCAGCTCGTGGTCGGGTCTCTCTTCCTCGCCCTCGTGGGTCATTTCGTGTGGCAGGAGACGCAGCGGAAGCCCAACCGTGTCCACCGCGAGCGCTCCTTCTTCGGTGTGCTCCGGGTCGACGATTTCCCGGAGAGCTCGGGCCAGCAGCGCTCGTTGACGAACGGCACCACCATCCACGGCACCCAGTTCCGCGTCAAAGCGACGAGACGCCTTCCGACCGCGTATTTCGGGCGCGCCACGGGTCTCGGTCTCGCGCTCACGAGCCGACCCGGTCAGGGCGAATCGCGCATCGGCGTCATCGGCCTCGGCGTCGGCACGCTCGCCGCCTACGGGCGCAAGGGCGACACGATGCGCTTCTACGAGATCGATCCGATCGTGATGAAGATCTCGGGCCCCGGCGGCTACTTCAGCTTCGTCGAGGATTCTGCGGCCGAGGTCGAGCTCGTGCTCGGCGATGCCCGGCTCTCGATGGAGGACGAGCAGCGGCGCGGTGTGAAGCAGGACTTCGACTTCCTCGTCCTCGACGCTTTCTCGAGCGATGCGATCCCGATCCACCTGATGACGCGCGAGGCCTTCGAGCTCTACTTCAAGGCCCTGGCACCCGACGGCCTGATGGCCGTGCATGTCTCGAACCGGCATTTCCAGCTGATGAGCCTCGTATCTCGCATGGCCGCCGAGTTCGGCGCGGAGAGCCTCCAGATCAAGACCCGCCCTGCCCCGCAGCTCCAGAGCGGCCTCACCGATTGGGTCATCATCGCGCGTAATTCCGATCAACTGACCCGCCTGCGCATCCGAATCGAGAAGCGTCACCGCGCGTTGCGCCTGCGGCCCGATGCGATCCTGATGCGGCGGGGATCGGACGCGGATCTGGCAGGCACCCCGCTCTGGACCGACGACTACAGCGACCTGCTGAGCGTGCTTCGTTGGGATTGATCGAGCTCGCGCGCCGAGCCGGGAGAGTCGGATGGGTCGGTTCGGTTGGTTCGTCGCCGCGGCGATGGCGATCGTGGGTTTCTATGTGGGAAAAGGGCTGGGGCCCGCACCCGTCTCTTTTCCGGACGCCGAGGACGCGCTGAGCGCGGCAGAGATGGAAGAGCAGGTCGCCCGCGTGCTCGCGGGACCGCGCGCATTTCCGCGCGCGAGCGCCCTCGTCCGACTCTGCGAGGGCCTCACGGTCGAGAACGTCGAGGGTGCGGCCCAGGCGATCCGCTCGCGGGCCGGAGAAAACGACCCCGTCGATCTCCAGATCTTCCTGACGGCCTGGACCCATCTCGATCCGACCGCGGCCATGCTCGAGGTCCAGGGCTGGCCGATCCGCTCGCGGCGCGAGATCGGGATCCGCACAGTGATGCGAGAGTGGGCAGCGAGTGGGCGGCAGCTCGAGGCGGGCAACTACTTCGACAGCTTGACCGACCCCGACCAGCGCGCGCTCGCGGCCGTGCCGCTGGTCCGCGGCTGGGCGCTGTCAGGGGACACCGACGGGGCGCTCGCCCTCGCTCGGCGCTTCTGGGAGGCCGAGGGGCGGCACGATGTCGTCGATGGGCTGATGCGTGGCGTCCTCCATGCGCAGGGCGCCGCGGGTACATTCGCACTCGCGAGACGGGTCGAACCAGAGACCGGCGACGCGTTCGCACAGGCCGTGGCGCGCACGGCGCTCGGACTCGCCGGACGAGAGGATCCCCCGGCGGCCGCTGCCTACTACGACGAGCTCAGCGAGTCGGGGTCCACGTCCTGGCTCGAAGGAACCCTCGTTCGGCTGGCAGGACTGCTGCGCAACGAGAGCCCGGCCGCAGCGCTCGAGTGGCTCGTTCCCAAGGCCGAGGGACCCGAACGTTCCCGTGCGCTGGCGGAGACGATGGGGACCTGGGCCAAACGGGATTTCGACGCCGCCTGGAGCTGGTTCGAGACGCATCGCGCGGTGACGCAGGACGACTCCGCCTCGCCGATCACGCCCACCGACTCGGCCCTGCTGAGCGGGCTCGTCCGTCGCATGGCCCGCATCCGGCCGGCAGAGGCAGCCGCCTGGGCGATGAAGCTGCGGCCGGGGGCGGATCGCGTCGAGATGCTGCGCCGCGTGGCGTACTTCTGGTCGATGGGCGATGCCGCTGCGGCCGATCGCTGGATCGCGGGGCTTGTGCTGCCCGCCCGAGAGCTCGCTCAGGTACGCGAAGCGGCCGAATGGGGCCGTTCGGGAGCCCACTCCGAAGACGGAGATCGGATCGCGGAATAAAAGGGGCCCGACGACCGCTGGGCGCACCCCTGAGAAGCCCTGAAAGCGAAAAGGCCACGGTCGACAGTTCGACCGTGGCCTCTTCTATTTTCTACCGCTGCTTCTGGCGCCCTCGCCGTCTGATCACTCAGACGACGAGGGCAGTCAAGAAGTGCGCTCGGACCTAGGCCCGTCGGCGATAGGCGAGCAGGCCGAGCAGGCCGAGCCCGCTGGCGAGCGCCACCGTCGCACCCGGCTCCGGGGTGAACTTCAGATTGATTCCCAGCATCTGGGTGTTGATCTGAATGTCCGGGCCCGTCGGCAGCGGGGCCGTCCGAACCGAGTACGAGCCAGCCACGAGGCCGACGTTCCGCTGCTGGCCACCCATCGACGAGACACCGACCGTGTCGTAGCCCATGCCGGTCAGCGTATCGCTGAAGTGGATGCCATTGCGGAGCGCGACGCGGATGATCGAGACCGTGCCCGTCGTGAGGGCGAACTGGTGCTTGATCGACGTCGCCTTGGCCAGCACGTTGACCGTGCCACCCGCCGGGATCCCGAGCCCCTGCGTGAACGCCCCGGCCATGTGCGTAAAGAAGCCGTTGATCTCGTTGCAGCCAGCCGGCAGCGGCTGGGGGGTCTGCGTGCAGCCCCCCGCGACTTTCTGATACTGCGCAAAGGGATCATGGGGCGTCATCATGATCGTGTGCATCGGCGTGAAACGGTTGTTCGGGTTGGCGCCCTCGAAAAAGGCCTTGATCTTGCCGGGGAGCTGGAAGCCAGCCGCCGTCAAATCCCAGCCCCCCGCGTTGCGAACCCGATAACCGGGATCGTTGTCACCGACCGGCACCGTGCCCGCAGCAGGCTTCGTGAACGCGCCCATCATGCCGGTGATGCCGGGGCCGCCCAGGTAGAGCCTGCCCCTGCCATCGAGCAGGAGAGCCATCGTGCCACCGAACTGTCGAGCGGACGAGGGGCGATAGCGAACCTGAAGCTGCTCGTTGCCACCCGCCGCATTGTTGAGATGCGTCGTGACCGCCGCGCCGCGCGCCAGGAACGCGCCACCGGGCTTGCCGTTGTTCTGGCCGTTGCCCGCATTCAACCAGTTCATCTGGGAGAACATGCGGGTCAGTGCCGGCGGCGGGATCAGCTGGCCCGGGGTCTTGATCGTGTACGACCCGGCCGGAAGCGGACCCGGGTTCGGACCGATGCGGTCGATGCCGGGCATGGCCGCGATGAACGTCGTGTCGAGCTGTCTCGTGACGTTCTGCAACACGATGCCGATCTGCGGGCCGAGCTGCTGCGCGAAGGCGAAGGGCGGAATCGTGAAGGCATCGCCGACGGCGAGGCCGCCGTTGATGATCCGAGCACCGTGGTTGCCGACGTTGGGCTGGTTGAAGACACCGGGTCGCATCGTCGAGAAGTTGACGTGCTGCTCACGGTCGTGGCAGCGCGCGTCATTGACGCCAGCCGCACGCAGGTCCAGGTGCTGAGCGGGGAGGCCCGCCGGCGGAACGTTGTTGACGTTCATCAGGGTCAACGACCCCATGACCGTCGCGTGTTGCGCGGGAAGGACCAGGAGCGGCGGCGGGACGCAGGGCACGATCGGCGGGTTCTGCGGGATGTTGACGATGATCCCGTTGCTCTCGCCGTATTCGCCGTACATCGCCACCGGCACGGCCTGGCTCGCAGCCGCCGCCATGCCGACCGTCGCCACCGTGAGGGCAGCTCGTAAGAATTTGGACATCAAGAACTCCTTTGTTACAGACTTCGCGTTCGTCGCGTTGAACACCAACGCCCGGGACTCGATCTAACTTCCAGACCGGTCTCGATCGAACGGCCCCGAACTTGTTCTGACATTGCCATTCAAAGGCCAATACAGACGCTCAAACCGCACAGGCAAACCTCGAAACCGGAGCGCACCTTATCATGACCAGAATCAAAACTGGGAACTTTTTTGGGTCAATTTCGCCCTGATCCTGAGTCAACCCCGCAGGAAAAAAGTGCATCACGAGACGACCTTACCCATGGAGCTTTCAAGTGAATCGAACCGCCCGACCGATTCGTTCCTGTCTGTCCGTGCACCCGCCGATAGGCACGGTGTCACCAGGGCGTTCGAATCGTGAAGCTTTGCCGCGGGGATGCCAATCTTGGGCACGGGCGAGCGAGTATGTCCCCCGGGCATGCACAACTAGCCATCAAGGAGAATGACTGAGATGTCCGTCGAGTCGAGAATGTCCAACCGCCGGCACCGGCGGTCCGCGATTGCAGTAGCGATCGTTGCGTTGATCGGACTGGCTGGATGCGGGGGCGAAGAAGACCGCCCGGCAGGATCTTCGGAGCAAGCCACCGGCAAGACTCAAGTGGGGGGCGTCGGCCATCCCCTCGGTGCGCCGCTCTCCCCCGATGCAACCCTCGAGGAGGCCCTCGCGCATCGGGATCCGCTCCAACGGGTGGGGCGCGTGGCCCGGATCCTGGAGGAGGCGACTCCCGACCAGCTCGACCGTGTCAAGCACGCGATCGAATCCGCCCCCCTGGCATGGGGTGACCTCGAGTACGCGCTCTTCGCCGCGTGGTGGGCGCAGTTCGATCCCGGCGCCGCAATCGCCTACTGCGAGGAGGAGCTGCGTCTCAATCATCCCCGGGTCGTCGCCGAGGTCCTTCGCATGTGGGGTCGCAACGATCCGCAGGCGGCGATGGATTCGGGTTGGCTGGCGGGGCGAACGATCGACGGCACGGGCCTCTACCCCGATTATGTCGATCCGCTCGTCGTCGGGTGGTTCGAGTCCGGGAGACCGGGACTCGAAGACTGGATCCAAGGGCTCGATGCGCAGTCGATGGCGATCTCGCTGGGCGCCTACATGCGGATGAAGATATTGCGCGACGGCCGCCGCCCGGCGCTCGAATGGACCCTTACCGCGCCGTACCCGCCCGAGATGCAGCGACTTCTCCTGGGCACGGGCTTGAACATCGTCTCGCGCCAGGAGCCGACGCTCGCCCTCGAATGGCTCGCGCGCGCCGAAAAAGAGGGCATCGATGTCCGAACCTTCGTCGCGCGGATCGGACGCGGCTGGGCGCATCGGGAGCCGCGCCAGGCGATGGAGTGGGTGATCCAGAGCGAGGTCAAGAACCCGGACGAGAAATTGCGGACGGTCCACGACATCACCCGGATCTGGCTGAACGCCGACCAGAAGGGCGTCGACGAATGGATCACGGCGCGACCGACCGATTCCTGGTCCGACCTCATCCGCAGACAGGCGATCGCGTATCACGTGACGAAGAACCGCTACCGCGTCGACTGGATCGAGCAGATGCAGCGCACCTCGACGCTCGCAGACGCGCAACAGCGCCAGGTGCAGTATCTCTGGAACATCCAGCGCTGGAAGGTGATCGATCCCGAAGCCGCGTCGAAGTGGCTCGAGGAGAACGCAGAGCTCCTCGGCGAGCACATCCAATACGTCGAACAGCTCCCGACCCAGGACCGCCAGGACATCGAAGCAGCCCTGGCTGCGGAGAAGGCGGCGGGAAAGAGCTAGCTCTCGGCCTCGGGGCTGCCCTTCTTCGGAAGGGCAGCCTTGGCGGGAACGGCTTCGGTAGCGGCCGGCTCGGCTCCGGCTGCGGGCTCCAGCTTCGCCGCCGGTCGCTGAGGCGGATATTCGGCTGCCGCCGCGGGATCGAGGGACGCGAGCAGGTCGACCGCGGGCTGGCCGGCCCCGAAGCGGATCGCCTGCTTCGCCAGCCGAATCGAACGGGCACGGGCCGTCTCGTCATCCGCTCCGTCGCGGGAGGACAGGAGGCGCGCGAGCGCGAGGGCGCCCCGCCCGTCATACGGTGCATCGCGGGCGACGTAGAGCTCGAGACGCTGGATCGCCTCGCTCTGCTTCCCGGCTTTCTCGAGATGATCGATCCTCGGCGCGAACGCCTCCCAATGATCGGGCGCCACCTTGAGCGCGCTCTCGTAGGTCGCGTCGGCCTTCGCCAGCTGCTCTCGTCGGGTCTCGAGGTCGGCGCGGCTCGTCAGGGCATCGACGTCATCCGGCTTCTTCGCCAGCACTTCGTCGAGCAGACGGGTCGCTTCGTCGAGATCGCTGCCGCGAGCGACCAGGGCCCGACCGAGCGCGAGCTTGGAGTCGAGGTCATCGGGGCGGTCCTTCAGTCCGGCTCGCGCCTCGGCGACGGCTCCATCCAGATCCCCGTTCGCGATCAGCAGGACGACTCGCTCGCGCAAGAAAGCACCGCGGATCGGCGCTACGGATGCCTTCTCGAGCTCCGCCAGCACGCCTGCCGCGACCTTCAGATTGGTGCGCTGACTGAGCCCGCGCGCGAGGGCACGGATGGTCTCCGCGCGCACCCGCTCGGGGGGGTAATCGGGTGCGGGCGGGATGTCGAGCATGGGCTCGGTGCCACGCCGTGCCGCAACTTCCGCCATCAGGATCTGCATCGCGGCCGAGGGCGCCGACGGCATGCGCGGCGACTGGAAGACCAGGATCGCGGAAGCCTCTCTGACGTTGCCTTCAGCCAGATGAAGCCGTGCGAGACGCTCGCGCGCTTCCGCGAGGGTGCTTTCGGAGCGGACGGCCTGGCGGTACTCCTCGATCGCCAGATCGAATTCGCCTACGCCCTCTGCCGCTCGCGCCCGGTAGTAACGAATCGGCGCATTGTCCGGCCACAGGAGCGCGGCCTTGCCGAGCTCGTCGAGGGCTTTCTGATATTCGCCCCGCTCGAAGGCGATCCGGCCCCGCAGCATCAGGCCGTGAACCTCGACCGGCGTCTTCTCGGCCATCGCGAACGCCTGGTCGTACTCCTTCGCCCGGATCAATGCCTCGGCCTCGCGCAGCAGCAGATCCGGCGACGCGGAGTCGCCGATGATCTTGTTGGCCGAGTCGAACGCGACCAGGGCTTCCCCGACCCGATCCTGCTCCAGCAGAAACCCCGCCAGATCCACCCAATGGGAGGCGGTCTCGACGGCGTTTCCCCGGCCCTGGGCGACGTCGTCGTCGACGGTCTTCCGAAGCATCTTCTCGACGTCTTTGGTGCGACCGATGCGCCCCAGGTATTGAACCAGTGCGCTGCGGATCTCCGCATCGTCAGGGCTCGCCTCGTAGGCTTTTTCGAGGGTTTCGAGCACCCGGTCGTAACGCCCGGTCTCCGTATAGACCTTGATCGCCTCGGTGATGAGCTCGGCCGCACTCGGATACTTCACCAGGCATTCGTCGACGATCTTCGTGGCTTCATCCAGCTCGCCCGCTTCGCGTTTGAAGGAGGTCCGGACCGCGCACCAGTAGGCCTCGCGCGTATCCTCTTCGAGCTCGAGGTAGATGCCGGGATCGCTCTCGTCCTCGGTCGAACCGTCCGCATCCACGACCGAGTCGGACTCCGCCTCGCCCGGCTCCGCCGGCTTCTCCTTCGCTTCCGCGTCCGCGTCCCCCCCTGGCGCGATATTCGAAGCGCGCAGGATCTCGTAGGCCTCGTCGGGGCGCTTGAGCCCGAGGAGCGCGACGGCCTTCATTCGAATGGCCGTGTCCTCCTCCGGAAAACGCTCGAGAATCGAATTGATCAACTCGAGGGCTTCCTCGAAATGGTTCTGGCTGTCGAGCAGGACCCGCGCCTCGAGCAGCAGGGCGAAGAGATCCCCCTCCATTTCGGCGGGCGCCTCCGCGTGCAGACGCTCGAAGACCTCCATCGCGAAGTCGAAGTTCTCGCCGAGATGCGCATCGATCGCGAGCTGTTGGCTCGCCCGGACGAACCACTCCGGATCCTCGCGCGCGGCGTCGAGTGCCCACACGGAGCGCTCGGGCTTTCCGGTGAGGGAGAGAGCCCGACCGTAGCGGTAGAGGATCTCGCCCTCTCGATTCCCCGACTCGATCAGCTCGCTCAGGATCGGGATCGACTGCTCCATCTGATTCTCGGCCTGGAGCTCTCGAACCTCCTCGATGCGGTCCTCGGCCGAGCGGGAGCAACCGCCGAGCGACAGCAGTGTCACCGCGATCAGGACGCACCCCGACACGAGGCGCACGTCGCATCCGACCGGGGGCGAGGGCCAGACGTTCGGCGCGCGGGGGAGAGGCGAGCGGTCGGATTTCATGGCGCAGACCTTAGCAGGATCTTCATCTGCACCATTGCTCCCAGGCAGCGAGCCGTCTGGTTTCCCGGACCATTCGGATTCGATAGGCTCGGGCCCGCCATGACGACCGAAACCCGAAGAAAATTCTGGCCCATTCTCCTCGTCGCCCTCATCGTATTCGGACTCTACGCCTACTCGACCATCGAGATCGAGCCGGATCCCGCCGGGAACCGACCGCCGGGCGGAGCAGCCGAGATCGAGGCCCTCGCCGACCGCGACGACACGAATATCCTCTTCATCGTCGTCGACACGCTGCGGGCCGAGCGCATGAGCGCCTACGGCTACGAACGCGACACGACGCCCTTCCTCTCGAAGCTCGCCGCGAACGGGATCCGCTTCGGACACAACGTCGCGCAATCCTCCTGGACCAAGAGCTCGATGGCCTCGATGTGGTCGGGTCGGACGCCCCTGCACGTCGGGATCACGCGCTTCGACCAGAGCATCTCGGAGAAGGTCGACATGCCGGCCGAGATCCTCGCCGAGGCCGGGTTCAAGACGGTCGGGCTCTACCGCAACGGCTGGGTCAATCCCTCCTTCCGATTCAATCAGGGGTTCGAGAAATACTACCGCCCGTTCGCCGGCTATCAGGACCCGCGGATCCAGCGCATGCGTCCGAACGCCCAGAAGAACGGGAACGACGAGAGCGTGATCGCGGATGCCACGGAGTTCCTGAGAATCCATGGCAAGACGTCCCGCTGGTTCCTCTACCTCCACCTGATGGATCTCCACGAATACACCTACGACCAGGAATCGGCCCTCTTCGGAAACAGCGTGTCCGACATCTACGACAATTCGATCCTGCGGGTGGATTGGATCATCTCGACGCTCTACGACTACCTGGGCACCCAGGGACTGCTCGAAAAGACGATCGTCGTCGTGCTTTCCGATCACGGCGAGGCGTTCGGCGAGCGGGGCTTCGAGGGACATGCACGCGAGGTCTTCCCCGAGACGACGGAAACGCCCGTCATCATCTCCGCTCCCTTCTCGCTCGAGCCTGGAATCGTCGTGTCGACGCGGACCAACAACATGGACATCTGGCCGACGCTCTTCGACCTGATCGGGGTGGCGAACCCGGCGACCGGCCTCGATGGGCGCTCCCGCCGCGAGGCGATCCTCGCCGCCGCGCGTGGAGACGAAGCTTCCGAAACGGCGACTCCCGAAGAGCCCTCGATCGCGTTCCTCGACGAGAACTGGGGCACACCGGGTGGCGCACGCATGCCGGCCATCAGCGTGATCGACGGGAAGTTCCGTTATGTGTCCGGGTCGGGTCTGAACGGCCGCAAATTCGAAGTCCTGCTGTCGACCGACGACGGGCAGAAGCGGGACCAGCTCGCGGCGAATCCCGAAATCGCCGAGAGATTGCGCGAGAAAGCCCAATCGGCCCTCGCCCAGGAATCGGTCTACGAGTCCGACGTGATCGAGCTCGACCGCATGCAGCTCGATCAGCTGCGCGCCCTCGGCTATCAGCTTCCCTGACAGCGCGCCCCCACGCCTTTGTTACCAGGTGAACCGGAAATCGGCTCCGCAGACGCGCGGATCGGCGACGTAGACGAGCTGCTGGGAGCTGAAGTTCGAGAGATCCACCGCGAACGTCTTGTAGCGCTTGTCCGTCACGTTGCGACACCAACCCGCGACCTCGAACCCCCCATCCCCCGGCGGCTTCCAGCTGAGCCGCACGTTGTGCAGCATGTAGGCCCGATTGCCCAGGGTGTAGGGCTGAAAGCGCTGCTCGCCGTTCGTGGTCGGCTCGCCCCGACCGTCGTTCGGGTCGTAGGGGATGTCGTCGGTCCAGGTGAAGTCGTAGTGCGGAGTGAGCGTCCCGAAGCGGTCCATGACGACGGGCCAATCGAAGAGGGCCGACGCCGTCATGTTGGCCGCGTTGAGCAGACTGTTCCCGGAGTAGTCGATCGGAACCCCGAGGCTGCCCGACTCGAACAGGCGCTGCTCCAGGACCGTGAACTCCACGAACTCCGCTTCGAGCCAACCGCCGCGCAGGGTCACGTTGAGGCCCTCGATCTCCTCCGGGACCAGACCTTCGAGGGGTCTCAGGATGAACTCGAGCTCGGCCCCGAAGTTTCGAGCCTCTTCTGCGTTCTGCACGACGCGGGACAGGCCCTGGAAATTCGTGGTCAAACGGAAGACCTGGTAGTCCTCGTAGTTGTAGAAGAAGAAGGCGGCGTTCGACTGGATTCGATTCGCCCAGAACGTGGCATTGAGTCCCCACTCGACGGCGTCGATCGATTCGGGGTCGGCGAATCCCTCGCCCGGGATCTTTGCTGCGTCGGCGTCGCTCGGATTGAAATGGCCCGCCTTGAAGCCGCGGGTGTATTTCATGTAGGCCGATACGTCCTCGGTGAACCGGTATTCGAGATTCACAAAGCCCGTGAACGAATCCCAGGTCCGCTGATTGTCCGATTTCAGGTCGAATCGAATAATCCGGAACGGGGGGAACGGGAGCTGGTTCAGGGCGCGGTTCTGGACGAAGAAGTCCTTCCGCTCCCAGTTGTACCGGAGACCCGCGGAAAAGGTGAAGGACTCGAGGAAGTCATAGGAGCCCTGGGCATAGGCGCCCCAGCTGAAGATCTCCTGCTCGAATTCCGTGAGGTTCCTCGCTCCACCGTTCGCGAACGCCCCGAGG
>JANMTD010000179.1:0-22177 GCA_031390075.1 Deltaproteobacteria bacterium | reverse complement strand
CGTGTTTTTCCAACGCCGGCGCGGTGTCGGTCTCGGGCTCGGCCCCGGGCGCTGGCTTCGCGGACGCCTGCGAGCCGTCGGACGCGTCGGGCTTCCCGGGCGCGAGCGCCGCGATCGGCCGCTCGATCTTCCAGACGACCCGCGTGAGGCCCGCCGCGCGCGCGGACTCGACGGCCGTCGAATGCGCCGCGCGAAGAGCCTCCCAGTCCTCGATCTCGGTCTCGCCGACCGCGACGACGAGATCGCCCGAGCGCAGGCCCGCACGGACGGCCTCACTCGCCGAATCCGGAACCCCGAGCAGCGCTGCCTGCCGCCGGTTGCTGACGCCGATCCAGCCCGTGTCGACGACCGACCCGAAGCGATCGCGCGTCTTCTGGGTCTCGAGCGGGACCTCGATCTCGCGGAGCTCGCCCGCGCGCTCGACCTCGAGCTGCGCGACGCCGGGCGCCGTCCGCTCGCGCAGCGGCAGGATCACCTCGTCCCACCACGCGACCGCGTCGCCGTCGAGGCGGACGACCCGATCCCCGACCGCGAGCCCCGCCGCCTCGGCGGGGGAATTCGCCTCGACGCTACCGATGATCGCGGCGGGCCGCGGAAATCCGACCCACAGGATCCCGACGAGGCACACGATCGGCAGCAGCAGGTTCATCGCCGGCCCCGCGAATACGACCGCGAGCTTCTGCCAGACGGGTTTCGCGTCGAGGAACTCGTCGGGCCGCGCGTCCGGCGGCACGCCCATCGCGACCGGATCGTCCCCGGGCATCGGCTCGCCCAGCATGCGCACGAAGCCGCCTAACGGAATCCAGCCGATCACGTACTCGGTCCCGTTCCGCTCCCAGCGGGCGCGGAGCGGCCCGAATCCGATCGGTGCCCCGAACCCGATCGAGAACTTGAGCACCCGCACACCGCAGGCCTTGGCGACCAGGAAATGCCCGAGCTCGTGCACGACGATGAGGATGCCGAGCATCGGGATCACGGCGACGAGGGTGTCGACGACCGGCATCAGCGCCCTCCCGCCGCCGCCCGCGGCCGGGCCTCACGCCGCTCGAGCCGCTCGAGCCAGAGGTTCGCCGCATCGCGGGCCAGCGCATCCGCTGCCCGCACGGCCGCCAGATCCGAGACGCCCTCCCCCGCGTGTTCTGCGAGATGCGCCTCGAGCACGGACTCGTTGCACGCCGCGATCTCGGGGAAGCGGATGCGACCGGCGAGGAACGCCTCGACCGCGACCTCGTTCGCCGCGTTCAGGACGGCGGGCGCCGCCTCGCTCCCGCGCACGGCGCGGTAGGCGAGCTCGAGACAGGGGAAGCGCACGCGGTCCGGTGCCTCGAAATCCAGGCGTGCGAGCGCGACCAGGTCGAGGCGCGGGAGATCGAGATCGACGCGCTCGGGATGGGCGAGGGCGACGGCGATGGGGACGCGCATGTCGGGGAGTCCCAGCTGCGCCAGCACCGAGCGGTCCCGGAACTCGACCAGCGAGTGGACGATCGATTGCGGATGCACGACGACGTCGACCCGAGAGGCCTCCACGTCGAAGAGCCAGCGCGCCTCGATCACCTCGAGCCCCTTGTTCATCAGCGTCGCGGAATCGATCGAGATCTTGGCCCCCATCGACCAGTTCGGGTGGGCCAGCGCCTCTTCGATTCCAGCGCCCGCGATCTTCTCGGCGGACCAGGTCCGGAAGGGGCCGCCCGAGCAGGTCAGGATCAAGCGCGAGATCTGATCGGGCCGGCTGCCCGATAGACACTGGAAGATCGCGCTGTGTTCGGAATCGATCGGGAGGATGGTGACCCCGCGCGCCGCCGCCTCGCGCCGGACGAGGGCCCCCGCCATCACCATGACTTCCTTGTTCGCGAGGCCGATCGTCCGTCCCGCCCGGATCGCGGCGAGTACCGGCTCGAGCCCCACCGCCCCGACGAGACCTGCCACGACGAGCTCGCAGGGCGCCGTCGCGACCGCCACGAGCCCCTCGTCCCCCGACACGACCTCGACGTCGGGACCGAGCGCTGCGCGCACGTCGGCGACCTCTGCGGGATCGGCGATGGACACGAGCCGCGGGCGAAATCGACGCGCCTGCTCGACGAGCCGCTCGATGCGCCGGCCGGCGGAGAGGGCCACGACCTCGAAGCGCCCCGGATGCCGGGCGACGACGTCGAGCGTCTGCTCGCCGATGCTCCCCGTGCTCCCGAGGAGCGCGATGCGCTTCATGACGGTCGGACCTGCTCGCTCGTGAGACCGAAGCGCCGTTCGCGGCTCTGGTAGTCGAGCAGCGCCGCCTCGAAATCAGGCCGCCGGAAATCGGGCCACATGCGGTCGGAGAGATGGAGCTCGGCGTAGGCGATCTGCCAGAGCAGGAAATTCGAGACGCGCTGCTCGCAGCCGGTCCGGATCAGCAGATCGGGATCCGGCAGATCGGGCGCGTAGAGATAGTGGGCGAAGCCCTTCTCATCGAGGCTCTCGGGATCGAGCTTCCCCTGCTCGGCGTCGCGGGCGATCCGCCGTGCGGCGTCGACGATCTCGGCGCGGCCGCCGTAGGAGAGCGCGAACACGACCTGCATGCCGCGGTTGTCGACCGTGCGCTCGACGGCGCGCTCGACCGCGCGCCGAGTCGACGCGGGCAGCCGCTCGAGCCGGCCGATCGTGCGGACGCGGCCGTCGTGCTGCAGGACCTCGTCGAGCTCCTTCTCGAGGTATTCCTCGAGCAGGCTCATCAGGATCGAGACCTCGCCGCGGGGCCGGTTCCAGTTCTCGAGCGAGAACGCGTAGAGCGTCAGGATCTCGACCCCGTAGTCCCGCGCCGCCCGGATGATCTCGCGCACGGACTGGATGCCGGCGCGGTGGCCCGCGTTGCGCCCCTGACCGCGGGCGGTCGCCCAGCGTCCGTTGCCGTCCATGATGATGGCGACGTGGCGCGGGACGCGGGCCTGCGAGATCTCCGGGTGGTCCATGGGTTCTCCGAGGTCTAGACCTCGAGGACGTCCTTTTCCTTCTGCGCGGTGAGCTCGTCGATCTTCTTGCCGTGGTCGTCGGTCAGGTCCTGGACGCGCTTCTCGGCGCGGTGTCGATCGTCCTTCGAGAGGCCGTCGTCCTCGAGGTCCTTCAGCAGCGCCAGCGCGTCGCGGCGGGCTTCGCGGATCCGGACCTTGTGCTCCTCGGCGATCGTCTTCACCTGCTTCACGAGATTCTTGCGGCGCTCTTCCGTGAGCGGCGGGATCGCGAGCCGGATCACCTTGCCGTCGTTGCTCGGGCTGATCCCCAGGTTCGCCGCGTGGATCGCCTTCTCGATGGCCGAGATCGCCGACTTGTCGAAGGGCGAGACGACGATCATGCGCGGATCCGGGGCGGCGAGCGTCGCCAGCTGGTTCAGCGGGGTCGGCGTCCCGAAGTACTCGGCCGTCAGGCCGTCGAGCAGGCTCGTGCTCGCGCGGCCGGTCCGGACCTTCTTCAGCTCCTTGCGGAAATGCTCGATGGTCTTGTCCATCGAATCCCGCGCCTCTTCGAGCAGGGCGTTCACGTCTGCTTCGTCTGCCATCTCGAGTGACCTCTCTTCCTGTTCCGGATTGGATCAGGTTCGCGAACGTCCGACGATCGTGCCCACCCGCTCGCCGCGCACGGCCTTCATGATGTTGCCCCGCACGCGCATGTCGAAGAGGTGGATCGGCAGGTTGTTCTCGCGGCACAAGGCGATCGCCGTCTGATCCATGAATCGCAGGTCCCGCTGGAGGGCCTCGGCGAAGGAGAGCTCCTCGTAGCGCTGGGCCGTCGGATCCTTGTGGGGGTCCGCGCTGTAGACCCCGTCGACCTGGGTCGCCTTCATCACGACGTCCGCGTGGACCTCGGCGGCGCGCAGGGCGGCGGCGGTATCGGTCGTGAAGTAGGGGTTCCCGGTGCCGGCCGCGAAGATCACGATCCGGCCCTTCTCCATGTGGCGCATCGCGCGACGGCGGATGTAGGGCTCGGCGACTTCCGCGACGGGAATCGCCGTCTGGACCCGGGTCGCGACCTCGAGCTTCTCGAGCGCGTCCTGGAGCGCCATCGCGTTGATGATGCTCGCAAGCATGCCCATGTAGTCGGCCTGGGCGCGGTCCATGCCCTGGGCGGCCGCCGTCATCCCGCGGATGATGTTGCCGCCGCCGATCACGATGCAGATCTCGGTCCCGAGCTCGTGGATCTCGCGCACCTGATCGGCGATGTCGGCGATGAGTCCCGGATGGATCCCGAAGCCATCGTCTCCGGCGAGGCCCTCGCCGGAGAGTTTCAACAGGATCCTCCGGTATCCCGTCGCCACTAGGCGGAAGCCTCGCCGAGCTTGAAGCGGACGAAGGATTTCACCGTGATCGCAGCGCCCGCCGCCTTGCCCGCATTGGCGAGCAGATCGCTGACCTTCGTGTCGGGATCCTTCACGAAGCCCTGGGCCAGCAGACAGTTCTCGCTGAAGAACTTGTTCATGCGACCGTCGACCATCTTCTCGACGACGTTCGCGGGCTTACCGCTCTCGAGGGCCTGATTCGTCAGGAACTTTCGCTCCTGATCGATCACCGCCGCCGAGACGTCCCCGCGATCCACCGCGATCGGCGTCGGGTCGTGGGCGGCGACGTGCATCGCAATGTCCCGTGCGACGGCCTCAGCCGCGTCCCCAGAGAGGACCGTCTCGAGCGCCACGAGCACGCCGAGCTTCCCACCGCCGTGGACATAACCGCCGGTCACGCCCTTCACGTCGACCGTCGCCACGCGCTTGAGCTGGATGTTCTCACCCATCTTCACGCCCGCCGCCTTGACGACGTCGTCGATGGTCGAGCCATTCAGCGGCAGCGCGAGCGCTCCGTCGAGATTGGATACGGAGGTGGCCCCCAGCAGCGCCATCGCAATCGAGCTCGCGAGCCCCTGGAAGTCGGGCGTCTTCGCCACGAAATCCGTCTCGCAGCCGAGCTCGATCAACGTGCCACGCCCGCCCTTCGAGGCGAACACGACGGCCCCTTCGGTCGTCTCGCGGCCGGCTCGTTTGCCGGCCTTCGACAGCCCGCGCTCCCGAAGCAGCTCGCGCGCGCGCTCGACATCGCCCTCCGCGTCGGCGAGCGCCCGCTTGCAATCCATCATGCCCGCGCCCGTGGAATCACGCAGCGCCTTCACATCCCCTGCAGAGACCTCTGCCACAGTCCTCGTCTCCCGAATCGGTCGCCCGATCCCTTTCGCGCGCGCGCTCCGCTCATCCGCGCACGCGCTCCGTTCAAGCTCCGTTCAAATCGAGCTGCCTCAGGCCTGACCGCCGTCGCCGCTCGTTCCCGGAGTGGCCGGCGCGTCCGCATCGCTGCCGCCCTTGCCCCCGGCAGGGGGTCCACCCGCCGAATAACTTCGGCCCCCGCCCGCGCCGCCGGAGCCCTGGCCCCGACCGCGCCGCGGCGCCTGCTTGATCTCGACCACGCGCCGACCGGTCTTCGCCGACAGGTCGAGCTTCTCGGCCTGGGGCTGGTCGCGGCGCTGGGCGACCAGCTCCGACTGATGCCGCTCGTAGCCCGAGAGGCAGGCGTTCGCGACGGCCGTGCAGTACAGGTCGATCGCGCGGATCGCGTCGTCGTTGCCGGGCACCAGGAAGTCGATGTCACGCGGGCTGCAATTCGAGTCGACGACGCCGACGATCGGAATGCAGAGGCGCTTCGCCTCCTGGACGGCGATCGATTCCTTGCCGACGTCGATCACGAAGAGCGCCGACGGCAGCCGCTCCATCTTGCGGATCCCCTCGAGCGACTTCGAATACTTCTCCGTCTGGCGAGAGACCGCGGCGAGCTCCTTCTTCGAGAGCTCGGCCTTCTTGTCCTCAGAGCCGAGGATGTCGAGATTCGAGTTGTAGCGATCGATCGACTTCCGGACGGTCTTCCAGTTCGTGAGCATGCCGCCGAGCCAGCGATTGTTCACGTAGTACTGCTTCGCCCGCAGCGCCTCGAGCATGAGCGGCGCCGCCGCCTGCCTTTTCGTACCCACAAAAAGAACGCTGCCGCCGGCGGCGGTCGTGTCGCGCAGGAAGTCGAGGGCTTCCTCGAGCAGCGGGAGCGTCTGATCGAGGTCCAGAATATGCGTGCCGTTGCGCTCTCCAAAAATGTACGAGCGCATCAGCGGGTTCCAGCGACCGGGCTGGTGGCCGTAGTGGACGCCCGCCTCGAAGAGGGAGCGGATCGAGAGCTCCTGCTCCTTCATGACGAGACCCATCTCACCCGGCGCTCCTGACGAGGAGGCGCGGGGAGCGAGAGGGGGAGCGGGCTGGGCACGGTACGCGGACGGGGTTTCGGCCTCGACGATGGCCGTCGTATCGGACATGGATCTCTCCTTTGCGGTTATGCCTCCGCCCCGAGTCGTCCATTCCCCGACCTGATGCGATCGAAACGCGTCCCCGACCCGGTCGCGATCCGTTGAAGTCGGATCCCGGGTCGCAGGCGCTGATTCGATTCGCTCCAGGCACCGCCGGGGTGACTCGGAACGTGTGATTTGGCGGGTGTTTAGCAGACGGCACCGGGCCCCACCACGCGTTTGGAGGCATCCGGCTCGAGGGGATCAGGTGGTGTAATCGGCGGTGACCCGGATGTACTCGTAGGTCAGGTCACAGGTGAAGAGCCGCGCCTCACCCGGGCCCTTCCCGAGATCGACCCGGATCTCGATCTCCTCGGCTTTGAGCGCGACCTCGGCCCGCTTGCGGGCCACGGGCCCCGCCGAGCGGCCCTTCGTGAAGACCGGAACCCCGGCGACCCGGATCTGCGTCCGCTCGGGATGCCAGGCGATCCGGGCGGCCCCGATCGTCTGGAGGATGCGGCCCCAGTTCGGGTCCCCGCCGAAGACGGCCGTCTTGACGAGCAACGAGTTCCCGATCCGGCGGGCCGCGCGATCGGCCTCCTTCGCGGACTTCGCCCCGCGGACGTCGACCAGCAGGAGCTTCGTCGCCCCCTCGCCGTCCCGGGCCAGCTGCCGCACGAGGTCTTCACAGACGGCCTGGAGCGCCGCCTCGAATTGCTTCGCTTCCCGCGATCCGGGCCGCAGCGTCGTCCGCATCGCCCGCCCGCTCGCGAATAACATCACCGAGTCCGACGTCGAGGTCTCGCCGTCGACCGAGAGCCGGTTGAAGGTCGCGTCGGCGACGCGGCGGAGCATCCCGCGCAGCAGCGCCGGCGAGACCTTCGCATCGGTCGCGAGGAAGCCGAGCATCGTCGCCATGTTGGGCTCGATCATGCCCGCGCCCTTGGCGATGCCCTGCAGCGTCACGGTCTCGCCAGCGAGCGAGATCCGGACGGAGGCGACCTTGGCAAAGGTATCGGTCGTGCGGATCGCCTCGGAGGCGTCGGCGAAGCCGTCGCAAGAGAGGGCCGCCGCCGCCTGCGGAATGCCGAGCTTCAAGACCTCGAGCGGAAGCGGCTGACCGATGACTCCGGTCGAGGCGAGCAGGACGTCGGAGTCGTCGCAGCCGATCGCCTTCGCCGCATAGCGTGCCATCGTGTGGGCGTCGCGGATGCCGCGCGCGCCCATCGCCACGTTCGAGCAGCCGCTGTTGACGACGACGCCGCGCGAGAATCCGCGCTTGACCCGCGCCCGCGAGACCTCGACCGGTGCGCCGACCACGCTCGAGCGTGTGAAGACCGCGGCCACGCTCGCCCGCTCGTCGCAGACGATGAGGGCCAGGTCTTTCGCCTGCGCCTTGATGCCCGCGTGGATGCCCGCCGCGCGAAAGCCCGCCACCGGCCGGGCCACGCGTTCGACCTTCAGACTCCCCACGCCGACCAGCTCCCCCCGCTGCGACCGCTCACGCGCCGCAGCATTTCTTGTGCTTCTTGCCACTGCCACAGGGACAGGGGTCGTTGCGGCCGACCTTCGCCGCTGCCGCGGGATTCGCGAGCCCCGCAGAGGAAGCCGATCGGAACGCGGCCGAGCCGGGGGTCGCCGGGTCCGCAGCGCCCGCCGGAGCCGATCCCGCCGGGTTCGAGGCCTGGCGCGCCGTCTGGCCCGTCGCAGCGGTCCCCGCCGCCGGCTCCACCCGTTGCGGCGACGGCGGCGGCGGCGCCACGGCCGGCCGCGGATAGCCGAAGCGGAAGACGAAGCCCGCGAAGGTGTCGTCGATGCGCTGCTCCATCTCGCCGAAGAGCGAGAATCCCTCGCGCTGGTATTCGATCTTCGGATCGCGCTGCGCATAGCCACGCAGGTTGATCGACTCGCGCAGGGAGTCCATCGTGCGCAGGTGGCCCTTCCACTGGGAATCGAGGATCTGGAGCTGCAGATCCCGGGCGATGTCGTCGAAGCCCGGGTAGTTCGAGAAGCTGGCGTAGGTCTCGGTCTTGAGCACCCGCCCCTCCTCGCGCTTCGCCTCGAGGACCTGCCCGAGGCGCTCGAGGATCGCGTGGCCGAGGGCGTCGCGGTCGCGATGTCTTTCGTTTGGACGATCACCGTTGGCAGTGCGGAAGGGCGGCTCTTCGATCGAGAGCACGAGGCCGAACTGGGCCTCGAGGGCATGGGCCATCTCGACGTAGTCGTCGTTCTCGGGGTCTCCACGATGGGGCCAGTGGCGCGCGAGCAGGCCGACGACGAAGCCCTCGATGCAGCCCTCGACCTCGCCGCGCAGCGCCTCGCCGTCGGCCGACATCGCGGCCAAACGGCGCGCATAGAAGGCCTGGCGCTGCTTGTTCATCACGTTGTCGTAGTCGAGCAGATGCTTGCGGATGTCGAAGTTCCGGCCCTCGACCTTCTTCTGCGCGCCTTCGATCACCCGCGAGAGCATGCGATTCTCGATCGCCTCGCCCTCCTGCACGCCGACGCGATCCCACCAGAGCTTGACCCGGTCCGCCTCGAAGATGCGCAGCAGATCGTCTTCGAGGGACAGGAAGAACTGCGACGAGCCCGGATCCCCCTGCCGCCCGGAGCGGCCGCGCAGCTGGTTGTCGATGCGGCGGCTCTCGTGGCGCTCGGTGCCGAGGATGTGGAGGCCGCCGGCCGTGAGGACCTCCTGCCGCTCCGCCGCGCACTGGGCTTCATATTTGGCGAGCAGCGCCTCGAACTCCGGGTGGCTCCGATCGTGGCCGCATTTCTGCAGCGCCATCTGCTCGGGATTGCCGCCGAGCACGATGTCGGTTCCGCGGCCCGCCATGTTGGTCGAGATCGTGATCGCGCCCTTGCGACCCGCCTGGGCGACGATCTCGCTCTCGAGCTCGTGCTTCTTGGCGTTCAACACCGTGTGCTTGAGGCCGACCTTCCCGAGCTTGCTCGAGAGCATCTCCGAGGTCTCGATCGAGATCGTGCCGACGAGCACGGGCTGACCCGTCTCGTGGCGAGCCTTCAGCTCCTCGACGACGGCGTCGAACTTCTCCCGCTTGGTCTTGAACACGACGTCGGCGTGGTCGTGGCGGACCATCGGGCGATTGGTCGGCATCAGCGCGACGTCGAGGTTGTAGATCTTGCCGAACTCTTCCGCCTCGGTGTCCGCCGTGCCGGTCATGCCGGCGAGCTTCTCGTACATGCGGAAGTAGTTCTGGAAAGTGATCGAGGCGAGGGTCTGGTTCTCGCTGCGGACCGTGATGCCTTCCTTGGCCTCGACGGCCTGATGGAGGCCGTCGGACCAGCGTCGGCCGGGCATCAGGCGGCCAGTATGCTCGTCGACGATCACGACTTCCTTGCTGCCGTCGTCGCCCTGACGCACGACGTAATCGACGTCGATGCGCTTCAGCGAGTGGGCCGAGAGGGCCTGTTGCAGCGCGTGGAGGACGGGCAGCATGCTGGGGTCGAAGAGATTGTCGACGCGCAGCATCGACTCGCATTTGTGGACACCCTGGTCCGTGAAGGTCGCCGAATGCGCCTTCTCGTCGATCCAGTAGTCGCCGGTCTCGTCGATTCCCTTCGACGCCTCGGCGGCCGTGCCGATCTGCAGCGACGGGATCAGGCGGTTTGCGATCGTGTAGATCTGGGTGTTCTGCTCGGAGGGACCCGCGATGATGAGCGGGGTTCGCGCTTCGTCGATCAGGATCGAGTCGACCTCGTCGACGATCGCATAATGCAGCTCTCGCTGGACACACGCCGCGAGCGAGAACTTCATGTTGTCGCGCAGATAGTCGAAGCCGAGCTCGTTGTTGGTGCAGTAGGTGATGTCGGCGCGATAGGCGGCCTGGCGCTGGGCGTCGGTCAAGCCGTGGACGATCGCGCCGACCTCGAGACCGAGGAAGCGATGGACCTGCCCCATCCATTCGGCGTCGCGTTTCGCGAGGAAGTCGTTGACCGTCACGACGTGGACGCCGCGCCCCGTCAACCCGTTCAGGTAGGCCGGCAGCGTCGCGACGAGGGTCTTGCCCTCGCCGGTCTTCATCTCGGCGATGCGACCGCGATGCAGGACGATTCCGCCGATCAGCTGGACGTCGTAATGGCGCTGGCCGAGGGTCCGCTTCGACGCCTCGCGAACGGTTGCGAAGGCCTCGGGCAGGAGCTCTTCGAGGCTCTCGCCCCGCTCGAGGCGATCGCGGAAGATCGCCGTTCGCCCGCGCAGCTCTGCGTCGGAGAGGCGTGAGAGCTCGCCCTCCAGGTCGTTGGCTCGCTCGACGAGGGGAAACATCCGCTTGATCGCGCGGTCGTTCGCGGTGCCGAGAATCTTGCTGAATATGCGCTGCATCGGCCCGATCCGGATCCGACGAGCGACCCGGAGACCTGACGCGCATCCGACGCGATCGCCAGTCTCGAGGCGCTGTCGAAGGTCTTTGGGGGTCTTCGAACGGGCCGGAGGGTAGGAGAGGCGTCCGCGGGCAGCAATCGAGCGGGCGCGCCGGGGGATTCGATCAGTCGAAGATGTAGTCCAGGGGATTGCGGGGCGCGCCGTTCACTTCCACGACGTAGTGGAGATGGGGGCCCGTGCTGCGGCCGGAATTCCCGATGGCGGCGATCTTCTGGCCCCGCTCCACCGTCTGCCCCGCCTTCACGAAGATCTCGGAGGTGTGGCCGTACATCGTCTTGACCCCGAATCCGTGGTCGATCACGAGCGCCCGGCCCAGCGGCCCCTTGGTCCCGACGAAGGTCGCGCGACCCCGCGCCGGGGCCACGATCGCCGTTCCGTTCGCGGCGGCGATGTCGAGGCCGGCGTGCATCTGGCGGCGGCCGGTGAAGGGCGAGACGCGCGCGCCGAAGCGCGAGGTCAACCAGCCCTTCGAGGGCCAGATCGACGGGCTCGACGCGAGCTTGTCCTGTTTGTCCTCGAGCTGGTCGAGCAGCCGCGAAAGCGATGCGACCCGCTCGTCGGCATCGACACCGAGCCCGAGCGCCTTCTCGTCGAGAACACCGAGCCACTCGCCATCAGCGTCGCTCGGCGCACCCGAGGAGAGCTCTTCCTCGTCGCCCCCGCCCTGCCCCGTATACGACGATCCGGTTGCGATCGCCGAATCGAGACCCGCGTCGTCCGCATGCGTCGGGATGGATCCGGTATCGCCGTCCATCGGCGCTTCCTCGATCGCCTGCTCGCCGCCGACACCGACCGCGCCGGGGAGATTGGCGATGATCCGAACCTTGCGCTCGAGGTCCGCCACCTTCGCGAGCCGGCTGTCGACCTCCTGGATGCGCGAGCGGAAGGCCGCGATCTGATCGCGCTGCGCGCCCGTCTCGACCCGCAGGCTCGCGAGCTCCGAGGTCTCGCCGCGCAGTCGGAAATAATCGAACGCCATCGCGCCGATGACGAGAGCCACGACGCCCGCCGCGATCGCGGCGCGCCGCACCGAACGCTTGGGAATCGAGAGCTGCACGGGTCGGGCGTGCGTGTCTTTCAGCCAGATCAGCTTGTAGGCTTCCATCGACTCTCCGTCTCAGTCCGGCAGCTCAGTCGGGCAGCGACACTCCGATGCGGAGCTTGCCCATCTGGATTTCGTCTTCGCTCTTCAAGGCCTGGCGTGAGACCCGTGCGCCGTTGACCAGGGTGCCGTTCGTGCTCCCGAGGTCCTCGACGAAGAACCGTTCGCCATCGAAGCCGAGGGCAGCGTGGGCACGGGAGATGGTCGCCTCGGCGAGTGCCAGGTCCGCCTTGCGGCCGCGCCCGATCACGATGCGCTCGCGATCGATCGCCACCTCGAGCCCCTCGTAGAAGCCCGAGAGCACGATCGCCATCGCCCCAGACGGGGGCCGCCGGCGCGGCGTCTCTTCACTCAGACCGGCGATCGCCATCGCCCCGTACCTCACGTGTCCTCGACCCGTTCTTGGACACGGGGGGTTCATCGGCCCTGGCCGGGAGGGCCTTGATGGACGCAGGTCACAGTTTTGAAGGATCGAGCCGCATTTTTTCGGCAAACGAACGGGTCAACGGCCCTCGAGCAGGGCGCGCGCATGCTGACGTGTGACATCGGTCACACGCTCACCCCCCGCCATGCGCGCGAGCTCGTCGATCCGGGCCTCGCCCTCGACCCGCGCGACCTGGGTTCGCGTCCGTCCGCCTGCCTGCTCCTTGCGCACCACGAAGTGCCGGTCGGCGAAGGCGGCGATCTGGGGCAGGTGCGTGATGCAGAGGACCTGGTGCTCGGTCGCGAGCTCCGAGAGCACCCGGCCGACCCGCTCCGCCACGGCGCCGCCGATTCCCGCGTCGACCTCGTCGAACACGATCACCATGTTCCGATCCGCGCGCCGGAGTGAGTTCTTGATGGCTAAAAAGAGCCGCGAGAGCTCGCCGCCCGAGGCGACCCGCTGGATCGGCCGCGGCTCCTCCCCGGCGTTGGCGGAGAAGAGAAATTGCGGCCGCTCGCGGCCGGAGCTCCCCGTCTCGAGCCCGGGCGAAGCGCCCTCCCGCGACCAGGGCTCGAGCGCCACCGCAAAGCGCGCCCCCACCATCGCGAGATCACCGAGCTCGCCCTCGACGGCCCGGGCGAGCTTCTTCGCCGCCTGGGCGCGGGCCCGCGAGAGCTGCGCGGCGCTCTCGTTCGCCGTCGCGACGCGGCGCACCCGCTCGGCGTCGAGCTCCTTGATGCGCGCATCGGCACCGGAGAGCGTCTCGATCTCGCGCAGGATCGCATCGCGCTGGGACCCGATCTCGAGGGCGCTCTGGCCGTATTTGCGGCGCAGCTTCTCGAGCCGGGCGATGCGCTCTTCGACGGCCTCGAGCCGCGCGGGATCGATCTCGAGCTCGGCGAGATAGTCGGCGGCGCGGACCGCGACATCCCGCAGCTCGCTCTCGACGGCCTCGAGGCGCCCGGCCAGCTCGGCGAGATCGGGATCCATTCGCAGCGCGGACACGAGGGCACGCCGAGCGATCGAGAGCGCCTGCTCCGCCGAAGGGGCGTCCCCGTCGCCCCCACTCAGCGCCGCCGAGACGCTCGCGAGATCTTCGGCCAGGCGCTCGGCGTGGGTCAGGCGGCGGTGATCGGCCTCGAGGCCCGCGATGCTCGCGGGATCGAGGTCTTCCTGCTCGAGCTCCTGGCGTTGGTAGTCGAGGAAATCGAGGCGGCGGGCGCGCTCCTCCTCGGCGGTGCGCAGGGTCTGGATCTCGCGATCGAGCTCGCCGACGCGAGCGACCTCGCGGCCCACGATCTCGCGCAGACTCGTCTTGCCCGCAAAGGCATCGAGGGCGAGGACGTGGTTCTCGGCGTGGCGCAGCGCCTGGGAGCCGTGTTGGCTCGAGATCTCGAGCTGTCCCCCGAAGACTTCAGCCAGGGTCGCAACCGGGACGAGCTGGCCACCGACGCGCGCGCGGCCGCGGCCGCCGGGCTGGAGCGTTCGCCGCACGATCAGCTCGGGCACCCCGTCGGCATCCAAGCCGGGCTCCGCGATGAGTCCCCGCTCGGCGAGCTCGTGGGCGACGTCCTGATGCCCGTCCATCCGGAAGATCGCCTCGACCGCGCCTTCCTCGGCGCCGCTGCGCAGAGCATCCGCGCCGGCTCGCCCCCCCGCGAGCAGGGCGAGGGCGGAGAGCACGATCGATTTCCCGGCACCGGTCTCGCCCGTCAACACGTTCAGGCCGGCGCCGAACTCGAGCTCCACCGACTCGACGAGGGCCAGGTTCTCGATTCGCAACAGCTCGATCATCGATCCCAACCCTCCGGCCCGGAACGAACTGGCCGCCGCGGATGATCCCGTTTCCCTTTGCCCGCCCGCAAGCGCCGCATCCTGCTCGGCTAGCATTCATCGATGAGAATGCATGAATGAGAATGGCCAAATGAGCGCCGACGAGACCCTCGATCTCTTTCCCGAGCGCGCGGCCCGCTCCCTCGAGCCCCATGCGCCGCTCGCCGAGCGCATGCGCCCGCGGCGACTCGAGGAGCTCGTGGGCCACGAAGAGCTGCTCGCCCCGGGCCGCCCGTTGCACACGCTGCTGCAGGGCCCTTCGCTCCCTTCGCTCCTGCTCTGGGGCCCGCCCGGGAGCGGCAAGACCTCCCTCGCCTGGATCCTCGGCGAGCGCGCCGACGCGCGCCTCGTGCCGCTCTCGGCGGTGACATCGGGGGTCCCCGACATCCGGAAGGCCGTCGAGAGCGCGCGCCGGACGCGGCTGCGGACGCTGCTCTTTATCGATGAGATCCACCGCCTGAACAAGGCGCAGCAGGACGCGCTGCTGCCGCCGGTGGAAGCCGGGACCGTGACCCTGATCGGGGCCACGACGGAGAATCCCTCCTTCAGTGTGATCGCACCGCTCTTGTCGCGCTGTCGTGTGATCGTGCTCGACACACTCCCGCTCGCGGCCCTCGAGCAGGTCCTCGAGCGCGCGCTGCGGGATCCCGTCCGCGGCCTCGGCGCGACACCGATCGATGTTCCCGAGACCGCGCGGCGCGCGCTGATCCTCGCCTCCCAGGGCGACGCACGCCGCCTGCTCGGCACGCTCGAGGCGGCGGCCTCGATCCACCTCGCCGGTGCGAAGCGCGCCCTGCCCCTCGATCCCGAGACCATCGACGCCGCGATCGGCCGCGATGCGCTGCGCCACGACCGCGCGGGCGAGGAGCATTTCAACGTCGTGTCGGCGCTGATCAAGAGCCTGCGCTCGAGTGATCCCGACGCCGCGCTCCACTACCTCGCCCGCATGCTCGAGGCCGGCGAAGATCCGCTCTACGTGGCGCGTCGGCTCGTGATCTTCGCGTCGGAGGACGTCGGCAACGCGGATCCATCGGCGCTCGCGCTCGCCCTCGCGGCCCACCAGGCCGTCGAACGGATCGGGATGCCGGAAGGCCGCATCCCGCTCGCCCAGGTCGCGACCTATCTCGCGTGTGCCCCGAAGAGCAACGCAAGCTATCACGCCCTCGGACTCGCCATCGAGGACCTGAAGGGCCACGGCCCGCTCCCGGTCCCGAAGCATCTGCGCAACGCGCCGACGGCCCTGATGCGCGAGCTCGGCTACGGCGAGGACTACGTCTACGCCCACGCGGCCCCGGATGGCTTCGTCGCGGCGGAGAATCTGCCCGAGGCCCTGCGCGGGCACGTCTACTACGAGCCCGGGAGTCGGGGCGCGGAGGCGGAGATCGCCCGGCGGCTCAGCGAATGGCGCGAGCGGCGCAGGCGCGAATCGAAATGAGCAGCCGTGAGCCGAAATGAACAGCCGTGAGCGGTTGTGAACAGCCATGAGCCGAAATAAAAAGGGCCCGTGCGCGTTCCATTCGCACGGGCCCTCTCATCTTCGAGCTCATCTTCGAGCTCATTTTCGAAGCCGGTCGATCCTGGCTCGACCGGCGAGTCCCCAACCAAGGAGAAACGAGGGCGGCTGCGGTCCGAACCCTCGTTCGGTGGGAGAGACGCCGGTCCCGAGATCCCGGTTCCCTGCGTTCCCGGGCCTCGAGTACGCTTGGCGGCCGCGTGACGCGCGTCCCAACCACCCACCCTGCCTGCCACCCGAGGAGCGCTCCGAATGCCCGCGCCGAACGACCACCTGGCAAAGGGCGAGCGCTTCGATGCGACGGCGGGTGGGGCGCCGAACCTGACCGCATGCTGGCTGCGCCACTGGCAGGCCGACCCCGACCGCCCGCAGATCCACGACCCCCGCCGCGGCTGGATCACCCGCGGCCAGCTCGAGGCCGATACCGCCCGCCGCGCCGGTCGCCTGGCACGCCTGGGCCTCGTGGCCGGCGATCGCGTGCTCGTCGCCGCGGCGAGCTCCGCCGACCTGGTCGCGAGCCATGTCGCCTGCCTGCGCATGGGCCTCGTCGTCGTCCCGACCAACACCGCCTACGGCCCGCGCGAGCTCCAGCATGTCGTCCGCGATGCCGAGCCGCGCGCTGCGATCGTCGACGACGACGCGCGGCGGGCCGCCCTCGCCGAGATCGATTCGTCGCTCGCCTGCCTCAGCCCCGCGCTGGACCTCCCCGATGGCCCGACGCCCGCCCTCGAGCGGGTCGACCGAAGCGCGATGGCGCTGCTCTGTTACACCTCGGGGACGACGGGACAACCGAAGGGTGCCGTGCTGCGCCACGGCCATTGCCTCGCGAGCGCCGAGGGCCTGCGCCACGCATGGCGCTGGAACGATCGCGACCGGCTGCTGCTCTGCCTCCCGCTCTTCCACATGCACGGCCTCGGCGTCGGCCTCCACGGCACGCTCCACACGGGCGGCTCCGCCGTGTTATTCGAGGGTTTCCGCCCGGACGAGCTCCTCGCCGCGATCGAGCCGTTCGCGGCGACGCTCTTCTTCGGCGTCCCCACGATGTACCACCGCCTCGCCGACCACCCGGACGCCGCGCGGTTGTCGAAGCTCCGGCTCTGCGTCTCGGGCTCGGCCCCGCTTCCGGCCGCGCTCCACGCGGCACTCCAGAAGGCGAGCGGTCAACGCATCCTCGAGCGCTACGGAATGACCGAGACGCTGATGCTCGTCTCGAACCCCCATGACGGCGAACGTCGGGCGGGCACGGTCGGCCTCCCGCTCCCGGGCGTCGAGCTCCGTGTCCATCTCGACGAGCGAGGCGATAGCGACGAACGAGGCGAGATCGAGGTCCGCGGGCCGAACGTCTTCGACGGCTACTGGCGCCGCCCCGAAGCGAACGCCGAGGCGTTTACGCCGGACGGCTTCTTCCGGACCGGCGATCTCGGCCGGATCGAGGCCGACGGGTACCTGACGCTCGACGGCCGGGCGAAGGAGCTGATCATCAGCGGGGGCTACAACGTCTACCCGCGCGAGCTCGAGGACGTGCTCCGCGCACACCCGGCGATCGAGGACATCGCCATCGTGGGCGAAAAGTCGGATGAGTGGGGCGAGCGGGTCGCGGCCTACGCCGTGCTGAAGGCGCCCCTCGAGCTCGAAGCGCTGCGCCGCTGGATCGGTGACCAGCTCGCGGCCTTCAAGCATCCCCGGGCCCTCTACGGCGTCGAGGCCCTGCCCCGCAACGCGCTCGGGAAGGTCCAGAAGCACCGGCTCATGCGCGGTGGCGTGCGGCCGGAATGACTTTGGGCTCGACGGAGGACACGAGGGAGTGGGGAGAATGGCGGGCCGGACGGGACTCGAACCCGCAACTTCCGGCGTGACAGGCCGGTGCTCTAACCAGTTGAACTACCGGCCCGCAGCAGTTCTGGGCGGCAATTTTTAGCCGAGAAGATCCGCATCCGCTAGCGCACAAGCGAGGCGGTCATCGCGATGGCCTGGATCTGGAGGATCAACCCGAGGTCGCCCTCGAGCCGAAGCTCCCCCGTCATCAAAGCCTCGAGCGGATGAAGCTGGCCCCGGTGAATCGCCTCCGCCTGGGCCGCGCCGAGCTCGATCGTCGCGTCGGCCTCCGCCGGAATCGGCCCCGGACCGAGTCGGATCCCGAGCCGCCAATCCTCGGATCCATCGCCGGACCGCTCGCGGTCGGCGGCCTCGACCCGGATCTCGAGCAGTCCTCGAAGGCCTCGGAGCTCCTCGAGCGCGCGCGGGTCGGGAACGAGCGTCGACGCCTCGAGCGCGGAAGTCGGACGGGACCCGGGCGGCCGAAAGAGCACCTGGAGGGCGTCGGCGACGAAGGCGGGCTTCCCCGACCAGAGTGCAGCGCGCCAATCCGCGACGCGCTGGACCAGGGTCAGATCGCAGTCGGGACTTCGAAAGGTCTCGATCCCGAGCTCGCCCTCCACGAAATGGAGCGTCCACTCACCACCGGAGTCCCCACCGGAGTCCCCACCGGAGGCACCGCCCGAATCGCCACCCGATTCGCCCTTCAGCACGATGCCGAGGCGCAGCTCGATGGCGCGCTGCGCGGGTGTGAGATCGAGATCGGCGAAGAGCGCGGGAATCACGTCCTCGATGAAGACGCGGGGCTCGACCGGCTCGGTCGGAAATGCAGACTCGCTGCCGATCGGATCGATCACTCTCTTTTCCCGCCTGCCCGCCCGGGGCCCAGAGGTTCTCGATGAACCCTAGCGGGCGAGAGGCTCGCGAGAAGGCAGAGCGAAGCTGACCGGGAGAAGATGGTGGGCGCACAGGGACTCGAACCCCGGACCCCCTCGGTGTAAACGAGGTGCTCTAACCAACTGAGCTACGCGCCCATCGAACCCGAAGCAGAAGAAAACGGATCAGTTGACACCCGCAGGATGCGGCAGCTCGGTCGGCGTGGGGCGCGTCGGATGCGATGTCGGATGCGATGTCGGATGCGGGTGATGGCCCGGCACGATGTAGATGTCCTCGATCTCGTGGATCACGTCGCCGACGTCGAGGAAGCGATTGGGATCGGTCGAGACGAGCGCCTCGCGCAGGACCTCGTCCATGTGGGTCACCAGCACGAGCCGGATGTTCTTCTTGATGATCCCCGGCAGATCCTTCAGGTCCTTCTCGTTGTCCTTCGGAATCAGCACGGTGTCGATGCCGCCGCGGTGGGCCGCGATCAGCTTCTCCTTGAGGCCGCCGATCGGGAGCACCCGGCCGCGCAGCGTGATTTCGCCGGTCATGGCGACGTTGGCCCGAACCGGAATGCGCGTCAGCGCCGAGGCGATCGTGGTCGCGAGCGTGATGCCGGCGGAGGGACCGTCCTTCGGCGTGCCGCCGTCGGGGACGTGGATGTGGACGTCGACCTTGTCGTGGAAATCGCTCGTCAGGCCGAGCTGCTTGGCTCGCGAGCGGATGTAGGACATCGCCGCGTTGGCGGATTCCTGCATGACCTCGCCGAGGCGGCCCGTGATCAAGAGCTTGCCCTTGCCCGGCGTGACCGACACTTCGGTCTGGAGCAGGTCGCCGCCGACCTCGGTGTAAGCGAGGCCGGTCGTGACACCGATCCGATTCTCTTCCTCGGTCCGCCCGAATCGGTAGCGCTGCACACCGAGGTACTTGCGCACCAGCTTCGGGCTCACGCGCACCGGCTTGAACGCCTCGCCCGTCGAGACCTTCTCCCGCGCCACCTTCCTCGCGATCGAGGCGAGCTCGCGCTCGAGGGATCGCACGCCGGACTCGCGCGTGAAATGCCGGATCACTTCCAGGATCGCCGGATCGCTGTAGACGATGTCGCTCTCCGACAGGCCATTGTCGCGGCGCACCTTGTCGACGAGATGCTTGGTCGCGATCTCGAGCTTCTCGGACTCGATGTAGCCGGGGATCTGGATGATCTCCATGCGATCCTGGAGCGGCCGCGGGATCTCGGAGAGCACGTTGGCGGTACAGATGAACATCACGCGCGAGAGGTCGTAGTCGACGTCGAGGTAGTGGTCCGAGAAGGTGTGATTCTGCTCGGGATCGAGTACCTCGAGCATGGCGCTACTCGGATCCCCACGAAAGTCCATCGACATCTTGTCGATCTCGTCGAGCAGGAAGACGGGATTCGAGCTGCCCGCCTTCTTGAGCCCCTGGATGATCTTGCCGGGCAGCGCCCCGATATAGGTCCGGCGATGGCCCCGGATCTCGGCCTCGTCGCGCACGCCGCCGAGGCTGATGCGCACGAAGTCGCGTCCGGTCGCGCGGGCGATCGACTTGCCGAGCGAGGTCTTGCCGACGCCCGGCGGCCCCACGAGGCAGAGGATCGGACCCTTCAGCTTCTCGACCAGCGTCTGCACCGCGAGATATTCGAGGATCCGTTCCTTCGGCTTCTCGAGCCCGTAGTGGTCCGCGTCGAGGATCCCCTCGGAGACGTTGAGGTTCTTCTCTTCCTGCTTGGTCTCGTTCCAGGGCAGACCGAGCATCCAGTCGATGTAGTTCCGGACCACCGTCGCTTCCGCCGCCATCGGCGACATCTGCGTCAGCGTCTTCATCTCCATCTCGGTCCGGTCACGCGCCACCTGCGGCCTCTTCTTGCCCGCGAGCTGCTCTTCGAGATCGCTTAGCTCGCTCTTCGGATCATCGCGCTCGCCGAGCTCCTTTTGGATCGCCCGCATCTGCTCGTTGAGGTAGTACTCCTTCTGGGAGCGCTCCATCTGCTTCTTCACGCGGCCGCGGATCTTGCGTTCGACCTCGAGGACTTCGATCTCCGCCTGCATGCGGCTGAAGACTTCCTCGAGGCGCTCGGCCGAGGAGATGATCTCGAGCAGCTTCTGGCGGTCGGGGAGCTTCAAGTTCAGGTGGGCGACGACGGTGTCCGCCAGCTTGCCGGGATCGCTGATCGCCGCGACGGAATTGACGATCTCGGGAGCGACCTTCTTGTTCAGCTTGGAATAGGAATCGAACGTCGCCTGGACCGACCGCACCAGGGCCTGCGCCTCGGGCGTATCGTTGGCCTCGTCGCGCAGCTCGTTGATCTCGACCGCGAAGTACGGCTCGACCGACGCGAAACGGCGGATCTCGGCGCGGGAGCGGCCCTCGACCAGGACCTTGACGGTGCCATCCGGAAGCCGGAGAAGCTGGATGATCGTGCCCAGCGTGCCAATCGAGTAGATGTCCTCGGGCGTCGGGTCTTCCTCGCCGGCCACGCGCTGCGCGGCGACCACGAGACGGCGATCGGCAGCCATCGCGTCTTCGAGGGCCTGGATCGACTTGGGTCGGCCTACGAAAAGCGGAACCACCATGTGCGGAAACACGACGATGTCCCGGAGCGGAAGCAGCGGAATCCTGCTTCCCTTTCCCGGACTCCCCGGCTCAGACTTAGCCGACTCAGCCATTCCCCCCTCCGAACCACTCAGGCCGCTCTCGATCAGGCCGATTCGGCCTCACGTTTGAGACCGAGCACCGGCTCTGCCCCCTGCTCGATCACTTCGACACCGACCACGCATTCGGCCACATCGCTCCTCGACGGGAGCTCGTACATCAGATCCATCATCGCGTGCTCGAGGATCGCCCGGAGCCCTCGGGCACCGGATTTCTGTGTGAGCGCCTTGCGCGCTACGGCACCGAGCGCGCCCTCGGTAAATCGCAGATCGACCCCTTCGAAGCCGAAGAGCTTCTGGTACTGCTTCACCAACGCATTCTTCGGCTCGGTCAGGATCGAGATCAAGGTCTTCTCGTCGAGTTCCTCGAGCGTAGCGACCACAGGAAGTCGCCCGATGAACTCGGGGATCAACCCGAAATGCAGCAGATCCTCGGACTGGACCTCGCGCAACATCTCGCCCTTCTTCCGACTGCGTCGGTTCTGGATATCGGCCGCGAAGCCCAATCCCTTCACACCGACCCGGCGCTCGATGATGCCCTCGAGCCCGACGAAGGCGCCGCCGCAGATGAAGAGGATGTTGGTCGTGTCGATCTGCAGGAATTCCTGCTGCGGGTGCTTTCGGCCCCCCTTCGGCGGCACGCTCGCCATCGTTCCCTCGATGATCTTGAGCAGCGCCTGCTGCACGCCCTCGCCCGAGACGTCGCGGGTGATCGACGGGTTCTCGCTCTTGCGGGCGATCTTGTCGATCTCGTCGATATAGATGATGCCGCGCTGGGCGCGCTCGACGTCGTAGTTGGCCGCCTGCAGCAGATTGAGGACGATGTTCTCCACGTCCTCGCCGACGTAGCCGGCCTCGGTCAGGGTCGTCGCGTCGGCGATCGTGAACGGGACGTCGAGGATGCGGGCCAGCGTCTGCGCGAGCAGAGTCTTGCCCGAGCCCGTCGGCCCGAGCAACAAGATGTTCGCCTTCTGGAGCTCGACCTCGGAGGATCCGCTGCTCTCGATCCGGCGGTAGTGATTGTGGACCGCGACGGCGAGCACCTTCTTCGCGGCGTCCTGCCCGATCACGTACTCGTCGAGAGCGGCCTTGATCTCCTTCGGCTTCAGGACCTTCTGCTGGGACCCGCCCGCTTCGTCCTGGCCGTACTCCTCGGCGATGATGTCGTTGCAGAGCTCGATGCACTCGTCGCAGATGTAGACCGTGGGTCCCGCGATCAGCTTCTTGACTTCCTTCTGGGATTTCCCGCAGAAGG
>JANMTD010000144.1:0-1696 GCA_031390075.1 Deltaproteobacteria bacterium | reverse complement strand
GTGTAATGCTCGCCACCGCAGGAAGACCGTGTCATGCAGCTCGTGCTCAGCGAAGACCAGGAATTGATCGCGACGACCGCCCGGGATTTCGTGGCGGCGAACTCGCCGGTCGCGCGCTTCCGGGGGCTGCGGGACGCGGGGGATCCGCTGGGCTATTCGCCGTCGCTGCTGCGTGAGATCGGCGAGCTCGGCTGGCTCGGCATTCCCTTCGACGAGAAGGACGGCGGGGCCGGGCTCGGTCTCGCCGAGCTCGTGATCGTCGTCGAGGCCCTCGGTCGCAAGCTCGCGCCCGAGCCGATCGTGGGCGCCCTCGCGATGGGCGGCGTAGCGCTCGCCCTCGGCGCCTCGCCGGCGCTGCGTGCGGCGTGGCTTCCCGGGGTGATCGAGGGCAAGAAGGTCGTCGCCCTCGCGCATCAGGAGCCGCGCTCGCGCTACGACCTCTTCCAGCTGAAGACCCGCGCGGAGGCGCAGGGGCAGGGGTATTCGCTCTCGGGCGAGAAGTCCCAGGTCCTCGATGCGGTCGGCGCCGATGCGGTGATCGTGCCGGCGCGGACGAGTGGCGCGGACGGCGGTCGGGACGGCATCACGCTCTTTCTGGTCGAGCAGGGCGCGCCGGGCCTCACGGTCGAGCGCCAGACCCGCGTCGACCACCGCAACGCCGCGCTGATCCGCCTCGACGGCGTCGTCTGCGCGCCCGCAGCGGTCGTGGGTGGCGTCGGCGAGGGCGGGCGCCTGCTCGAAGCCGTGATCGACCGTGCGACCGTCGTGCTGACTGCCGAAATGCTCGGCGGCATGGCGGAGACCCTCGATCTCACGCTCGAGTACTTGAAGACGCGCCAGCAGTTCGGTGTCCCGATCGGGAGCTTCCAGGCGCTGCAACACCGCGCCGCCCGCGTCTACATGGCGATCGAGCTGGCCCGCTCGAGCGTGATGGCCGCGGCGCGCTCCGTCGATTCGGAGGATGCCGGCGATGCGGAGGCCGCCAAGCTCGTATCGCTCGCGAAGGCGCGCTGCTGCGAGGCGTACGGCCTCGCGACGAACGAGGCGGTCCAGATCTACGGCGGGGTCGGCATGACCGACGAGTACGACGTCGGCTTCTACATGAAGCGCGCTCGGGCCGCGGAGCTGACCTTCGGCGACGCGGCCTTCCACCGCCGCCGCTGGGCTACGCTCGCGGGCTATTAGTCGCCGAGCGTCGGCGCGGAGTCCTCGATTTGAATCGCCGAGATCGTTTCCTGGGCGCCTGTAGGGGCGAGCCCGTCGACCGTCCTCCCGTCTGGCTCATGCGTCAGGCCGGGCGCTATCTGCCCGAGTACCGCGCCGTGCGCGAGGGCGTCTCGTTCCTCGAGATGTGCTGGGACGTCGAGCGCTCGGTCGCGGTCTCGCTCCAGCCCGTCGAGCTCGTCGGTGCCGAGGCGGTGATCCTGTTCCAGGACATCTTTACACCGATTCCCGGCATGGGCGTCGAGCTCGACTTCGCACCGGGGCCCGTGATCGCGCAACCGATTCGCGAGCTTCGACAGATCGAAGCGCTGCGGCTGCCGGATCCGCGGGAGAGCGTGCCCCACGTGTTCGAGATCCTCGGGCGCCTGCGCGACGCGCTCGCGAAGCCCGAGGTCCCGCTGCTCGGATTCGCGGGGGCGCCCTTCACGCTCGCCGCCTATCTGATCCAGGGGAGCGGCTCGAAGGATTTCTC
>JANMTD010000139.1:0-13148 GCA_031390075.1 Deltaproteobacteria bacterium | reverse complement strand
AGCCCGACCCCGAGCCCGACGCCGCGCCGGGGTCGGAAAAGCACGAGGTCGCGCTCCCGCTCGAGTCCGATCTCGAGTCGCTCGGGCTGATTCCCGCCACGATCCTGATCGGTTATGTCGCGCCCGACAAGCCGGCCGCGTTGGCAGGGCTCGCGGCGAACGACCTCGTGCTCTTCGTCGACGGCAAGCCGATCGGAAGCTTCGAGAGCTTCGTCTCCCTCGTGCAGACGAGCGGCGGCCGCGAGCTCGAGATCACGTACTCGCGCGAGGGACAGGTCGGCCACGTGCGCCTCGCCGCCCAGGAGGAGACCGTCCCCGGTCCCTACGAGATCGAGGGGCTCGAAGAAAAGGTCTACCAGATCGGCCTCGGCGCGGCGGTCTCGACGCTGCCCGGCGCGCTCGACGAACAACGCATCCGCAATCCGATCGAATCCGTGCCGCGCGCCGTCGAGATGGCCTGGGCGATGACGACCGACTATCTCGAAGGTCTCGGCAAGCTCTTTACGGGCGAGGTCGGCACCGACAAGCTCGCGGGCCCGATCGGCATCGCCCGCATCGCGCGCAAATCCCTCGATCAGGGCTGGCTCGACTACCTCTCGATGATGATGGTGATCAGCATCAACCTCGGCTTCCTGAACCTGCTCCCGATCCCGGTCCTCGACGGCGGCCAGGCCGTTCTCTACGCGATCGAGGGCATCAAGCGTTCGCCGCTCTCGGTCCGCACGCGCGAGGTCGCGACCTCGCTCGGATTCGCCGTGATCGTGCTGCTGATGGGGCGCGCCTTCTGGAACGACCTCACGCCCTTCTGGCTGCGTTTCGTCGATTGGCTCTCGAACGGTCCCTCGTAGTGCCCTGCCGGATCCTCGCGCTCGAGTCCGCGACGGAGGGACTCTCGGTCGCGCTCCTCGAGGGCGAACGGATCGTGGTGCTCCGGGAGCATGCCGAGGCGCGCCAACACGCATCTGTCCTGCTCGCCGTCGTCGATGAGACACTCCGAGAAGCCGGCATCGCGCTCGCCGAGCTCGACGCGATGGCGATCACCGCCGGCCCCGGTTCCTTCACCAGCCTCCGCATCGGCCTCGCCACGCTGAAGGGCCTGGCCTTCGGGCGCGAGCTGCCGGTCGTCGGCGTGTCGACTCTCGAGACGATGGCGCTCCGTGTTCTAGAGAGTGCGCCCGAGAGTGGGAGCGGCCTGACTGCGGGAGCCGAGGTCCTGACGCTGCTCGATGCGCGGCGGGGCGAGTGGTATGCGGGGGCCTGGCGAGCGGGGAGCACGCCCGGGGAAGTGCCGACCTCGACGCTGGTCGAGGGTCTCTACGCGCCGGCGCAGCTGGCGCACGACCTGCCGCGGTCGGTCGTGGCAGTCTCGCCGGAGGCCGCGGGCGCGCGCGAGGCCTTCGAGCGCGCCGGCCTTCGGTTCTCGGCCTGGGTCGAGGGGCCGGAGGCACGCCCGCGCGCCGAGTGGGTGGGCCGACTCGCCGCACGCCGGCTCGCCCGCGGCGAGGGGCAATCTGCATCGACGCTCTCGGCGCGCTACCTGCGGCGGGCCGAGGCGGAGGCGCGCCGGATGGGCAGTGCCGTCGAAGAGGGCGAGACCGAGCGGATCGAGCGCGGCTGAGGGGCCCCTCGGCGGTTCAGGCGGGCTCGTGCGGCGGCTGTGCAAGCCGGGTCCCCGCGCTGGCGTCGTCCGAAAACGTCGCGTAATCTCGCGCAGTTAGCGCAGTCGGGCGACCGCGCGGGCCCGCTCTCGAAGGCAATCCTGGATGTCTCCGCCCCACGACCCGAACGTCGAGCCGGGACCTGCTCCGGGCGCCCGCGTGCGGCCTCCCGGCCGGCTGCTCTCGCTGCTCTCCTCATCAGAAGACCTCATCAGAAGGACTCAAACCTCGCATGGCACTCCAGATCTACTACGACAAAGACGCGGACCTGAAGCGGATCCAGGGCAAGAAGGTTGCGATCATCGGCTACGGCAGCCAGGGCCATGCTCACGCCCAGAACCTGCACCACTCGGGCGTCGACGTCGTCGTGGGCCTGCGCAAGGATTCCCCGACCTGGGCGAAGGCCGAGTCGGCGGGGCTGAAGGTCGCGACGGTCGCCGAGGCGACGCGCAAGTCCGACGTGATCATGCTGACGCTCCCCGACGAGCTCGCGGCGGGGATCTACAAGAGCGAGATCGCGCCGAACCTGGCGGCGGGCAACTACCTGGCCGTCGCCCACGGCTTCAACATCCACTTTCAAGCGATCGTCCCGCCGAAGGACATCAACGTCATCATGATCGCGCCCAAGGGCCCGGGCCATACGGTGCGCGACCACTACGAGCAGGGACGCGGCGTGCCGTGTCTCGTCGCGGTCCACCAGAATCCCTCCGGCGACGCCTTCGAGGTCGCGCTCGCCTACGCGTCGGCGATCGGCGGCGGCCGCGCGGGCGTCATCGAGACGAATTTCCGCGAGGAGACCGAGACCGATCTCTTCGGCGAGCAGGCGGTGCTTTGTGGGGGCCTTACTTCTTTGATGCAGGCCGGCTTCGAGACGCTGGTCGAGGCGGGCTATGCGCCGGAGATGGCGTACTTCGAGTGCATCCACGAGACCAAGCTCATCATCGACCTGATCTACGAAGGCGGCATCGCCAACATGCGTTATTCGATCTCGAATACCGCCGAGTACGGTGACTTCATAAGCGGTCCGCGGATCATCGACGCCAGCGTCAAGGCCCGCATGAAGGACGTGCTGACGGACATCCAGACCGGTGAGTTCGCCAAGCGCTTCATCCTCGAGAATCAGGCGGGCAACGTCGGTATGAACGCGCGCCGGCGCGCGGCGGCGACGCACCAGCTCGAGGAGGTCGGTGCACGGCTGCGCGGTCTCATGCCCTGGCTCGCGAAGAAGCAGCTCGTCGACCGCTCGAAGAACTGAGCGCGGGATCAGCGACTCGTTCGACGGATTCGGGAGTGCCATGCAGGCAGCAGACGAGGCCGACTCGAAACGCCGTAAGCGGCGACGGCGTCGCCGTCGACGGGACGATCCGGATCGTGCCGGCTTCGCCGCGCTGCTGCCCCAGCTCCTGACGACGGGGAACCTGGCGGCGGGTTTCTTCGCGATCATCAAAGCGAGTAACGGCGAGGTCATGGCCGCCTCCTACGCGATCTTCGTGGCGGCGCTCTTCGACATCCTCGACGGCCGCGCGGCGCGCATGACGGGCAACGTGAGCCGCTTCGGCGCCCAGTACGACTCGATCGCCGACACGGTCTCCTTCGGCGTCGCGCCGGCGGTGCTGGCCTTCTACGCCGGGGACTTCACGGAGCTGCGCTGGGCGGGCTGGGTGATGGCCTTCGTGTACACGGCCTGCGCGTCGCTGCGGCTCGCGCGCTTCAACGTCCAGTCCGGTCGCTACGAGGGCCGCTTCGACGGCATGCCGACGCCGGCCGGGGCGGGGATGGTGCTGTCGGCGGTCTGGTTTCGGGAGTTCCTGGTCGGACCGAATCAGGAGCTTGGACTGCCGCCGATCGTGCCGGCCCTGGGCATCGTCGTGATCGCGCTGCTGATGGTGAGCCCGATTCCGTACCGGAGCTTCAAGGATCTGCGGCTCGGCAAGGGGTTTTCGGGGACGGTGATCCCCGTGATCCTGTTGATCGTGTTGATCGTCGAGCCGGGCGTCAATTTCTTTCTCGTGGGGCTCGCCTACGTGATCTCGGGGCCAGCGGGCATGCTCTGGCGCTGGCGGACGGGGCGCGAGCTGCTGCCGGCGCATTCGCCGGAGGACGGGGCGGCGCCCGCAGCTGTCGCGCCTGCGTCGGGCAGCCCGGGCCGGACCCATTCGATCTGGGACGAGCTCGACGCGGAGGTCTCGCGGGGGGAACGCGAAGACACCGTGCGCGGGGTGGGCAACACCCCGGCCAACACCCAGGCCAACACCCAGGGCAATGTGACCTCGCTCGCGGACCACTGGTCGACGGGCGGCACGCGCGGCGAGGGGGGACGATGAAGCCCGGCGAGCGATCGATACCGAAGGGCGACTGGATCCGGATCTTCGACACGACGCTGCGCGACGGCGAGCAGTCGCCCGGCTGCAGCATGAACCTCCACGAGAAGCTCGCGATCGCGCGCCAGCTCGAGAAGCTCGGCGTCGACGTGATCGAGGCGGGCTTTCCGATCGCGAGCGACGGTGACTTCGAGGCGGTCCAGGCGATCGCGAAGGAGATCGAAGGCGCGATCATCTGCGGTCTGGCCCGAACGGGACCGAAGGACGTCGAGCGCGCGATCCAGGCCGTCGAGGCCGCGCGCCATCCCCGCATCCACACCTTCATCGCGACCTCCGACATCCACCTGAAGCACAAGCTCCGCATGAGCCGCGAGCAGGTCCTCGCCGAGGTCGACCGCGCCGTCCGCCAGGCCCGCGCCGCGATCGCCGACGTCGAGTTCTCCGCCGAGGACGCGACGCGTTCGGATCGCGACTACCTGGTCGAAGTCTTCAACACCGCCGTCCGCGCCGGGGCGACGACCCTGAACGTCCCCGACACCGTCGGCTACACGACCCCCGGCGAGTACGCCGCCCTGATCCGCTTTCTCCGCGAGCGCGTCGAAGGCGCCGAGAACGTCATCTTCTCCGTCCACTGCCACGACGACCTCGGCCTCGCCGTCGCGAATAGCCTCGCGGCGCTGCAGGCCGGCGCGCGCCAGGTCGAGTGCACCGTGAACGGGATCGGCGAGCGCGCGGGCAACACGTCCCTTGAAGAGGTCGTGATGGCGCTGAAGACCCGCGCCGAGGTCTTCGACGGGATCGAGAGCCGGATCGTGACCCAGGAGATCTATCCGGCGAGCCGCCTGCTGTCTTCGATCACGGGTGTCCAGGTCCAGCCCAACAAGGCGATCGTCGGCGACAACGCCTTCGCCCACGAGGCGGGCATTCATCAAGATGGCGTGCTCAAAGCGGCGATCACCTACGAGATCATGACGCCGACCTCGATCGGCCGGGCGTCGAACGAGATCGTCTTGGGGAAGCACTCCGGCCGCCACGCCTTCCGCGACCGGCTGCAGGAGCTCGGCTTCGACGTCGAGGGTGAGGAGTTCGAGCGCGCCTTCAAGCGCTTCAAGGACCTCGCCGACGCGAAGAAGGTCATCTACAACGAGGACCTCGAGGCGATCGTCGCCGACTCGGTCCACCTGACCGACGACCGCTATGCCTTCCAGTCGCTCTCGCTCGTCTGCGGCAGCGACGCGCCGCCCAATGCCCGGGTCAAGCTCGAGATCGACGGCCACGACGTCCAGCGCGAGGCCTCGGGCGTCGGCCCCGTCGACGCGATCTTCCGCGCGATCGCGGAGCTGACGGAGACGGGCAGCGAGCTGATCAAGTACCAGGTGCACGCGGTGACGGCGGGCCTCGACGCCCAGGGCGAGGTCTCGGTCACGATCGAGGAAGCGGGGCGCCGCGTGATCGGCAACGGCGTGCATGAAGACGTGATGGTCGCGAGTGCTAAGGCCTATGTGCACGCCTTGAACAAGCTCGAGTGGCACAAGGCGCGGCGGCAGGTGAGCGAGCCTAAGGGGATCTGAGGGAGCCGACCTGGATGCGTCCGGACCGAGCCAAACTTCCTGCGACCTACGAGGACCTGCGTCAGGTGCCTGCGCACCTCGTCGCCGAGATCCTCGGCGGCGAGCTGCACACCAGCCCGAGGCCGTCGCCGCGACACGCGGACGCGAGCTCGGGGCTCGGGGGCGCCCTGCGAGGGCCATTCGATCGGGGGCGCGGCGGTCCAGGGGGCTGGCGCATCCTGGACGAACCCGAGCTCCATTTGTCGGCGGACGTCGTCGTCCCCGATCTCGCGGGTTGGCGGCGCGAGCGGTTGCCGAGCCTTCCGGACGAGGCGTTCTTCGCCGTCGCGCCGGACTGGGTGTGTGAAGTCCTCTCGCCGTCGACCGTCTCGATCGACCGCGTGAAGAAGCTCGCGATCTATGCCCGGGAAAGTGTCGCGCACACCTGGTTGGTCGATCCGCTCGCTCGAACCGTCGAAGTCCTCCGCCTCGAGAGCGGCCGCTGGCTGATCGTCGCGACTTTCAGCGATCTCGACATCGTGCGGGCGGAGCCCTTCGAAGCGATCGAGCTGGATCTGTCGCTGCTCTGGGATTGAGACCGGCCTCGAGCCTTGAGAGGACTTGTACGCGGCCTCGGCTCTATCTGGGCGGACGCTCTGGGCCCAGGCGGTGCAAGGAGCGAATACAGGCGAGCGAGCCGTCGGGGCAGAACCCGAACAATGCTTTGAGGGGCCGGCGCGGCCGCGGAAGCCATAGGCTGTGATGGACGAGCTCGGAGACACTTCGGCGGATGAGCAGGTGGGAGATGCCATCTCGCTACGAGATAGCGGGCGAGAGAACGAGGCACTGGCGAGGCTACGGGAGATCGTTGCATCTCATCCTCGATCGACGCGCGCATTGCTGGTATTGGGTGGACTGTACCGAGATCGTGGGGAGATGGATTTGGCGGTAACGTGCTTCTCGGAGGCGGTAAGGATCGGACCAAAACTCGAGCTCGCGTCGTTGGGGCTGTTTCATTCGCTCTACGATTCTGGTAACTGGCGGGCGGCCGTCGTGGAGATGGCCAGATTCCTCCGCGTTTCTGAATCCTCGGATTACCGAGCGATGATTCCCGAGATCCTGCGCAGACATCGTGGCGATCCCTTGGATGATGAGTTCGGTCGCTGAGATGGGTCGGACGACGTGCTCGGCGATGCTGAAGGCCAGAGGGGTTCGAGCTGACCAGATCCTGTATTTGCACGCGCTTCCGGAATTCGACGAAGATTAGTGACGTTTCGAGACTTAGAACGTAAGGGAATCCATGGCAGAAAGAATCGTCCTTCTCCCCGGCGACGGCATCGGCCCCGAAGTGACGGAGCAGGCGCAGCGCGTGCTCGTGGCGGCGGGGAAGAAATTCGGGATCGAGTTCGAGTTCCAGACCGAGCTGATCGGCGGCTGCTCGATCGATAAACACGGGACGCCTTTGCGCGACGAGGTCATCGAGGCCTGTCGCAACAGTCGCGCCGTCCTGCTCGGCGCCGTCGGCGGCCCGAAATGGGATGCGATGCCCGTGAACGTGCGCCCCGAGAAGGGGCTCCTCGGCATCCGCAAGGCGCTCGGGCTCTTCGCGAACCTGAGGCCGGCCGCCGTCTTCCCGGCCCTCGTCAACGCCTCGGCGCTGCGGCCCGAGATCGTCGACGGGGTCGACATGCTGGTCGTGCGCGAGCTGACGGGCGGGATCTACTTCGGCGAGCCGCGCGGGCGCGAGGGTGCGAAGGGATCGCGGCGGGCCGTGAACACGATGGTCTACGACGAGCACGAGGTCGCCCGCATCACCCGCGTCGCTTTCGAGCAGGCGCGGCTTCGCCGCCGCCACGTGACGCACGTCCACAAGGCGAACGTCCTCGATACGTCGCAGCTCTGGGTCGAGGTCGTCGACGAGATCGCGAAGGACTACTCCGATGTCGAGCTCGTGCATCAGCTCGTCGATTCCTGCGCGATGTTGATGGTGCAGCAGCCGAAGCGCTTCGACGTGATCGTGACCGAGAACCTCTTTGGCGACATCCTGTCCGACGAGGCGGCGATGATCACGGGCTCCCTCGGCATGCTGCCGTCGGCGAGCCTCGCGCACGGCGGCTTCGGTCTCTTCGAGCCCGTCCACGGCTCGGCCCCCGACATCGCCGGCAAGGACGTCGCGAATCCCCTCGCCGCGATCCAGAGCGTCGCGATGCTGCTCGAGACCTCCCTTTCCGAGAAGAGCGGCGCGAAGGACGCGGCGGCGGCGGTTCGCCGCGCGGTCACGGCCGTCCTCGATGCCGGCCACCGCACGGGCGACCTGCTGCTGCCCGGCGAGAAGCGCCCGACGATCGGATGCCGCCGCATGGGCGACCTCGTCGTCGAAGTGCTCGAGCGGGGTTGAGAACAGAGTGAGTCGCTCGCCTACGAAGTCGACGGGTCGACGCATCGTGATCTACGGCGTCACGGGACAGCTCGGCCACGAGCTCGTCGAGGAGCTCGATGCGAGCGGTTGGCCCATCGCCGAGCTCGTCGGCGTCGGGTCGTCCACGAGCCTCGGAAAGGAATTCGACTTCCGCGGCGAAGCCCTGGACGTCGTCGCCGAGCCGCCGGCCTTGAAGGGCCGCGATCTCGTGCTCGTCTGTACACCGAAGGGCCCGGCCCTCGAGATCGTGCGCGCAGCGCTGCTCGCCGAGGTCCCCTGCATCGACTGCAGCGGCTCCCTCGCTGCACAGCCGAGCGTGCCCCTCGCCCATCCGAATGCGAAGGGTCTCGAGTCCGCGCCGCTGATCGCGATTCCGGCGAGCACGACCCTCGCCTGGCGACCGGTCCTCGAGGCGTTGCGCGACGCCGCCGGCCTCGCCCGCGTCTCGGGCACCGTGCTCTCCAGCGCGGCGGCCTGGGGTCGGGACGGCGTCGCTGCGCTCTCCGACGAATCGATCGCGCTCTTCAATCAATCCGAGCCGCCCGAGAGCGGACCCTCCGGTCGTGCGATCGCCTTCGACGTCATCCCGGGCGGCGCGATCGACGTCGAGCGGGTGCGGGCCGAGCTCGCGCGGGACCTCGGGGAGGGGCTTCGGCTCGCGCTCGGCACGGTGCAGGTCCCGACCTTCGTCGGCGAGGGCGGCGTGCTCGGCATCGAGCTCGAGCGGCCGCTCGCTCGCGAGCAGGTCGAGCGGATCCTGTCGGAGCGCGCTGAAATCCAGTTAGGCGAATGCCCTTCGATGCGAGACGCCCTGGGCCGGCCGGTGATCCTGTTGGGACCGGTCGAGGTCGACAAGAGCGGAGCCCCGGGCCTGAGCTATCGCCTCTGGCTCGCGAGCGATCCGCTCCGGCTCGTCGCGGACGCGGCGCTGCGCGCGGCGGGGAGACGACTCGGGCTCGACTGAGGTCGCCGCCCGGTGCGGGCGGTGCGCGCATTCACGCCAGTCCGCGTGCCCGCGAGCGCGATCACGCCTGCGGCGAGCATCAAGGCCATACCCGGCTCGGGGACGCAGGCATCGCCGGTCTTGTCGCCGTTCGCATCCTCCTGGGAGAGGCTGCAGATCCCGCTCGTGCACTCCGGATTCGAGCGACAGGGCGCGCCGGCAGACGGACTCGTCAGGCACGAGCCGAGCAGCGGGCCGTTCGTCTTCAAGACGCAGTTGTCGCAGAGATCGCGGATCCCATCGAGATCGGTGTCGGGCGGCATGTTCGCCGGATTCCCGGCGTCGAGATTGTGGAAGAAGATCAGCTGGCCGGTGCCCAGCGTGCCCGTGAATGGAGAATCGAGATGCCAGGTGCAGCAGTCGTGGCCCGTGAAGCCGGGGGTGCCGTTGAACCGATAGCTGTAGGGCATGAAGTTGCCGCCGGGCGCCGTGACGGTGCAGACGCCGTTCACCGGGGTGGTGTAGACGTCGTCGTGATCGAGGTCGTAGATCCAGCGCAGGTTCTGGCCTTCGTTGATGAAGGTGACGACACCGGCCTGGCTCAGGTCTTCCTGCGCCCCGGCGGGCTGGGTCACGGTCACGAGGAGCACGGGCGCGTTCGCGCCGACGCCGGCGTTCCCCTTCCGGCCCACGCCATTCGGTGCGAAGCTCGGCGCCGCCTTCTCCTTAGGCCGCGGTCCCGGACTCCCCGGGGCCGACCTTCCGGGGGACCCCACTTGGACTCGCGCGAAGAGACGCCCGACCGGGCCGGCGAGCGCCGCACGTTCCGCCTCGTCCTCGAATACGACGGCCGCGACTTCGAGGGCTGGCAGGCGCAGGCCGGGGAGCGCCTGGCGAGGACGGTGCAGGGGGTGCTCGGCGAGGCGTTGGCCTCGATCGGGTGTCCCGCGGCGAAGATCCAGGCGGCGGGGCGGACGGATGCCGGGGTCCACGCCGAGGGCCAGGTCGCGAGCATCGAGCTCGAGCGCGCCCTCGAGGCGCCGGCCCTGTTGCGGGCCCTCAATGCGCGGCTGCCCCGGGACGTGGCGGTCACGCGTGTCGCCGAGGTCGCACCTGGCTGGCATGCCACGGACGCGGCCCGGGCCAAGCTCTACCGCTACCGGATCTGGAACGGCGGGCTCCGGTCTCCGCTGCGGGAGGGCCGCTTCGCCTGGATCTCGGAGCCCCTCGCGGTCGAGCGGATGCGGGAGGCCGCGGCGGCCTTCGTCGGGACCCATGACTTCAGCGCTCTGCGCGCCGCGGGGTCCTCGGCCAAGACGAGTGTGCGGACGATCCGGACGCTCGAGCTGACGGGCGAGGCAGGCCACGAGATCGCCCTCGATGTCCTGGGAGAGGGCTTCCTCCGCCACATGGTGCGCAATCTCGCCGGGACCCTGATCGACGTCGGCCGCGGGCGCTTCGAGGTCGCGGAAGCGGCCGTGATCCTGGCCTCCCGGGACCGCGGCCGGGCGGGGCCGACGGCACCGGCCCATGGGCTCGTATTGGTCCGGGTCTGGGACGGTCTCGGCGATTGACGGCGCCCGTCCCGTCGGGTAAACATGCGCCCTCCCGAAGACCCCGCCGGGCTTCGGGATCCGTCCGTCCGGCCATATCCGACCCTCGGACAGTCCTCCGACAATGACTCTGATAGGATAAATAGTACGCCAGCGCCCCGCGGTGCCGGTAGGAGTGGATCCCTCGAGATGCCGAAGCGAGCTTTTGCGGCGACCCGCAGCGTCACCGCCGACCAGATCGAACGCCGATGGTACGTCGTCGACGCCCAGGACCTGATCCTCGGCCGCCTCGCGACCCGCATCGCGACGATCCTGCGCGGGAAGCACAAGCCTTCCTTTACGCCCCATACCGATACCGGTGACCACGTCATCGTCGTGAACGCCGAGAAGATCGTGCTGACCGGCCGCAAGCGCGAGCAGAAGACCTACTACCGCCACACGGGCTACATGGGCGGCGTCAAGTCGATCACGGCGGACAAGCTCCTCGCCTCGGCGCATTCCGACCGCGTCGTCCGCGCCGCCGTGCGCGGCATGCTTCCCAAGAACCACCTCGGCCGCGAGATGCTCTCGAAGCTCCGCGTCTACGCCGGCCCCGAACATCCCCACGCCTCACAGCAGCCGGAGGTCCTCCCCGTTGGCTAGTCCCTCGTTCATCATCACGGCGACCGGCAAGCGCAAGACCTCGGTCGCCCGGATCCGGCTCAAGCCTGGCACCGGCATGATCCGCGTCAACGGCCGCAACCTTGACGAGTACTTCCCGCGCGAGGCGCTCCAGATCGTCGTCCGCGGTCCCTTCGAGAAGACCGAGACCCTCGGCCGCTACGACATCGATGCCAACATCGACGGCGGCGGCACGTCGGGCCAGGCCGGTGCGCTCCGCCACGGCATCGCCCGCGCGATCGAGAAGCTCGATCCCGCCTCGCGACCCACGCTCAAGCGAGCCGGCTACCTGACCCGCGATCCCCGCAAGAAGGAACGCAAGAAGTACGGCCAGAAGGGCGCTCGCGCGCGCTTCCAGTTCTCGAAGAGATAGAACGTTCGCGGCGAGCGCGTCGCGACCTTTTCGACAAGCAGAACGACGGCCAGCTCGAAACCGAGCTGGCCGTTCTCGTTTCGGGCACCGACTCGACCCGGACGACCTCTCGTGTGCAATCAAGCGGCCGGCGCACCGTCGGTTTGACGCCCGGCGAGGGGCCGGGCTATACAAGTCCGGACCCCCCCCGGTCGAAGCAGGTGTGACGCGAAAAGGGAGCCCAAGCGATCACTTCGCTGGGACGCGCAGCCGCGCCGAGACAGGCGCAAATTCGACTTGCTCTGCTCTCTCTCCTATCGATGAGAAGCGGCCGGCGGAGCTACCCCGATGACACGTTATTTCGCCGAGGATCCGACGGAGCTGGGTCTCTCGGTATCCGCCCTGGTTTTTCGCGGGCGGGAGCTCTTGTTGATGCGCCGCTCGGACAACGGCTACTGGAGCCTGCCGGGCGGGTTCGTGGAGATCGGCGAGTCGGTTTCGGATGCGGCGCGGCGCGAGGTGCTCGAGGAGACCGGGTTCACGGTCGAGCTCGGGCGGCTCGTGGGGGTCTACTCCGATCCGGTGAGCCAGGTGGTCGACTATGGTCACACGAAGGGTCAAAAGAAGGGCGCGGGTTCGGACGGGGGCGATCGCCGGATCCACGTCGTGAACCTCTGCTTCGAGGCGCGGGCGCTGGCGGAGGGCAGGGCGACGACGCCTGAAGAGACCCTCGAGATCGGGTTCTTCGATCCGCGGGCGCTGCCGGAGCCGCTGGTGCCGATCCAGCGGGTGCGGATCGAGGACGGGCTCGCGGGGCGAGAGGCGGCGGCGGTGCGTTAGGGGAGTTGGGTGAGATCGATCGAGAAGGGGAGCGCGGGGAGTGACGGGCAGATCAATCAGAGATGAGGGGGGTGCCAGAATGAGTCCGCGACCGACCAAGTACATCTTCGTGACGGGTGGTGTGATGTCGTCGTTAGGCAAGGGCCTCGCGTCGGCCTCGATCGGGGCGCTTCTCGAGGCGCGGAGCCTGCGCGTCACGTTCCTGAAGCTCGACCCGTACCTGAACGTCGACCCCGGGACGATGAACCCGTTCCAGCACGGCGAGGTCTACGTCACCGAGGACGGCGCCGAGACCGACCTCGACCTCGGCCACTATGAACGCTTCACGACGACTCGCCTCGGCAAGGTCAACAACATGACCGCCGGAAAGATCTACGACACGGTCCTCTCGCGCGAGCGCCGCGGCGACTACCTCGGCGGAACCGTGCAGGTCATTCCGCATGTGACCGACGCGATCAAGGAGGCGATCCGCAAGGCCTCGCAGGACGTCGACGTCATCCTGGTCGAGATCGGCGGCACGGTCGGCGACATCGAATCGCTCCCCTTCCTCGAGGCGATCCGCCAGTTCCGCGCCGACGCCGGCCGCGAGAACTGCTGCTTCATCCACGTCGCGCCGGTCCTCTACCAATCGACCGCGGGCGAGGTCAAGACGAAGCCCGTGCAGCATTCGGTCAAGGAATTGCAGTCGGTCGGCCTCGCCCCCGACATCATCCTGTGTCGAACGGATCGCTTCCTGTCGAAGGCGATCAAGAGCAAGATCGCGCTCTTCTGCAACGTCGACGAAGACGCCGTCATCACGGCCAAGGACGTCGACTCGATCTACGAGGTCCCGCTCACGTTCGCGAAAGAGAA
>JANMTD010000121.1:0-5512 GCA_031390075.1 Deltaproteobacteria bacterium | reverse complement strand
GATCTGCCCCTTCGCGAACTCGCCCGGCATGATCGACTGGTCGAAGCTCGATCCGGAGGGTCACGCCGCTGCGATCCAGCAGATCCCCCTGCGGCGCGTCGGCGACTGCGAGGAGGACGTCGGTCGCGTCGCGGTCTTTCTCGCGAGCGACGACTCGGCGTACGTGACCGCGCAGACGATGTGGGTCGACGGCGGGTCCGGGTCGACGCGTTAGGTCGGAGCGAGCTATTTCGCAGCGACCCCCAGCTCTCCGAGCTTCTTCGCCATGTCCTGCGCCGAGGTCGCCAGCCGCTTCGACACGTCCTTGTCGATGAAGGCGATCTTGCCGTCCTTCCCGATGTAGAACGTCCAGCGGTTCGAATAGCCCATCAGTGCGAGCACGCCGTAGGCCCTGGCCGTCTCCTTCGTGGGATCCGAGAGGATCGGAAATCTCGCCTTCTGGGACTGGGCGAAGGCCTGGTTTCCCTTCTCGCCTTCGACGGCGTCGACGCTGGCCATGAAGTAGGTCACGTCGTACTTCTCGATCAGGTGGCCATCGTCCGCGAGCGATTTGCACTCGATCGTGCAGCCCGACGTGAAGGCCTTCGGAAACCAGGCGAGCACGACGGCCTGGCGGTCCTTGAAGTCCGACAGCCGATAGGTCTTGCCGTCGGATCCCTGGAGCTCGAAACCGGGCGCCGGGTCACCCACTTTCAGGTCGGCCGCGGGAGCCGCGGTTGCGAACAGGGCCGCGCCGAGGGCGAATAACAGGATCGATCGGGTCGTTCTCATGGGGCCTCCGTGGAGGCGATTCTGTCACAGCCTCATGCCACGGGGCAATGAAGTCCCTCGGCGCGGCCTTCGCGTCGTCAGGCCGGCGACACGCGGACGGAGACCCCGTTCAGCACGCTCGTGCCCGAGGGCCCGTCGACTTCCGCATCGTCGACCACGAGATTGGCGTTGACACCGGGCCGCCGCGTCGCGACCGAGAGCTTCACGCCGGGCAGGTCGTGTCCCCAGCCGTGCGCCAGGCTGACGACACCAGGCGTCATCCGTTCGCTGACCTCGACGGGGACGACGACACTGGCGATCCGGCTCTCGACGCGCGCGGTGCCGCCGTGGCGAAGGCCGAGGCGTGCCGCGTCGGCGGGGGCGACCTCGAGCGTGCAGCGCTCGCGGCCCTTCACCATGCTGGGCAGATTGTGGAGCCAGGAGTTCATCGAGCGGACCTCGCGGCGGCCGATCAGGGAGAGCTGTGGCTCGGCGCCGGCTTCGATCCAGGCGTCGAGGCGGGGCAGATCGGCCAGGATTCGCTCGGGGGCGAGCTCGATCCGGCCGCTCGCGGTGCGAAGCGACTCGGGCAGCGAGGCCGTCAGTCGACCGAGCTCGATGCCGTGGGGGCTCGCTGCGACGGATTCGAGAGAGACGCCGCCGGGCGCGAGCCCGAAGCCGTCGCCGAAGTGCCCGAGCCGGAGCATCAGATCGATCAGACGCCGCGGGCCCGGGACGTCGCCGAGCTGCGGCAGGATCTCGTCGACCTCGAGCTTGCCCGCGAAGGGGCTCCGCTCGAGCAGTGTCGGCACGAGCTGGCGGACGACGAGGCCGTCGACCTGATCGTCGGACAGGGCGGCGAGCCCCATCAGGCGCTTTGCGAGCCCGAGCAGTGTGCGCCACATCGGTCGCATGCCGGGCTCGATCTCGAGGGCGGCGGGCGACCACTTGGCGACGTTCTCCACGGCGAAGTGCAGCAGCGCCACGTCGTAGTTCTCGTTCTCGAGGACCGCCGTCGGGGGAATGATGAGATCGGCGTGGCGCGTCGACTCGTTGATGTAGTAGTCGAAGGCCAACATGAACTCGAGGCGCGAGAGGGCGCGGTCGATGCGCGCCGCGTTCGGGTTCGAGGCCACCGGATTGCCCGCGATGATCACGAGCGCACGGATGCGGTCCTCGCGCTCCGATTCGATCTCCTCCGCGAAGGCGGCGATCGGCCATTCGCCGAGGATCTCGTCGTAGCCCGAGACCGGGCTCTGGTAGCGGCCGAACAGGACCGATTCCCCGGGCTTGGGTCCGGCGAAGGCGAGGCTGACGGCGGGCTTCGGAAACAGCACGCCGCCCTCGCGGTCGACATTGCCCGTCAGGATGTTGAGCAGATCGATCGCCCAGTGGGCGAGGGTGCCGAAGCGCTGGACGCTCGCCCCCATCCGGCCGTAGGCCGCGGCGCGCCCGGCGCTCGCGAACTCCCGGGCGATCTGCCGGATCGTCTCGGGCGGGACACCGCAAGCCGCGGTGACGCTCTCTGGCGTATAGCGGGCGACGCAGGCGCGCACGCGGGGGAGGTCGTTCACGAGATCGCGGCACGCTCCGAGATCGACGCGGTCTTCTTCGAACAACACCTGCAGCATCGCGAGCACGAACGCGGCGTCGCCGCCCGGCCGGATCGGGACATGCAGGTCGGCGATCTCCGCCGTCTCGCTCCGGCGCGGATCGACGACGACGAGGCGCCCGCCCCGGCTGCGGAGCTCGCGGAGTCGCTTCTTGATGCCCGGTGCCGTCATCAGGCTGCCGTTCGAGACGACAGGATTGGCCCCGAGGATCAGCAGGTATTCGCAGCGCGCGAGATCGGGGACCGGCGTGTGCAGGAAGCCGCCGTACATCAGGCCCGCCTGCACCCAGCGCGGCCAGGTATCGAGGGAGCCCGCCGAGAACTGGCTCTTCGTCGGGATCGCGCGCTGCAGCACGTTCCAGTAGAGCAGCGACTGGGCGTCGTGGACCGTGGGATTGCCGCGGTAGAGCGCGATCGAATCGTTGCCGCCTTTTTCGCGCACCGCGATCAGGCGCTCGGCGGCGAGGTCGAGGGCTTCCTCCCAGCCGATCGGGACGAAGCCGGCGTCGGTGCGGCGCATCGGGGTCTTCAGGCGATCGGGGTCGCTCTGGATCTCGCCGAGGGCGTGTGCCTTCGGGCAGATGTGGCCGCGGGAGAAGGGATCCGCGGGATCGCCCTCGATGCGCAGGACCCGGCGTCCTTCGCTCGTGACGCGGATGCCGCAGGTCGCTTCGCAGAGGGTGCAGGCCCGGTGGACGATCGATCGGGTCATCGCGCTCTCGCCTCTCTTTTTGCCGAGGGTCGCGGAGTCTCTCCATCGCCGACCTGGCGTCGGGAACGAGCCGATCCGCAGCCCGGAACGTAGTCCGCTCTGGTACTCTCGCTTGGTCCAATCCGGATAAATTAGATGGATCCAATCGGACGAGCCTGAGCAGGAGCCCGACGATGCCGCGAGCGGCCCGACCGGCCTCGAAGACCCACCCGCGCCGACCGAAGCCCCGGCCCCCGCGGCCCTTTGCGATTCGCGATCTTCCCCTCGACGGACAGGGCGCCCTCTACGACCAGATCTACCGCGCGCTGCGGAGCGCGATCCTCTCCGGGCGGGTCGCCGCGGGAACGCGCCTCCCGACGACGCGGGCGCTTGCGGCGGAACTCGGGATCTCGCGCAACACGGTGGTCGCGGCCTTCGAGCCCCTCGCGGCGGAGGGTTATGTCGTGTCGCACGTCGGTGCCGGGACGTTCGTCGCGCCGCAGGTGATGACGCGCGGGGACGATGTCGCGCCGCGCTCCGTCGAGCGGGCGCGCGGCGCGCGTTCGACGACGAAAGCCAAGACGAGCCCGCCGCCGCGTCTCTCGCGCCACGGCCGAGCGCTCGCCGAGCGAGCACCGCGGCGACTCTACGACGACGCCTCGACCCACGAGGCCGTGCCCTTCGACTTCCGGCCCTGCGTCCCCGATCTCGAGCGGCTCTCGTACGAGAGCTGGCGGCGGAGCATCGCGCGGGCGGCCTGGAGCGTGCCCGCCGCGCGCTTCGACTACACCGATCCCGCCGGATCGCCGGGGCTGCGGCGGGAGATTGCGAGCTACCTCGGTCGCGCACGCGGGGTCGCGTGCCGCGCCGAGGAGATCGTGATCGTCGGCGGGCTGGCCCAGGCGCTCGACCTCGCGACGCGGCTCCTCGTCGACGCGGGGGATTCCGTGCTCGTCGAAGATCCCCACTATCTCGGGGCGCGGCGGGTCTTCGAAGCGGCGGGCGCACGCCTCGTCGGCGCGCCGATCGACGCCGAGGGCATCGATCTCTCGGGGCTCTCGCGGGCACGCCTCGATCGCTGCCGGCTCGCCTACGTGACGCCCTCACACCAGTTTCCGACGGGCGTCGTGCTTTCCCTCGCCCGCCGCCAGGAGCTGCTCGCCTGGGCGGGGCGCGCGAACGCCTTCGTGCTCGAGGACGATTACGACTCGGAGTTTCGGTATGCGGGCCGCGCGATCGCGGCGCTCAAGAGCCTCGACGAGGGCGATCGGGTGCTCTACGTCGGCACCTTCTCGAAGACGCTGCTGCCGGCGCTCCGGATCGCCTACGTCGTGCTGCCGGCGTCGCTCTTCGAGGTGTTCCGCAGCGCGAAATGGCTGGCGGACTGGGCGTCGCCGGGCTTCGAGCAGGCGGTGCTCGAGCGCTTCCTCGCGAGCGGGGACTTCGAGCGACATCTTCGCCGCGCGCGCACCCGTTATGCCGAGAGCCGGGAGGCCCTGCTCGAGTCGATCGAACGCGAGCTCACGCCCTGGTCGCCCCGCCTTCACGACAGCCGGGCGGGGCTCCACGTGCTGCTGCGCTTTCCGGATCTGCCCGGTACGCGCCCCTTCGACTGGGTCGCCGCGGGGCGGGGTCGCGGTCTCGGCCTCTACCCGGTGGCGCCCTGTCATTTCGAGCGGCCGCCGCCCGAGCTCGGCTTCGTGATGGGCTTCGCGCGGCTCCCGCCGGAGGCCATCCGGCGCGGGGTGCGCGAGCTCGGGCTTCTGCTCGCGCAGGCTTGTCCGGCCCGACGCCCGTCTGTATAAACCGACATCCGGGTCGTCGACGCGCCTACGGCCCCGGCGGTGGCCTGCGGCTTCATGCGCAGCGGGCGCCGCGAGGACTTCCGTGACCGAAAAAAAGATGACCCACAAGCTCGACGACGTTCGGATCCAGCACGTCCGACCCCTGCTCGCGCCGGAGATCCTGATCGAGGACCTGCCGGTCAGCGACGCTCAGAACGAGACGATCTGGGGCGGCCGGACCGCCATCGAGCGGGTCCTCTCGGGCGAGGACGACCGGCTCGTCGTGGTCGTCGGCCCCTGCTCGATCCACGATCCCGAGGCCGGCCTCGAGTACGCGCGACGGCTCACGAAGATCCAGCGCGATTTCGCAGCCGACCTCTGCATCGTGATGCGCGTCTACTTCGAGAAGCCGCGCACGACCGTCGGCTGGAAGGGCCTGATCAACGATCCCCATCTCGACGGGAGCTTCGCGATCCGCGAGGGCCTCTACAGCGCGCGCCGCTTCCTGCTCGGCGTGACGGCGCTGGGACTCCCGACCGGGAGCGAATTCCTCGACCCGATCACGCCCCAGTTCTTCGCCGACCTGATCTCGTGGGGTGCGATCGGCGCGCGCACGAGCGAGAGCCAGGTCCACCGCGAGCTCGCCTCCGGCCTCTCGATGCCGGTCGGCTTCAA
>JANMTD010000074.1:0-5713 GCA_031390075.1 Deltaproteobacteria bacterium | reverse complement strand
GCTTCTGTCTGGGCAACAGGCTCTTGGGGAGCAGACTGCAGCCGCTCGTCCAGACGAGAATGCCGGCCAGCGCGACGACGAGCGGTGCCGCGGCCCGGAGGTGGGATCGCGGCCCCTTCGCTTTCGGCGGTTGCGTCGGTTGGACGTTCCGCACGGCGCGACTAGGGCCGAATCTCGATCGGCGTTCCGTCGGCGACGAGCTCCCAGATCTCATCGATTTCCTCGTTCGTGACCGCAATGCAGCCTCGGGTCCAGTCGAAGCGCGCGTGGTGCTTCCCGATCCAGCCCGCGCCTGCAGGTAGCCCATGGATCATGATGTCGCCGCCGGCGATCGACCCCGAACGGCTCGCCTCGTACTCGTCCGCCGACGACGGATACGAGATGTGAAGTGAGCGGTAGAAGCGGCTCGTCCGATTGCGGCCCGCGATCCAGTAGCGTCCCTCCGGCGTTCGCCCGTCTCCCCGCCGTTGTTTGTCGCCCACCGGATTCTCGCCCAGCGAAACGCGAAACGCGCGCACGGGAAATCCGCCGTACCAGAGGGTCAGCCTCCGGGCACGTTTCTCCACGAGGATGAATTCGGCCTTGGGACGGAGCCGGCCAGTCGCGAGATCCGAGGCGCAAGCTGCCTTCCGGAAGGCGGAGCGCCCCGGCGTCTCGCTCTGGAAGGCCGCGTTATTTATGCAGAGAGCGCTGAAAGATGCGGTCGGCCTTTTCACTCGCCGTCCGCGCCTCCGTCGCCGCGGCGTCGGCGGCCGCTCGCGCCGCGCTGGCATCGCTCTGGGCCGCCGCGGCCGCATCGCGCGCTTCTTCGGCCACGCGCCGCGCGTCGGCCGCATCGGACTGGGCGGTGGCGACGTCGTTCTTGAGCTGCGTCATGTCCGACGTCGAAGCGCAGCCGGTCCCGATCACGGTCGCCATCAGGAGCCCCGTCAGCGCCCACACTGAGATCATCTTTCGCATTTCTTCCCCCATTGAATTCTGTCTTCAGACGGCTTTCACCGCGCGCCGGGCCACCGACGCCGATTCACTTGAATTGAGCCTCGCGCATATTCGTCGTCTTCGGGTGCGGGTTCTGTGACGAAACGCACCTTCGGCGGCGATTGTCGCGAGGCGGTGGACAGTCGTCGAGAGCGAGGAGTTCCCCACGGCTGTTACTCGAAGCCCAGATCCCTGGGTGTCAGCCCCGAGCGCACGAGCACGACCTCGGGACCCTTGCGGTGGAGCGGCATGCGGTGGCCGAGATAAGCGCCGTCCTTCGCATCGAACCAGAAGGAGAAGCTCGGCAGGAGTCGGCTCGCGAAGAAGGCGACGGTCTTGCCGAGATCCGGCCCGTAGCGGATCTCGACGATCTCCCGGCCCTCGCGCTCGAGGCGGGGTCCGCGGACCGCGATCATGTCCTGGAGCTGAGGACCATCGCTGCAGAGCACGATCTGGAAGTGCAGGTCTTCGACCTCACCCCGCACGAGGGGCTGGAAGAGGAGCTGCATCGGCACGTTCACGACCCGCTCGGGGTCCGGGAGGTCGACGTGCTTCGCCGCCGCCGCTCCACCCTGGTCGGGAATGCAGCTCGCCCGGCCCGCCACATGGTCGATGACCAACAGATCGAGGCGCGACCCGTCGGCGCGCGTCGCCTGCGAGCGCTCCTCGATCAGGCGGAGTCCGCCGGCACTCCCCTTTCCGGCCGGGTCCGGCGCGAGGGTCGCCTCGGAGAGATTCTGTCCGCCGTCGTCGACCGCCATCGCGATCTTCAGCCGGCGCAGGCCCTCCGCCAGGTCCTCGACCTCGAAGCTCGAATGCCCGACTGCGTGGCCCTCGACGTCGAAGGTCGTCGCCGTCAGGCCCGGGCGCTCGCCGAGCAGCGGCAAGCTGATCAGGGACTCGGCGGCGGCGGAGCTCGCGAAGATCGAAATGGCGCCTAACACGATGGCGTTCGTCCGGAGCGCGATGCCTGTCCTCATGACGGCATGCTGCCGGTGTCCCCGTCCGTGCGCAAGCGAGCGGCATCCCGGACACCGTTCGTCGCCCTCTCCACTTCACCGCAAATTCACGCCCGCGCGTCGGCGCTCGCGACCCTGCGCGGCTATGCTCGCCCCATGTCGCCGGTCTGGACTCGCACCCGAGCCGGAACCGCTCCATTGCCGGGGCGCGTTCTCATCCGCAGCCCGCTGCCGGAACGGCCGCAGATCCACCAGATCTCGCTCCCCCTCGACTGGGAGCTCGAGTCGACCCAGATCTACTTTGTCGAGGACGATCCGCTCACCCTGATCGATACGGGCGTCAAATCCCGGCCGAGCCTCGCCGCCCTCGAGTCGGCCCTCGACGGGCTCGGCTACGGCGTCGCCGACATCGAACGCGTCGTCTTGACCCACGGCCACCGCGATCATTTCGGTCTCGTCGAGACCCTGCGCGAGCGGGGCGCGCGACTCGAGTGCTGGGTGCACGAGGCAGACGCTCCGATGGTCGAGGATTTCGACGCGGTGGTGCGGGCGCGCCTCGCGGATGTGTCCGAGCTGATTCGCGAGGCCGGTGCGACGGAGGAGGTGCTCGAGCGGATCGAGGGCGAGCGCGCGAATGCCCTGGAGCAGATTCTCGCCGAGGGGCAGGCGACCCGCGTCGATCGCGCGCTGCGCGAGGGCGATCGCGTCGAGTGGAAGGACTTCGCCGTGCGGGTCCTCCACAGCCCGGGCCATACGCCGGGGCATCTGATCCTCGAGGACGAGAAGGCGGGCATTCTCTTTACTGGAGATCAGGTAATGGGGCAGGTCGTGCCGCGGGCCGAGACCTTCTACGTCTCGGCGCTTCCCGATCCGGCGGATCCCTGCCGGCGCCGGCCACGCTTCAAGGGACTCGTGGAATTGCGCCGGAGCCTGCGCCGCCTGCGTGGTCGCAACGACAAATGGCTGCTGCCGGGTTACGGGGGGCTCGTGCGGCGTGCGGAGCGCACGATTCGCGACACGATCCTCTACTACGACGTTCGCCTGCAGCGCATCGATCGGAGCCTGCGCCATCTCGCGGCCATGGACCAGGAGGTGACGGCCTTCGATCTTCGGACGGCGCTCTTTCCGCCCGACGAGCCCCTCGACCAGATTCGTGCCCAGATCCTGCTCTTGATCGGCGCCCTCGATTGCCTCGAGGAGGACGGCCTCGTCGTCACCCGCCGCCGAAGCGACGGCGTGCTCGCGCATCGCCATCGCTGACGGATCGGGCGCGCTGGTTCGGGCCCATCACTGCGCCGTCGCTTCGCGGGAGCGCGTCTCCTGGTCGAGCAGGTGGGCGGCGAGGGCGATGCGATCCGCCTCGGGCAGGTCGACGACGGGCATCGGCGGTTGCGGGGTCAACAGGAAGCCCGCGAGGCTTTCCAGCGTGTAGCGAGCGGCGAGGTTCGCGAGGGGTTTCACGACGATCCCCTGCGCGGCCCGCCCCGCGACGTGGCAGCCGGCGCAGGCTTTCTGGGCGTAGAGCTCGGCGCCCCGGGCCAGGAGTGCTCTGCGGCTCTCGTCGTCGTATCCGGCGAGGGGATCGGCCACGGCTTGTGCTGTCGGGCGCGCGGTCGCGAGGGTCGTCGCGGCGGGGGACCCGTCGGAGCGGCGGATGCGGTAGATCGCGGCGGCGTAGTCGTCGCTCACGTAGATCGCGCCATCAGGTCCCTCGGCGACGTCGACCGGGCGGCCGATCACGTCGTCCCCGACCTGGAAGCCGGTGAAGAAATCCCGCTCGCGGATCGTTCCGTCGGCGTCCCAGTGGAGCGACACGACCTTGTAGCCCGAGAGCTGCGAGCGGTTCCACGATCCGTGAAGCGCCACGAGCGCCGCGCCCCGGTAGTCGGCGGGCTGCTCGGGGTGGCGCAGGAAGGTCATTCCGAGCGGAGCCTGGTGGGCTCCGAACGCGTGGACCGGCGGGATCGAGCCCGCGATGCGCGCGGGCTGTCCGACCCCGAAATCGGGATCCGTCTGGTTCATGCCGTGGGCGTAGGGCCAGCCGTAGAAGGCGCTGCGCTCGATCCGATTGAGCTCGCAGGGCGGCACGTCGTCGCCGAGCAGATCGCGGCCGTTGTCCGTCGCGTAGAGCTCCTGGGTCCCGGGCCGCCAATCGAAGCCGACCGAGTTGCGCAGACCCGCCGCGTAGATCTCCTCGCCCGTGCCGTCGAGCGCATAACGCACCATCGCCGCGCGGCGGGGGTCCTGCTCGAGGCAGGCGTTGCAGCTCGAGCCGACGGTCAGGTAGATCATGCCGTCGGGTCCGAGGCGGAGGGTGCGGGTCCAGTGGTTCTCGCCTTCGGGAATGTCCGTCACGATCCGCGTCGGCTCGGAGGTCGCGCGGAGCGTGTCGGGCCCGGACTCCTCGAAGTCGACCCGTGCGATGGCACCGCCTTCACCGACGTAGAGCTGGCCCTCGCCGAAATCGAATCCGTGGGGTCGATCGAGGTCGTCGAGCAGGACCTGCTGGCCGTCCGAACGCCCGTCGCCATCCCGATCGGATTGCAGCAACAGCAGCCGGCCCAGCCGGGGCTGGCTCACGACGAGGCTGCCGCCCGGGCTGAAGCGCAGGAAGCGCGCATTCTGGATTCCCTCGGCGAAGAGCTCGACCCGGAATCCGGGGGCCAGCTCGAAGCGCCGCTCGACCGTCTCGGGCTTCGGGGCCTCGATGCTGCGCCCCGTCAGCGAATTCAGGACCGGGCCCTTGACCACCATTCCGTCGGGCAGGAGCAGGCTGCAGGCCAGGGCCAGCAAGAGGCCCGACACGACGATGCCGACCCCGATCCAGATCACGAGCTTGCGCATCATCTCCCCCAACCGGTCCACGGGCGGCGCGAGCTTACCCTACACGGACCGGGCCGCGGCTGACGCCGGTTCGGGGTGTGCGCCCGATTGCGGCAGCAGGGCCGAAATGCCGCTCGGGTCCTTGACGAAAGCCCTTGTCTAGCGGATACATACGACCTCCCAACACCGGCCTGGCCGGAGGCAGGATCCAATGCAGAAGATTCGCAAGGGCGACCTGGTCCAGGTCGTGAGTGGCGCCGGCTCGGCGAAATCCGTGCAGGGCAAGGTACTTGCCGTCGACGTCGAGCGGGGACGCGTCCGAGTCGAGGGTGTGCGCGTGCAGACGCGCCATCTGAAGGCCGGCCGAGCGGCCGCGCGCGAGGGCGGCATCGTCTCGCGAGAAGGATTCATCGATGCGTCCAACGTGATGCTCGTGAATCCCGCGGACCAGAAGCCGTCCCGCGTCCGCTTCGAGACTCGCGACGGCGCACCTGGCCGCCGGCCTGCAGCGGCGCTTTCCGGATGTGGATGTGGCGTGCGCACCGGCCCACGAGGTGCTGGCCGAACAGCACGATCAGGCCCCGGCCGAGACGGTGCTGGTGTCCTCGCTGCCGTTTCGCAGCCTGCCCGAGCCGCTACGCGCGACGACGCTGGCGGCGTTGCTCGGCTTCATCGAGTCGCACCCGGCGCGCCGGCTGGTGCAGTACACCTACCAGCCGCGCGCGCCCTTCGAACTGCCGCGCGGCTCGAGCCTCAGCTGGTCGCTGCGCGAAGTGGTCTGGCGCAACCTGCCGCCGGCGGGGGTGTGGGTGCTCAGCGCGGGCTGAGCGGCACAGAACTCAGTGCACCGGCCCGGGCGCCGTCCAGCGCTTGGTGACGTTGCCCTCGCTGTCGACGCTCTCCATGTGAACGTCGAAGCCCCAGAGCCGGGCCACGTGCTTCAGCACCTCGGT
>JANMTD010000068.1:0-7426 GCA_031390075.1 Deltaproteobacteria bacterium | reverse complement strand
GGTCGTCGGGTTCGACATCGGGGGACTCCTTCGGAATCGAGCTTGACCGATTTAGTTGACCACGTCAATCTTCTGGAAACCACCCGAACGAGGGACGTCCGACAGCCCATGTCCAGGCAGAAGAATCTCCTCCGGATCGAGGCCGCGATGGTCGAGCTCGGGCGCATGACACGGAGCGGACGCGCCGATCGGCTGCGCTGCGAGCGCGCCGGCGTCGAGGTGACGGGCGCGGCACAGCGGCTCATCTACTACCTGATCGAGAACGGCCCGCTGCGCCTCTCCGAGCTCGCGCGCCGAACGGAGACCGATCCGGGCATCCTGACGCGGCAGGTCAACACCCTCGAGCGACAGGGCATCGTCGAACGCCGTCCCGACCCGACCGATCGCCGCGCGATGACCGTGCACATGCTGCCCCGGGGCCGGCGCATCGCCCTGCGCCTGCGCGAGGTCCAGGACGAAGTCCTCGGCAGCCAGCTCGAGGGCTGGACCGCGGGGGACCTCGATCAGGCCGCCGGCCTGATGGAGCAGCTGATCCGGGACATCCGACCGAAGTGGGAGGGGGAGTCGGAGGGTCAGGAGTGAAGATTCGGCAGGACCCGCGCGGCGTGAAAGACCGTCACGACCTCGACGACGTCGCCGCGAAGCCGATACACGATTCTAAACGGACTCAGGATGATCTCGCGGAGATTGGGCAAACCGAACTCCGGAACCATTCGTCCCGACTCGGGAAACTGCACCAGGCGTTCTGGGGCCATGAGTAGACGCATCAGGACGAGATCGGCATAAGCAATCGAATCCCGGGCAATGTGATCTCGAATCGCTTCGAGATCCTCCTGCGCACGGGGCGACCAGATGAGGCGGCTCACACTCGGAAGCGCCGCTTCACTTCTTCGTGCTGGATTCCCTCACCCGCATCCAGCTGAGCAAGCCCCTCCTCCACCTTGGCGATGAAGACGATCCGCTCGATCGCGTCATCGGCTGTGGCGTCGGCCGGCAGGCTTCGTACAGCTTCGAGGATCCGTTCTTTCGTCGATACCTGTGTTGACATGTCACCCAAACTAGCCCCCAAATGGCTGTCCGTCTAACCGCCGCGCCGACTTCGCCAAAGGTTCGATGAAAACCTGAGGTCGATTGGAGAAAGCGGACGACACATTCGAGTCACTCGTCACTGAAGGAGTCAGCAAGGCGAGAAACGCTGAGAAATACGCGTGCCCGCGCTCAGCGCCCTCAAGCCCCCGCGAAATCCAGCACCGACCTCGCCACCGTCCCCGACTTCATCAGCGCGAAGGCGCGATTCACGTCCTCGAGCCCCATTCGCTGCGACACCAGGTTCGAGAGATCGAGACGTCCAGCGAGGAAGAGATCGACGAGCTTCGGCATGTGCTCGCGGAAGTTCGTGCTCCCGTACATGCAGCCGATCATCTTCTTCTCGGCGAGGAAGGCTGGTCCCGGCACGCTGATCTCCGATCCGAGCGGCATCATGCCGACGATCACGGCGGTGCCGCCGCTGCGGATCATGTCGAAGGCCTGGCGGGCGGCGTTCGTGTTCCCGATCGCCTCGAAGGCGTACTCGGCGCCGAGGCCGCCCGTCAGCTCGAGGACCCGCGCGACGGCGTCGCCCTCCTTGGCGTTGATCGTATCGGTCGCACCGAAGAGGCGGGCCATCTCGAGCTTTCCGGGGACGACGTCGATCGCGATGATGCGGGACGCGCCGGCGAGCCGGCAGCCCTGGATCACGTTGAGCCCGATGCCGCCGCAGCCGATCACGGCGGTGACGGCACCGCCCGGGACCTTCGCGGTGTAGAGCGCCGCGCCGACGCCCGTCATGACGCCGCAGCCGACGAGCGCCGCCTCGGCCATCGGCATCTCGTCGGGCACCTTCACGACCCCGGACTCTTGGGTCACCATGAATTCCGCGAAGGAGCCGACGTTCGCCATCTGCAGGACGGGCTTGCCGCGCCGCGTGATCCGCCCCGCCGCCGACGCACCGATCACCGCGTCGTTGCAGAGATGCCCCTGCCCGCGCATGCAGTAATAACACTTTCCGCAGAACGGCTTGAACGACATGATGACCTTGTCGCCCGGCTTCACATAGGAGACGCCCTCACCGATCTTCTCGACGACCCCGGCGGCCTCGTGGCCGAGGATCGTATCCATCGGCAGGGGCCAGAGCCCGTCGACGAAATGCAGATCCGAATGGCAGACGCCGCTGCAGACGGTGCGCACCATCACCTCGCCCGCGCGCGGATTCACGATGTCGACGTCGTCGATGACGAGGGGCTGTCCGGCCTTTTCGAAGATCGCTGCTTTCATGTTCTCTCCTTCATTATTTCTGCTCGAGCTTGACCTCGATGATCCGTCCAGTGAATTGGTTGTCACCCTGGGCGTAGTCGGGCGAGACGTCGGTCTCGTTGTCCTGGCCCACGTCGGCGCCTTCGTCGGCGGAGAACATGAACGGCTGGGTCTTCGGGATATGGCCGTCGGCGACCTGCTTCCCGTCCACGCTGAGGATGGATCGGCCACCGGATCCGGGCGCAGCGGCGTCGGGAATGAACTCGTATCGAATCGTGTGCTTTCCGGGGGTAAGCGCGTCGGCGCCCTGGATGTTGGTTCGCTCGATCGCGAACCAGTTGTACTCGTGGTGCGGTCGGCCCTGCTTCAGATAGAGCGTCCAACCCCCGAAGTAGCCGGCCTGGGCGATGATCACGCCGCTCGTCTTGGCGTCGTCGATTTCCACCTCGGCCGTCACGGTATGATGCACGCCCTTCACGTTGAGGAAGGCGTTCTCCATCATGCCGACCATGCCCGGGTAGACGGTCAGCTCCTTGCGGCCGCTCATCAGGTCGGGTCGGCCGGCGATGGCCGGGTTGAAGCGCTCGGCGCGCCGATCATCGATGGGAAGCACGTGATTGCGGACGGCTTCCTTCAGGAAGATCTTCTGCAGCTCCGCGAGCTTCGACGGATTCGCCTTCGCCAGGTCGTTCGCCTCGCTGAAATCCTCGTCGACGTTGTACAGCTCCCAGACATCGTCCGAGAGCGCCGGCAGCTCCGCCCCCATGATCCACGGAATCGAATGGCGCGTGCTGGCCACCCAGCCGTCGTGGTAGATCCCGCGGTTGCCGAACATCTCGAAGTACTGCGTCGTACGGCGATCGGAGGCTTTCGCATCGCGCGCCGAGTAGAGCATCGAAACGCCGTCCATCGGTCTCTGCTTGACGCCGTTCACGACCTTCGGCTGCGGAATCCCCGCCGCCTCGAGCACCGTCGGCGCGACGTCGATGACGTGATGGAACTGGCTTCGGAGCTCACCGCGCGCCGCAAAGCCCTTGGGCCAGCGCATGACCATGCCGTTGCGCGTACCGCCGAAATGGCTCGCCACCTGTTTGGTCCACTGAAAGGGCGTGTTGCCCGCCCAGGCCCAGCCGATCGCGAAATGGGGGTAGGTCTCGGGGCCGCCCCAATCCTCGACATGCTCGAGCATCTGATCGGCTTTCCCGACGATGCCGTTCAGCGCCATCATCTCGTTGTAGGTGCCCTCGGGACCGCCCTCGGCGCTCGCGCCGTTGTCGCCCGCGATGAAGAAGAAGAGCGTGTTGTCGAGCTCACCGATCGCCTCGAGCTGGGCGACCAGCCGTCCCACCTCCTGGTCGGTCTGCTCCCCGAATCCGGCGAAGGTCTCCATCTGGCGTTCGAAGAGGCGCTTCTGGTCTACGCTCATGCCGTCCCAGGCGGGAATCTCCGCCGGCCGCGGCGTCAGCTTCGCGTCGGCGGGCACGACCCCGAGCTGCTTCTGCCGCGCAAAAGTCTCCTCGCGCAGCTTGTCCCAGCCCTCTGCGAACCGGCCCTTGTTCTTCGCGATCCACTCCTTGGGGACGTGATGCGGGGCGTGCGTCGCTCCGGGCGCATAGTAGAGATAGAAGGGCTTGTCCGGCGTGAGCGACTGTTGCGCGCTCACCCATCGAATCGCCTGATCCGTCATGTCCGTCGTGAAGTGGTAGCCGGGCTTCGGCGTGTGCTCGATGCGCACCGAGCCGTCGTAGATCGCCGGCGCCCACTGATTCGCTTCTCCGCCGATGAAGCCGTAGAACTTCTCGAATCCCGAATCCGTCGGCCACCGGTCGAAGGGTCCCGAAATGGAGACCTCCCAAGGCGGCGTCTCGTGATATTTGCCGAAGGCTGCCGTGCTGTAACCGTTCTGGCGGAGAATCTCGGCCAGGGTCGTGATCTCCTTCGGGCGCACGCCGGTGTTGCCGGGAAAGGCCGTGGCCAGCTCCATGATGGCGCCGGCATTGTTCGGGTGATGGTTGTGTCCCGTGAGCAGCGCGACGCGGGTGGGGCTGCAGAGCGCGGTCGTGTGGAAGCGATTGTATTTGAGGCCCTCGCTGGCGAGACGCTCGAGAGTCGGCGTGCGCACCGGCCCGCCGAAGGCGGAGCTGTGACCGAAACCGAAATCGTCGATCAGCACGATCACGACGTTCGGCGCCTTCGCAGGCGACTTGACCTCGAATCGGGGTGGCACCGTGGCGTCGCGCGCATCGATCGTCGTGATCGGCTTGACCTTCGGCTCCGCGATCGGAAGCACCGTCCGGTCGAGGTCTTTCGAGGACACGGCCGCGGGTAGCGCGGCAGCGAGGGTCAGACCCAGGGCAGCGAGAAACGCGATATGTCGCATGGGTACTACGAGTCCTCTCGTGATTTGGCGGGAATCATGGAATTCGCCGCGCAATACTTGAACATCGAAAGCGCATTGTCGAGACGTCACGTGGGAACCTTCAAGCGTTCCGCTCAAAGTCGGCCGGCATCGCCGCGGGAGAGGTGCCCGGCTTCGACCATCCAGCGGATCAAGTCGCGATACGAGATCTCCGCCGAAACCCCTTGCCGCCCGAGCGCCCGACAGGCTGCGCCATCGTCGATCGGTACGCTGCGCGTCAACACCTCGGCCGCCTCGTAGGTCAGCGCCGCGTCCCGACCCAAGCGCTGTACGAGATCGCCTGCGCGACCGAGGAGCCGCATGACGAAGGCCGGCATCTTCTGCGCCCGGATCTCATGACCCGTGAGCTTCTCGAGGAGCTCGCGATAGTCCGCGTGGCTGAGAAAGAAAGACGGCGCCATGATCCGATTCTCGGGCACACCTCCACCAAAGATCGCGGCGATCAGCGCTGCGAGATCCCGGACGTCCGTGTACGGAAGCCCGCCCTCGGTCACCAGCGCCCTCCGCTCGCGAAGGGCGGTCGCCACGTTCTGGGGACCGATCGAGAAGGTCGGATCCTGCGGCCCCTGGACCGCAGCGGGGTAGACGATCGTGACCGGTGCCCGTGTCTGGATTTCGCGCGCGATCTCTTCCGCTCGAGCCTTCGTCACGGCGTACATCGAGCGCGGCTTCGCGACCGGGTCCTCCGCCGTCATGACCGGACCGCGCGGCGGAAAGAGCGCCAGCATGCTCGAGACATGCACGATGCGATCGAGGCCCGCGCGGGCGGCACCTTCGAGGACCGCGCGTGTCCCGTCGACATTCGTGCGCTGCAGGAGCGCCGAATCGGCGAGGGACGGCGAGAAGCGGCCGGCGCAGTGGAGCAGGCCCTGGCGGCCCTGCAACGCGCGCCGGATCGATGCGGCGTTCTCGAGATCACCGGGCACGATCTCGATATCCTGCGACGAGTGGCCGAGCGGCTTCAACGCTGCGTCGAGCTTCCCGGGGCTCCTCGCCAGGGCGCCGACCGCGTGACCGGCGGCGAGCAGCGCCACCGTTGCGTGGCAACCGATCAGGCCCGAGGCACCGGTGACGAGGATCCGCATCTCAGACGATCGGGCCGAACCAGGCGGTCCAGAGATCGATCAGCAGGAGGCTGATGGCGCCGACGGCGCTCGCCTCGATCGCGCAGCGGGACAGGCTCCAGCGCGGTTCGCTCATTTCCTCGTCGAGGCGATAGAGGATCGGGAAGCTGGCGACGAAGTAGAGTGCATAACAGATCGAGCCGTATTTCAGCATCGACGAGAGGTCCTCGTACCAGACGTTCGCCGAGGCGGCTCCGGTGATGTAGAGGCGCGTCTCCGCCCAGGCGAAAAAGAGGGCCGTCACGCCGACGATCACGACCCAGGCGGCGCGGCGCGAGGCCAGTGACCAGTCGGTCGTCATCGTGCGGACGCGGCGCATGCAGATGATCGCCATCGTGTGGTAGACGATGAAGAAGGCAATCGCGTTCAGATACATCCCGGGCGGGACCTTCTTGAACTGGGCCAGCGCGGTCGATTCGTCGGGGCCGACCAGCGCGGAATCGAGATAGAGCGTGACGTGGTCGAAGCGGTAACGCATGCCGAGCACGTCGAAGAAGTATTCGCTGTGGAAATAGGTCGCGTAGAAGACCCAGATGAACATGAAGACGTTGAACTTGAACCAGTAGCTCTCGTGCCAACGGACGCCGGAATGGCGACGGAGCCAGGCCGGAAGGATCACGCAGTAAGGAACCCACATCAGGATGTTCTGGGTGATATGCCAGAAGTTCCCGACGTCGAGCCAGCCCATCGATTGGACGACCGCGTTGTAGATGAAGAAGACCGGGACGAAGGTCAAGAAGAACTTCTCGCCCCAGGCCTTGTCGGGATTGGTCGAGAACCAGTGGGCTTGGGACTTGCTCATTCTCCGCTCCTGTCATCCGTCGCTCATGCACGGCGCCGAGGGTCACGACCAGGTCCATCCGGTCCCGGCCGCCGCGCGATCGTATCGGGCGGGAAAGATGAAGTCACCTATCCGCTCGAGGCCCGACGGTGGATCGCCGTCAGCGCGTGATCGGCGCCGAGCTCGATCGTCCAGTCCGCCCGGGCGGGCAGGCTCCGCATCATCTCGAGCGTCGTCCGCTCGTAGTGCTGGACGAACCGGTCGATCGCCGCGGCGCTCATGCGCTGGGCAAGCGGCCGCTCCATCTCCTGCGCAAGCCTCCAGCGCCGACTGGCCGCGAGATCCGGCGCACGCAAAAACACGAGCTGATCGAGCTCGGCCCAGAGTGCGGCATAGCCCGCGGCGAGCGCTTCGTTCGCATATCGACGCCAGGCTACGTCCGGGTCCACATCCCGTTCGAGGGCATTGACGGGCTCCGCGAGGGCCGCCTCGTCGATCCGCCCCGCACCGACACACCAGCCCTCGAGCACGACGAGATCGAAGGGCCCCGAGACATGCCGGGATCCGACCCGATCGTCGCGGCCCTTGTCGAAGACCGGAATCTCGAGTTCTCCCTTCCCGGCGAGGCTCACGATCTGCTCGCGGCAGAGTGCGACGTCGTGGGTGCCCGGCGGTCCGCGCGTCTCGAAGAGCGGGTGGACACGGCGAGCGAGGGCCAGGCGCTCCGTTCGCGGCAGGTAGTAGTCGTCGAGCGCGAGGACGCAGGCTCGGATGCCGACCTGTTCACACCCCCGCTCGAGCAGCCGCGCG
>JANMTD010000065.1:0-5050 GCA_031390075.1 Deltaproteobacteria bacterium | reverse complement strand
CAAGTGCAACACCTGCTTGAGCACAAAAACGAATATTGGAATACCTTTAGCTTTGGCTTCGAGATACTCCAGATTGGTGATAGATTGTCCGGTCTCAGTCTGAGACCCATATCGCGCACCAATAATTCCATTTTGCGTTGGGCGCCGGATGCTCGGTCAACGCGAAGCCCTCGAAGCCCGCCCGCTCGGCGGCGACCGCGAGCTCGCCGATGCCGCCCGCCTGGAGCAGATCCATGTCCGCGCCGTGGGTCTCCGGGTACTGGAACATGAAGCGCATCGTCACGAGCTCCTCGCTGCGGTGTTCTTGAAGCGGGCGACGAGCTCGTGCTTCAGGATCTTCAGCGTCGGGTTGCGGGGCAGCGCCTCGACGACCTCGAGCTGCTCCGGAATCTTCTGCGTCATCAGGCCCGCGGTCTTGCAGAGCGACTGCAGCTCCTCGAACGAGAGCGGCAAAAGGCCCGGCCGCATCTCGACCACGGCACAGACGCGCTCGCCCCGCGCCGGGTCCGGCAGCCCGACGACCGCGACCGCCGCGACCCGCGGATGCGTCATCAAGACGTCCTCGATCTCGCCGGGGCTGATGTTCTCACCCTTGCGGATGATCATGTCCTTGCTGCGGCCGGTCAGCTTGAGATGTCCGTCGGGGCGCAGATGCCCGCGGTCGCCCGTCTTGAAGAAGCCATCCTCGCGAAACGCCGCGGCGGAGAGCTTCGCATCGAGGTAGCCCTTCGCCACCATCGGCCCGCGCACCATCACCTCGCCGTCCACGTCCGGGGGCAGTCGCTTCCCGTCGCCGTCTTCGATCGCGATCTCGCAGCCGAGGATCGGCGGGCCCTCGGTATTCGCGAGCTGCTCGTCGGTGTCGTCGAAACGGCCGCTCGTGATCATCGGGCATTCGGTCATGCCGTAGCCGTGGAGAACCTGGGTCCCGAGCGTCTCGCGGACCTGCCAGTAGACCTCGGGCGGCATCGGCGCGCCGCCGCCGGAGAGGCGGCGGAGCGACGGGACGATCTTCTGGCCCGGATGCTTGCGCTGCTCGGCGAGCAGCATCTGATAGTGGGCGGTGCTGCCGCCGGTGATCGTGACGCCGACGCGGCGGAAGGTCTCGAGGGAGTCGGGGATCGTGAAGGCGTCGAGCAGCACGACGGGCATGCCGTAGCGGAGCTGCATCACGAGATAGTCGGGCCCGCCGATGTGCGCATACGGAAACACGATCGAGCCGATATCGCCTTCCTCGGGTCGGATCGCCTCGGCGAGACCCGTGCCGCCGGCGATCAGCGACTGGTCCGTATGCAGGACGACCTTCGGTGCCGAGGTCGTGCCCGAGGTCGAGTAGTACCAGCGCACGACACCGTCCTCGCCCGGCGCGGGCGGAAGGGTCGTCGGGTCGCCGTCCGGCAGGCCCTCGTCGATGCGCAGGATCTCGAAGCGGGGCGAGAGCTCGGACTGGAGCTTCTCCGCCATCTGGCGGTACGAGAAATTCCGCCAATCGGAGAGGACGGCGTAGAACTCGGCGCGGGTCTGCGTGAGCAGCGAGCCGACCTCGCGCTCGCGGTAGAGGGCGATGATCGGATTCTGGACGGCGCCGAGGCGCGAGAGCGCGACCGAGAGCAGCACCGTGTCGATGCGGGTCGGAAGCTGCCAGCTGACCCGTGTCCCCGCCCGCACACCCAGCGCAAAGAGCCCCGCCGCGACGCGCTCGCATCGGTCGCGGAAGCCGGCGAAGCTGATCCGGCGGTCGCTGGCGTCGGCGTACATCAGCCGGTCGGGGGTCCGCTCGGCACGCCGGCAGAGGAGCGCCCAGAAGGTGGGCGCTTCGACGATCCCGGCCGTTCCCTCTGACCTTCCGACGGACAATGGGCACTCCTTGGCGCATCGCGTGCTCGGCGCGCGGACCGGATCGGTCCGGGCACCGAAGGCAGGCGTGGGTCGCGAGAGGGGCGTCCGTCGGCCGGCGTGTTCGACTTCGTGCCGGGTCTCGGCCGGGGCACCCGAGGTCGGGGTGTGCCCCCGGCGTCGGCGGATCCTATGGAGCGGCGGCGCGGGCCGCAAGGCGCCGGACTCGCGTCTCCGACGCCCGATTTCGCACCGTCTCGCCCGACCCGAGCGGGCCGAAGGTCTCGCGTCGGTTTCGGCCGCGGGGCGCGGGTATTATGCTGGGACCGCCCGGGAGGTGCCCTTGACGACGACCCCATCGCCCAGACGCGGCTGCCGACCGGCGCCGAGTCCCGCCAGAAGATCGACGCGTTCCCCTCGATGAAGGCCTAGCAGCAAGATGCCGAACGCCCCCCACAGCCACGAGCCGATGTCGCCGCTCGACGAATTGATGTTCCGAAGTGAACGCGATCCCGTGAAGCGCCCGACGATGGCGGCGGTCTACCTGCTCGACGCGACACCGGATTGGGAGCGCCTCCTGCAGACCTTCGAGCGCGCGAGCCGCGAGTACCTGCGCCTGCGCCAGCGGGTCGTCGAGCCGACCGCCGGCTTCGGCCCCGCCTGCTGGACGACCGACCCCGATTTCGATCTCGCCTATCACCTGCGGCGGACCAAGCTCGCCCCCGGCGCGACCCTCGCCGATATCGTGCGCTGGCTCGAGCCCGAGCTGATGACGCCCCTCGATCCCTCACGGCCGCTCTGGGCGGCGACCTTCTTCGAGGGACTCGAGGGCGATCGCGCGGCCCTCGTCTTCAAGGTGAGCCACGCGCTGGCGGACGGGGTCGGCGGCATCCAGATCAATGCCCATCTCTTCGACCTCGAGCGCGAGGCACCGGCGCGCCCGATGCCGCCGCTGCCGCTCTGCGAGGACGCGACGCCCGACGATCTCGCGACGGAGGAGCTCGGCCGCCTCGCAGGCCACGCCCTCGACTTCGCGGCGCGCTGGGCGAACGAGCTCGCGGGCCTGGGCGAGCGCCTGCGAAACGAGCCGCGCGCCGTCTTCGAAGACGTGGTCGACCACGCGAGCTCAGCGCTGCGGATCCTCGACTCGGGCGCCCCGGCGTCGCCCCTGCTCGCCGGTCGCAGTCGGAAGCGCCGGATCCTCTGGCTCGAGCTCTCGTTGCCGCGCCTCAAGGCCGCCGCCAAGGGCGCGGGCGGATCGCTCAACGACCTTTACCTCGCGGGCCTCTGCGGCGCCCTCGCCCGCTACCACGAAGCGCAGTTCATGCCCGTCGAGGCCCTGCCGCTGGGCCTCCCGATCAGCACCCGCCGACCCGGCGACACGACCGGCGGCAACCATTTCGTCGCCGCCGTGCTCGCCGCGCCGCTCTCCGAGCGCGATCCCGCTGCGCGCATGAAGTCGATCGCCGAGCAGATGCGCGCGATCCGGGCGGAGCGGGGCATCGATTACGCCGAGTGGACGGCCCCCTGGCTCGCGGCCCTGCCTGCGAGCATCTCGGCGCGATTCTTCGCGGCGATGCGAGCCCCCGACGTGCAGGCGAGCAACGTCCCGGGCCACAAGAGCGACATCTATCTCGCCGGCGCCCGGGTCGAACGGATGCTCGGCGTCGGTCCGCTCCCGGGCGCGGCGATGATGGTGACCTTCATCAGCCACGTCGAGCTGGCCTCGCTGACGGTCAACTACGACCCGGCGGCGGTCCGCGACGCAGTCCTTCTCGAGCGCTGCCTGCGCGACGCCTTCGCGGAGATCGAGCTCCTCGCGGTCGAGCCGGAGTCGGAGTGACCGAGCTGCCCCACGCCCACGCGCTGGCCGAGGTCGAGCACGGCAAGCCCGGCCCCGACGTCGCCGCCTTCTTCGATCTCGACGGAACCCTCGTTGCGGGCTTCACCGCCGCCGCCTTCCTCCAGCATCGGCTCCGCCAGGGCGAGCTCGACGCGAACGTCGTCGCCGAGACCCTGCGCCTCGGCCTCGACGGACTGCTCGGCCGGATCGGATTCGACGAGTTCCTCGAGCTCTCGCTGGGCGCGCTCGCGGGTCGCTTTGCGGCGGACCTGACGGCGCTGGGCGATGTCCTCTTCGAGCGCGAGATCCGCGCGCGGCTGCAGGTCCCGATCGTCGAGCTCGTGGCCGCCCACCAGATCCGCGGCCATCGCGTCGTGCTCGCGTCCTCGGCGACGAGCTTCCAGGTCGCGCCCGTCGCCGACGCGCTCGGCATCGAGGACGTGCTCTGCAATCGCCTCGTCGTCGATCTCGACGGTCGCCTCACGGGCCAGATCGAGGGACCCGTGATCTGGGCCGCGGGCAAGGCGCGAGCGGCGCAGGCCTTCGCCGCGGCGAACGGCATCGCCCTCGCGGAGAGCTATTTCTACGCGGACGGGAGCGAGGACGTGGCGCTGATGTATCTCGTGGGGCATCCGCGGCCGGTGAACCCGGCGCGGCGGATGCGGGCGGCGGCGACCCGGCGCGGGTGGCCGGTGATCCGCGTTCCGGAGACGCCGAAGGTGCGGGGCGTGCGACCGCGGGGCACGCGGATGAGCGAGCGCGTCATGCATGCGCTCGGAGGCCTCCGCGGGCGCTGAGGCTCGGCGCGGCGGCGTCGACACGAGAGGAGACCAGCATGGCCCGCAACGAACCCGGCGCCTACGTCGAAGAGCGCGGCGACCAGCCCGCCGTCATCATGGGCGAGAGCGGCGCGGTCATCACGTATCGCGAGCTCGACCGCCGCTCGAAGCAGGTCGCGCGGGTGCTGCGCGAGGCGGGGCTCCGCCCCGGCGACCACATCGCGGTCCTGCTCGAGAACCATCCGCGTTATTTCGAGGTCGTCTGGGGCGCGCAACGCGCCGGCCTCTACACGACGCCCATCAACTGGCACCTGAAGCCCGAAGAGGTCGGCTACATCGTCGAGGATTGCGAGGCGACGGCCCTCGTGACGTCGAAGGCCCTCGCCGAGATCGCCAGCGGACTCGCGAACCAGCTCGGGCGCGTGAAGCTCCGGCTCATGATCGACGGCACGGCCCCCGGCTTCGCGAGCTACGAGGACGCGATCGCGCGCCACGCCCCGGATTCGTTCGCAGACGAGACCGAAGGCGCCATCATGTTCTACTCGTCGGGAACGACCGGTCGGCCCAAGGGCATCAAGCCGCCGCTCTCCGG
>JANMTD010000002.1:0-4273 GCA_031390075.1 Deltaproteobacteria bacterium | reverse complement strand
TCTCGCGCGCCCGGGCGGGGCTTTCCGAATTCGAGATCGGGCTGTCGTTCATCGAGGCTCATGGTCAGCGCCCCTCGGCGGGAGGAGGATTCGAATCCTCACCGGATTGTTCCCCAGCCCGGTCGAGCCAGACAAGGGTCTCGACGTGCTCCGTGAAGGGAAAGAAATCGAAGGCTTCGACGCCACGCAGGACCGTGCGACCCGACGCGAGCAGGCGCCCGAGGTCGCGCTCGAGGCTGTCCCGACCGCAGGCGAGGTAGACGAGACGCGGGGGTGGGGCTGCGGCCAGGGCCTCGAGCAGGGCGCGGTCGAGGCCCTTGCGCGGAGGGTCGACGAGGACGATGTCGGCGTCTTCGAGCAGGGCCGTGTGGTCGCCGGCCGAGCCCTCGAAGACCCGGGCGCGTGCGCGCTCCCCCGCCGGTCGCGCCGCGAGACCGAGCGCCAGGCCCTCGAGACCCGCGCGCGCCCGCTCGTTGAAGCGGAGCTCGGCGCCGCGGGCGAGCAGCGAGAGCCCGATCGCGCCGACCCCGCAGTAGAGCTCCAAGACCCGCGCGCGCTCGGGCACGAGCTCGCCGATGCGCGACACGGCGCGCTCGAAGAGCGGCAGATGATTCTGGCCGAAGGCCGCCGGCGGAAAGAACACCTCGACCCCCGCGATCCGCTCCCGGACCGCGATCTCGCCGGCGAGGGCCTGGGTGTGCTCGCCGAGGATCGCGTTCGTGCGGGCGGGCTGGGCGTTGAAAAAGAGTCCCTGCAAGCGCTTGCCCAGGCGCCGGGCGAGGGCCTGCGGGAGCTCGCCGAGGATCTCCGGCGCCTCGCCGCAGCCGACCAGCACGACCTGGACGCGGGCCGAGGACCTCTCGACCACGAGCTGGACATAACGCAGGACGCCGCGGTGGCTGTCGTCGTCGTAGGGCGCAGTCCCCGTCTCGCGGATCGCCTCGCGAAGCGCCTGGGCGGATTCGTTGATGAGGGGATGGTGGATGGCACAGTGGGGTGTCGCGACGATGCGGTGGCTGCCAGCCTTGAAGAGGCCGATCCGGGGGTCGGCGGCGTTTCCGCGGACGGCGAGGCGGGCTCGGTGGCGGTGGCCGAGGGCTGGGGCCTCGTGGACCTCCGGTCGGGGGAGACCGGCTTCGGCGGCCAGCCGGCATAGCCATTCCCAGGCCGCGGGAGCGATCGACGGCTCGCCGAAGCGGGGGCAGCCGGGGCAGGGCGGGCGGTGCGGACACGGCTGCGGAGACGCCAAGGCGAGGCCCTCCGTCGGTGAGAGGTCGGTGAGAGGTCGGTGAGAGGTCGGTGGGCCGGGCAGGGTAACCCAGCCTGCGGCTGCTAATTTGCGCTGATGTCCCACCCCCGGCTCGCCCGCGAGGCCTTTCTTCCGATGACCGCGGGCGACCTCGCCGCCCGTGGGATCGACCAGCCGGACATCGTCTTCGTCACCGGCGATGCCTACGTCGACCACCCTTCCTTCGCGATGTCGATCCTCGGCCGCTGGCTCGAGGCCCACGGCTTCCGGGTCGCGATCCTGTCCCAGCCCGATTGGAAGAGCGCCGACGCCTGGCGAGCGCTGGGCCGACCGAAGCTCTTCTATGCCGTCAGCGCCGGCAACATGGACTCGATGATCAACCACTACACCGCGAATCGGAAGCGCCGCAACGCCGACGCTTATTCGCCGGGGGGAGCGATCGATCGTCGCCCCGATCGCCCGACGGCGGTCTACGCCCAGCGCTGTCGCGAGGCGTTCAAGGGTGTCCCGGTGATCGTCGGCGGGGTCGAGGCCTCGCTGCGGCGGATCGCGCACTACGACTACTGGAGCGATCGGGTCTGGCCGTCGATCCTCGTGACATCGAAAGCGGATCTACTCGGCTACGGGATGGGCGAGACGACGCTGCTCGAGATCGCGCGGCGCCTCGCGGCGGGCGAGCCCGTCTCGGCGCTGCGCGATCTGCGGGGTGTCGCCTACCTGCTCGGAAAGAACGAATTGCTTCCGGACGCGCATTTCGGCGGCGCGTCGGGCGGAACCTCCGGCGGCAAGTCGGGGGACGCGACGATCGAGCTCCCCGACTACGAGCAGGTCACGGGGGATGCGCGCGCCTTCGCCGACATGACCCGCAAGCTCCACCACGAGACGAACCCGCGCAACGCCCGCCGCCTCGTGCAGCGCCACGGCGATCGCCTGCTCGTCGTGAACCCGCCCGCCTTCGCCCTCGACGAGAAGACCCTCGACGATCTCCACGAGCTCCCCTACACGCGCAGGCCCCATCCCGACTATCAAGAGCCGCCGCCCGCCTGGGAGACGATCAAGCACTCGGTCCAGATCATGCGCGGCTGCTTCGGGGGCTGCACGTTCTGCTCGATCACGATGCACCAGGGCCGCGAGATCCAGAGCCGGAGCGAAGCGTCGATCCTGCGCGAGGTCGTGCAGCTCGCGAAGAGCCCGGATTTCAAGGGCACGGTCTCGGACCTCGGTGGACCGACGGCGAACATGTACCGGATGGCCTGCACGCGCCCCGAGGTCGAGAAGACCTGTCGGCGACTCTCCTGCGTCCATCCCAAGATCTGCAAGCTCCTCGGCACCGACCACGCGCCCACGATCGCCCTGATGCGCAAGGCGCGCGCCGTCCCCGGTGTCGCCCGGGTCCACATCGCCTCCGGCATTCGCATGGATCTCGCCGCCGACGAGCCCGAGTACCTCGACGAGCTCGCGCGCCACCACGTCGGCGGCCATCTGAAGGTCGCCCCCGAGCACGTCAGCGAGAAGGTCCTCGCGCTCATGAAGAAGCCGACGCAGGGGAGCTTCGAGATCTTCGCCGATCGCTTCGCGGCCGCCTCGAAGCGCGCGGGCAAGGAGCAGTATCTCGTCCCGTACTTCATCTCGAGCCATCCGGGCTCGGGGGTCGAGGACATGATCGAGCTCGCCGTCTACCTGAAGCGCCACGGCTATCGCCCGCGCCAGGTCCAGGACTTCATCCCTGCGCCGATGGACATCGCGACCTGCATGTACTGGACGGGACTCGACCCGTTCACGCTCGAGCCCGTCGAGAGCGCACGGCGGCTCACGGATCGGCTGGTGCAGCGGGCGCTCTTGCAGTTCTTCGCGCCCGAGAACTGGTCGACGGTGCGCGAAGCCCTCGTGCGCGCGGGGCGCGAGGACCTGATCGGCGACGGACCCGATTGTCTGATTCCGGCGCGACCGCCGCGGATGGCGCCGGGCGGTCGCGAGGGTCGGCGGCCTGGCGACGCGGCCCCGCGCGAAGGTGCGGGCTACCGGCGGCCCTCTCGCGAGCGGGGACGACGCTAGGTGAGCATCGGCGTGCTCGTGCTCGAGCTCTCGCTCCCGTACCGCGCGCCCTATGACTGGCAGACAATGCTCGCGTTCTTCGCGCGCCGGGCGATCACCGGCGTCGAGCGGGTCATTGCGAACACCTATCAGCGTACGCTCCAGATCGCCGGCGGTCCGGGCGCGGTCTCCGTGCGCGACGAGCCGGCGGAGCAGCGGCTGCGGGTCGAGATCAGGCACGCGACAGCGTTGGGATGCGACGAGCTGCGCACGCGGCTCTCCCGGCTCTTCGATCTCGATGCCGATTCGGTGGCGATCGATGCGGCGGTGGCGCGGGCGGAGATCCTTCGCTCGCACGTGCGGGCGCGGCCCGGCCTGCGGGTGCCGGGGGCCTGGGACGGCTTCGAGACGGCGGTGCGCGTAATCCTCGGGCAGCAGATCCAGGTCGAGGCGGCCGTGACCCTCGCGCGTCGGATCGCGGAGCGGTTCGGTGAGGCGCTGCCCACGCAGTTCTGCCTCGATGCGTCTCTCGGCACGCTCTTTCCGACCCCGGAGCAGCTGGTCGAGGCGGAGCTCGAGCCGCTCGGCGTGATCCGCGCCCGCGCCGCCGCGATCCGGGGCCTCGCGAGCGCGGTCCTCCTCGATCCGGGACTGCTCGAGGCGGGCGCGGGTCTCGAAGCGGATCTCGCGCGCTGGCAGCAGCTGCCGGGCATCGGTCCCTGGACGGCGCAGCTCGTCGCGATGCGGGTGCTGCGCGCGCCCGATGCGCTGCCCGCCTCGGACCTCGGCCTGCGCAAGGCGATCTCGCCAGCGGGCGCGCCGCCGCGCCCGGCCAGCGCGGTCGAAGCGCTGCTCGAAGCCTGCCGCCCCTCTCGCGCGTACGCGGCGGCGCGACTCTGGTCCCTCGATGCGGAGGCCGCTGCCGAGGCTCGCGCCACGCGGACGCGCGGAGCGAAGCGGAAGCCCGCGCGCGCCCGGCTGCGAGGCGCG
>JANMTD010000630.1:0-4046 GCA_031390075.1 Deltaproteobacteria bacterium | reverse complement strand
CCGAGAGCCGCCGCCTGCTCGCCGGGAAGACCGTGCTCGTGACGGCCGCGGCGGGGACGGGGATCGGGTTCGCGAGCGCGCGGCGCTGCGCGGAGGAGGGCGCGGTGGTCATGCTCTCCGACCTCCACGCGCGCCGGCTCGAGGCCTGCGCCGACGAGCTCGAGGCGGCCCTCGGCCGCCCCGTCCACCGCGCGGTCTGCGACGTGCGCTCGAACGAGGCAGTCGAAGGGCTCATCGCCGCGGCCGAGGAGCGAATGGGCGGCCTCGACGTGCTCGTCAACAACGCGGGCCTCGGCGCGACCTGCGACGTCGCCCTGACGAGCGACGAGCAATGGGATCGGATCCTCGACACGAATCTCTCGGGGACGTTCCGTTGCCTGCGCGCCGCACTGCCCGGCATGATCGCGCGCCGCCGCGGGACGATCATCAACATGGCGAGCATCGTCGCCTGGCGCGCCGAACGCGGTCAGGCGGCGTATGCGGCGTCGAAGGCGGGTGTGCTGGCGCTGACCCGCTGTGCGGCCCTCGAGGCGGCGGCGTTCGGTGTCCGCGTGAACGCCGTCGTGCCGAGCCTGGCACTTCACCCGCACCTCGAGAAGGTCTCCGATCCGGCGTTCCTGCAGAAGATGGTGCGCGAGAACGAGGCCTTCGGCCGAGCCGCGGAGCCCTGGGAGATCGGCAATGCCGTCGTCTTCCTCGCCTCGGATTATTCGAGCTACATGACGGGCGAGTCGCTGTCGGTCAGCTGTCGACGGGCCTAGCGGGGAGGATTCGTGGCGAAGCCGCTGAACGACGACATGAAGCGCCTGATCGACGCGGCGAATTTCGCCCATCTCGCGACGCTGCAGGCCGATGGCTCGCCCAAGGTCGAGCCCGTCTGGCTCGGCCGCGAGGGCGATCGGCTGCTCATCGCGACGGACCGGAAATCGCTGAAGTCGAGCAACCTCGATCGCGATCCCCGCGTCGCGATCTCCCTCGTCGCCCGCGAGAACCCCTACGAGCAGCTCCTGATCCGCGGTCGCGTCGTCGAATGCCGGGACGACAACGACCTCGTCGGCCTCGACGCCCTCTCGCAGGCCTACCTCGGCAAGCCATTCTCGCGCCGTAAATGGTCGAGCCGCGTCCTCTATGTGATCGAGCCGACCGTGGCGCGGCATTACCTCTCTCCGCTCGAAGATCCGCGTCGTTGACGACGCGACGGGAAAAGCCGACCGCAACGCAGAGCCCACTCCGCAGAGGAACGACCCATGACCATCACCTGCACCGTCCGAGACCAGATCGCCGAAGTCGTGATGCACCATCCCCCCGTCAACGCGATCACCGTCGGCGATACCTGGAAGATCCGCGACACCTTCAAAGACCTCGCGGAGCGGAGCGAGCGCGAGGACATCCGCGTCATCATCCTGACGGCCGAGGGCAAGGGCTTCAACGCCGGCATCGACATCAAGGAGATGCAGAGCGTCGAAGGCTGGGAACACCTGCTCGGCTCGGGCGAAGCCTGCTATGCCGCCTTCCACCAGATCTACCAGACGCCGATCCCCGTGATCGCCGCGGTCAACGATTTCTGCATGGGGCTCGGGATCGGGCTCGTCGGGAGCTGCGATCTGATCGTCGCCTCGACGAAGGCGCGCTTCGGGCTGCCCGAGGTCGACAACGGGGCGCTCGGCTGCGCGTCGCATCTCGCGAAGCTCGTCCCCCCGATGAAGCTGCGCGAGATGTCGCTGACCTGCCGCCCCGCGACGGCCCAGGAGCTGCTCGCCTGGGGCTCCGTCGCGTACGTCGTCGAGCCCGACCAGCTGATGACGAAGGCGCGCGAGATCGCCGCCAACATCGCGAAGAAGCAGAAGGCGGTCGTCCAGTTCGCGAAGGCCGCCCTCAACCACATCGATCTCCACGAGATGCACGCGAACTACCGCCTCGAGCAGGGCTACACCTATCAGCTGAACATCATGGGCGACGGCGACAAGGCCCGGGACGCCTTCGTCGAGGGAACCCGCATCGTCACCCGCTGAGCCGGGCGACGGCGACGGAACCGAGTTCCGCCTTCACCTCGACAGGAAGAGACGACGAATGGACAAGAGCGAGCTCAGCGGCAGGGTCGTCTTCGTCACGGGTGCGGCCCGTGGTATCGGTGCGGCCTGCGCCCGGCGTTGCGCCGCGGCGGGGGCGAACGTCGTCGTCGCAGATCGGCGCGAGGACGAAGTGAAGGGCGTGGCCGACGCCCTGAACGCCGAGCGGCCGGGCTCCGCCCGCGCGATCGCCCTCGACATCTCGGACGCTGCCGGCTGGGCGAAGGCGATGGCCGAGACCGAAGCGGCATTCGGCCGCCTCGATGCCCTCGTCAACAACGCGGGCGTGATCCGGGTCGTCCGCCTCGAGGAGGCCGACGAAGCGGCCTTCCGGAAGCTGATCGACGTGAACCTCGTCGGGACCTTCCTCGGGCTCCACGCCGCGATCGAGCCCATGAAGCGCGCGGGGGGCGGCTCGATCATCAACTTCTCGTCGGTCCAGGGCCTCGAAGGCCGCGCCGGCTTCGGACTCTACTCGGCGACCAAGTTCGGGATCCGCGGGCTCACGCGCACGGCCGCCCTCGAGCTCGGCCCCTACGGGATCCGCGTCAACAACGTGATCCCGGGGCCGACGCGAACGAAGATGACCGAGCGAGCGGGCTGGGCCGACGCCGACTACGAGCGCGCCTACGCGACGACGCCCATCGGGCGGATGGCGCAGCCCGAGGAGATCGCCGAGATGGTGAGCTTCCTCGCGTCAGCGCGGTCGTCGTACTGCACGGGTGCCGACTTCGTCGTCGACGGCGGCGTGCTGGCCGGGAAGGTCTAGCGCACGGGCTTCAACGAGTACGTGACCGGAAGGCGCTTGATCCCGCCGACGAGATTCGAATGCAGGCGTTCGATCGGGCCCGCCAGCTCGATTTCGTCGATGCGCGGCAGCAGGTACTTGAAAGCGAACTCGAGCTCGAGCCGCGCGAGGTGGGCGCCGGCGCAGAAATGCTCGCCGATGCCGAACGCGAGATGCCGATTCGGGTCCCGGGTCACGTCGAATTCGTAGGGTCGGTCGAAGACCTCTTCGTCCCGGTTCGCCGAGGGATAGAAGAGCGCCAGATGGTCGCCTTCGCGGATCTTCTGTCCATGCAGGACCGTGTCGCGCGAAGCCGTCCGCGCGAAATGGATGATCGGGCTCGTCCAGCGCAGCACCTCTTCGATCGCCGAAGAGAGCAGCGCCGGGTTCTGCTGCAGCTTGCGCAGCTGGTCCTGATGCTGGATGAAGGCGAGCATGCCGCCCGTCGTCGCATTGCGGGTCGTCTCGTTGCCGGCGACGACGATGATCTGGCAGTAGGCGAGGACGTCGAGGGGCGGGAGCTTCTGGCCGTCGACCTCGGCGTGGGCGAAGAGCGAGATGAGGTCGTCCTTCGGGTTCTTCTTGCGCTCTTCGACGAGCTTCGCGAAGTACTGGAAGGTCTCCATGATCGCCTGCTGTGCGGCGACGGGACCCGCCGCGCCCTCGGCGTTGTACTCCGGATCCTCGGCGCCGATGGTCCGGTTCGTCCAGTCGAAGAGCAGATTCCAGTCCGACTCGGGGACACCGAGCAGCCAGGCGATCACCGCGATCGGAAGCGGCGCCGAGACCTGCTCGACGAAATCGACGGAGCGGCCGCCCTTCGCGAGCATGTCGTCGACGATCTGCTTCGCGATCCGATCGATGTCGGCGTGGATCTTCTTGAGCGCCCGCGGCGTGAAGCGCGAGCTGATGATGCGGCGGTACTCGCGGTGCTTGGGCGGATCGAGCTCGATCAGCGTCGGCGGCGGCCGGAAGTCGCCGCGATCGTTCGCGGTGATGACGAGGCGCGGACCGGAGAGGTAGGTCTCGGGATTCTTCCCGACCTCCATGATGTCGGCGTGCTTCGTGACGGCCCAGAAGGGCGTCGGGCCGTCCTCGAATCGGTGCACCGGATCGCTCGCCCGCAGCGCGCGCCACTGCTCGTGCGGGTAACCATGACCCGCGATGTGGGCGGGATGGATGATCGACGG
>JANMTD010000628.1:0-13363 GCA_031390075.1 Deltaproteobacteria bacterium | reverse complement strand
GCGACGCCCGAAGCGGCGATGACCCAGATCTTCCGACTGCGTTCGCCCTTCGTGAGCCGGGCCGACGAGTCGACGGCGAACCTTCGCTCGCGCTCTCTCTTCCAGGCGGCGGGCATCGATCCCGAGAGCCGCTGGGATCGGCTGGTTCGGACCGGGACGAGCATGCGCGACTCGCTCCGGGTGGCGAGCGAGCGGAGCGCCTACATCGTCTCGGATCTCGGAACGTTTCTCGTACTGAAAAACGAGCTGAACCTCGTCGTTCTCTCGAAGTCCGCGAAATCCCTCCGCAGCGTCCACTCGATCCTTCAGCTCGACTCGACCCGCTTCGAGCGACCGATCGAGATCGAGGGCGCGAAGGCCCTCGCGACCTATCTCGTCTCGCCCGACGTCCAGGCGCGGATCCAGAGCTTCGGCATCGACCGCTTCGGCGAGCCCTGCTTCGAGCCCGTGCGAACGGACGCCAGGGCAGGGAGCCCCGAATGACGCGCCTGGCCGATCTCGACGCCACGGGCCAGGCCGAGCTGATCCGTTCGAAGGCCTGCTCGCCCTCCGAGCTGCTCGAGGAATCGATCGCCGCGATCCAGCGCATCGACCCAAAGCTCAACGCCGTCGTGATCCCGCTCTTCGAGGCGGCCAGAGCGCAGCTGACGCCGGGGCAGCTCGGTGAAGGGCCGTTCCGCGGAGTTCCGATGCTGTTGAAGGATCTCGGAGCGACGCTCGCGGGCGCGCCGCAGTACGGCGGGACGCGCGTGCTCCGCGATCGCGGCTGGATCTCGCCGCACGACAGCGAGCTGACGGCGCGCTTTCGCCGCGCGGGCTTCGTATTCGTCGGCAAATCCAATACCCCCGAGCTCGGTCTCTCGCCCACGACCGAGCCCGACACCTTCGGCCCGACCCGCAATCCCTGGAATACCGGCCGCATCGTCGGCGGCTCCTCCGGCGGCTCAGCGGCCGCGGTCGCGGCACGGATGGTCGCCGTCGCCCACGCCGGCGACGGCGGCGGCTCGATCCGCAATCCCGCCGGCGCCTGCGGCATCGCGGGCCTGAAGCCCTCGCGCGGGCGCATCACCCTCGGCCCCGATATCGGTGAAGCCTGGAGCGGCTGCGTCACGGAGTTCGTCGTCGCGCGCTCGGTCCGCGACCTCGCGCACATTCTCGACTGCGTCCATGGTGCCTTGCCCGGCGATCCCGTCGCCGCCGCGCCGCCGGCGCGGCGTTATGCCGAGGAGCTCGGCCGCGATCCCGGGCGGCTCCGGATCGGCCTCTTTGCCGGCAACGCCAGCTATCCCGGCGGACCCGACGCGCAGGCGGCCGTCGTGGGCTGTGCACGGATCCTCGCCTCGCTCGGCCACCACGTCCACGACGGCTATCCGAAGGAGCTCGACCACGACGAGCTGGGACAGCTCCTCGGGGTCTCCGTCGCCGCCTGCGTCGCCCACGAGCTGGAAGGCATCGCCGCGCGGACCGGCAAGCCTGTTCCCCAGGACGGCGTCGAGCCCGCGACCTGGGCCTTCGCCGAACGCGGCCGCGCGCTCTCGGCGACGGCCTACCTGGCGAACCTCGACGCGATGCACCGCTATTCGCATCGGCTCAGCCAGTGGTGGGAGACGAACGACCTGCTCGTGACGCCGACGATGTCGGAGCCGCCGCCCGAGATCGGGACGCTGAAGGGCGCCGACATCGAGCGGATCGTGCGCCTGGTTCCGTACACGTCGCCCTACAACGTGAGCGGCCAGCCGGGCATCGCGCTGCCGCTCCACTGGACGCCGGAGGGGCTCCCGCTCGGGATCCAGCTCGTGGCGAAGCAGGGCGCGGAGGATCTCCTGATCCGGATCGCGTCGCAGATCGAGGCGGCGGCGCCGTGGATCGATCGGCGGCCACCGGTCTGCGCCTAGGGAAAACGACGCGGCTGATTCAAAATCGGACTTTGAATCAGCCGACGAGCCGGACGGCACCCTCGGCGTCCGAGCTGGCGGCGCGACAACCCGTCGAGTACCACTCTCTCGACCCGAGGCGAGGATTCGCCGGCACGGCTTCCGTCAGCAAGGAGAGCTCCGATGCACGAGATCGCGATTCGTGGAGGCATGCTGATCGACGGGACCGGCGCCCCGGGCCGCCGGGTCGACGTGGGAATCGCGGGAGGCCGCATCGCGGAGCTCGCGCCGACGGTGCGCGGCGCGCGTGAGATCGACGCTTCCGGCCGCCTCGTGACGCCGGGCTTCATCGACATCCACACCCACTACGACCCCCAGGTGTTATGGGACCCGGCGCTGACGCCGTCGTCGTTCCAGGGCGTGACCAGCGTCGTCGCCGGCAACTGCGGCTACAGCATCGCGCCGACGCGCGCAGAGGGACGCGGCTCGCTGATGCGGACCCTCGACAAGGTCGAGGACATGCGGCTCGAGACGCTCGAAGCGGGCGTCCACTGGGACTTCGAGTCCTACGCCGAATACCTCGCCGCCGTCGAGCGCGGCGGCGTCGCGATCAACTTCGGCGGCTACGTCGGCCATACCCCCGTCCGCGCCTACGTCCTCGGCGACGACGCCTACGAGCGGAAGGCGACCGACGCCGAGATCGCACAGATGAAGCAGGTCGTAGCGGACTCGATCCGCGGCGGCGCTCTCGGCTTCTCCTCGGATCGTGCGGGCTTCCACATTGGAGACGGCGGCCGGCCGGTTCCCTCCGTCATGTCGACCCAGGAAGAGCTCGAGGCGCTGGCGGGCGTGGCGGGCGAGATCGGCCTCGGCATCGTCCACATCGCGACCGGCGAAGAGTTCGCCTGGATCTACGAGTTCCAGAAGAAGATCGGCCGGCGCGTCAACTGGTCCGCGATCCTGACCTATCCGCCGTCCTGGAAATCGCGGGCGCCCTATCAGGCGAAGCTCGCCCAGCATCTGGCGGCACGCCGCGCGGGCGCCGACGTCTGGGTGCAGGTCACCTGTCGCCCGATCGTGCAGCAGATCCTGATGCGCGAGCCGACGTCCTTCTACCAGATGCCCGCCTTTGCCGAGCTCGCGGCGCTGCCGCACGTCGATCGCCCGAAGCTCTTCGCCGACCGCGCCTGGCGCGCCCGGGTCACGGAGCAGTTCGACTCGCGCAAGTGGATCGATCCGGGCTGGCCGACGGTGACGATCTCCGAGTCGACGGCGCATCCCGAGCTCGTCGGTCGTTCCGTCCAGTCGATCGCCGACGAGCGCGGTGTGGCGCCCTTCGACGTCGTCAGCGACATCTCGCTCGCCGACGACCTGCTGACCCGCTTCGAGATCGTCTTCGCGAACAACGACGTCGAGGGCGTGAGCGAGCTCCTCAAGGCGGACGGCTGCGTCCTCGGGCTCTCGGATGCGGGCGCCCATGTCGGCCAGATCTGCGACGCGGTCATGCCGACGGATTTCCTCTCGCGCTGGGTCCGCGACCGCGGCCTCATGAGCGTCGAGCGCGGGATCCGGAAGGTGACAGGGGAGGTCGGGCACGTCCTGAATCTCGATCGCGGCGTGCTGCGCGTCGGCGCCCCGGCGGACGTCGCCGTGCTCGACTGGGAGAAGGTTTCCCCCGGCCCGATCCGGCGAGTCGTCGACATGCCGGCCGGCGGCGATCGGCTGACCGCGGACCAGCCCGGCGGGATCGACCATGTGCTCGTCAACGGTGTGCCGATCCGCAGCGAGGGGCGGTCTGTAATAGATGCGCTCCCGCGGATGCCGGGCCACGTCCTGCGCCCTGTGGCCTGAGAGCGCCGCATGAGCCATCCGCGACGGTTCCGATTCGGGCTCAAATTTCGCGCGGCGAAGGACGGCGCCGCGCTCGCGGCGATGGCACAGCGCGCGGAGGCCATCGGTTATTCGACGATCCTCGTCTCCGACCATCCGACCCATCCGCAATTCGCGCCGCTCACCGCCGCGACCGCGCTCGCCTGTGCCACGACGCGACTGCGCGTCGGCTCGAGTGTGCTCGCGAACGACTTCCGCCATCCGGTCGTGCTCGCGAAGGAGATCGCGACCCTCGATCTGATCTCCGGCGGTCGTGTCGAGCTCGGCATCGGGACGGGCTGGAAGCAGGCCGAGTATGAGTCGATGGGGCTCGCGTTCGACCGCGCGAGCGAGCGGATCGAGCGGCTGCGCGAGGCGATCGCAATCCTGCGCGGGTTCTGGTCGGGGAAGCCCTTTGCGCTCGAGGGAAAGCATTATTCGATTCGCGAGCTGTCGGGGTTTCCGGTGCCTATGCAGGATCGCCTGCCGATCCTGATCGGCGGGGGCGGGCGGAAGGTCTTGTCGCTCGCTGCGCAGGAGGCGGACATCGTCGGGATCAATCCGGCGGCGCGGTCGGGGGCGCACGACGCGGAGACCGATCTCGATTCGACGGCGGCGGTGACGGACGAGAAGCTTCGCTGGGTCGCGGAGGCGGCGGAGACGCGAATGAGCGAGCTCGAGATCTGCATGCAGGTCTACGCGGATTGCGTGACGGAGACCCGGGCGGAGGGGGATCGGGTGCTGGCGGCGCGTTATGCGTTCCCGCTCGAGGAGGCGCGGAAGGTGCCTTATGCGTGGGTTGGGAGCGTCGGGGAGATCTGCGCGGGGTTGGAGGAGAAGAGGGTGAGGTGGGGGGTGAGCTATTGGGTGGTGCCGGAGCATGCGATGGAGACGATGGGGCCGGTGGTCGAGCAGATGGCAGGCCGGTAATAAGAGAAAGCTCACCCACGGGGGCGATGTTCGATCCAAGGCTCATCACCCGATCCGGTCCAGTCAAAAAGACCTGTTGCGTTCCTTCGGTAGTTGACAAGAACTACCGAAACAATGGAACATGCCGGACGTGCCCTCTTCAGATCGCCAACTTCGGAGAATCCTCGGTCGTGATGGCACGGCGCGATCGCTCGACCTGGTCGCCGCCGGCCTCTCGCGGACGGAGATCTCGCGGCGCGTTCGCGCCGGATCGCTCGTGCGTGTCGCGCGGGGCCTCTATGCACTTCCCGAGTATGAAAGCGGCGAGCACGGCGCGCTCGTCGAGGTCGCGAAGCGGGCGCCCCGGGTCATCTTCTGTCTGCTGACGGCGCTCCGGATCCACGAGCTGACGACCCAGGCCCCCCACGAAGTCTGGATCGCGATCGGAAACAAGGATCATCCGCCGCGTCTCTCGTACCCCCGGCTGCGCACGCTTCGCTTCTCACCGGCCTCGCTCGAAGCTGGCCTCGAAACCCGCACGATCGACGGGACGCCGATCCGGGTCACCAGCGTCGCCAAGACCGTCGCCGATTGCTTCAAGTTCCGGAGCAAGGTGGGGCTCGAGGTGGCACTCGAGGCGCTCCGCGAGGTTCGCCGGACGCGGCGGGCGAGCGTGGACGAGCTCTGGCGATGCGCGCGGGTCGACCGCGTCGTCAACGTGATGCGCCCCTACCTGGAAGCGCTTTCTTGAGCCCGAATCGCGCCGCGTCGATTCACGCTCGACTCTCGAGCCTGGCGCGAGAACGCGGCGATGACCTCAATCTCGTGCTGAACCGCTATGGCGTCGAGCGCTGGCTTTATCGGCTGTCGATCTCTGAATTGCGCGACATCGCCCGCGAGCTGGTCGAGACCGTCCGTCGGAACGTCACGATCGACTGGACCCTGCGCGAGAACGTCCGCGCCCAGCTTCGGGTCCTGGTCAAGCGGATTCTCCGGAAGTACGGGTATCCGCCGGATAAGCAGGAGCGGGCGACGCAGACGGTTTTGGAGCAGGCGGCGTTGCTATCGGCCGAGTGGGCGACCGCCTGATCGGGGGTCGATCGCCGTGGCCGAGGGCACTTCGCGAGCAAGATCTTGGGAAACTCTTGAGAGGATCGTTCTTGCCTACAGGAGCCGCATTCGCGATACGTCGCCAGGCCGCGAAGAACCCGATCTTCTCGGGGAGGGCAGGCACCGGTGCGAGGGGATGACGCGATGACATCTGGCGCACCGGACGCTGCCCATGGCGCGATCGTCGTCTACGAGGCCCCCGATGGCGACGTTCGGGTCGAGGTACGGCTGGAGCGGGAGACCGTCTGGCTCTCCCTGACCCAGATGGCGGAGGTGTTCGGGCGCGATAAGTCCGTGATTTCCAGGCACTTGCACAATGTCTTCAAGACGAGGGAACTCGAGCGCGCGGCAGTTGTTGCAAAAAATGCAACAACTGCCGCGGATGGGAAGATCTACCAAGTAGAGTCCTTCAATCTCGATGCCATCTTGTCTGTGGGCTACCGCGTCAACTCGAGTCGCGGCACCCAGTTCCGAATCTGGGCCACGCACACCCTCCGCGACCATCTCGTGCGCGGCTACACCCTGAACCGCCAGCGCTTCGAGCAGAATGCCCGTGAGCTGGAGATGGCGCTCGCGCTGGTGCGCAAGACGGCAGCAGGTGATGCGCTGACTGCGGACCAGGGTCGTGGGCTCGTCGATATCATTGCCCGCTACACCCAGACGTTTCTGCTGCTGCAGCGCTATGACGAAGGACTGCTCGAGGAGCCGAGGGGGCAGGCGGGGGGCGACCTTCCGGCTCTAGATATGGCGCGTTCGGAGATCGCCCGTCTCAAGGGCGATTTGATGAGTCGCCGCCAGGCAAGCGATCTGTTCGGCCGCGAGCGGGAGGCGGGGTTGGCGTCGATCTTCGGGAATCTGGATCAGAGCGTGTTCGGCAAGCCCGCTTATCCGACGATCGAATCGAAGGCCGCCCATCTCCTCTACTTCGTGATCAAGAATCATCCGTTCTCGGACGGCAACAAGCGGATCGGCTCGTTCCTGTTCGTCGACTTCCTGCACCGAAACGGCCGCCTGTTCCGCAAGGGCGAAGCGGTCATCAACGATGTCGGCCTCGCAGCGTTGGCGCTCCTGGTGGCAGAGTCGGAGCCGAGGGACAAGGAGGTGATGATCCGATTGGTGATGAATATGCTTGCGGAATCGGCTGGGCGAACAGCTGGGGAGAACCCACTATGAGCGCGACGCGCAAGGGATTTGCGATCGACCTTCCGGCGAAGGTCCATCGAGCACTCGAGCACAAGTCGTTGGCGACGGGTCGGTCCATCTCGGACCTCGTGGTCGAGGCAGTCAGGCTCAGCTTGATCGAGGACGCGAGGGATCTGGCTGCTTTCGAGAAGCGCCGATCCGAACGCAGCCTCGATTTCAAGCGCGTCGTCGAGAGGCTCAATGGACCTGGCAGATGAGTTCCACGAGGCAGAGCTGGTGGCCGTATCGAGGAAATCGGTTGCGCGCGAATCGCATCTCGGCGTGACGCAGTGATCTAGCGAACCCTTGCCTCCCCCGCCTTCATCGAAGGCCTTTGACTCGTACAGCTGACCCCGCCGTCGCACATCACCGTCTGCCCCGTCACGAACCCCGCGAGATCGCTCGCCAGCATCAAGACCGCCCCGCCGATGTCCTCCGGCGACGCGATCCTTCCGAGCGGAATCGACGCGACCCGCTGTGCGATCGACTCCTCCGACAGCCGCTCCCGCAGCATCGGCCCGTCGATCGCCGTCGGTCCGACGCAGTTGACACGAATCCGGTGGGGCGCGAGCTCGAGGGCCATCGTCTGGGTGAACTGGATGACGCCGGCCTTGACGGCGCCGTAGGGTGCGAGGTTGGGGGAGCCGCGGAGGCCCGCGAGGGAGGCGATGAAGACGAGGGCGCCCGGGAGGCGGTCGTCGATCATCCGTCGGGCGACGATGCGGGCGACGTTGAAGCAAGTCCGCAGGTTCTGGTCGATCGCCGTCTGCCAGAAATCCCAGTCGTGCTCGAGGACCGGCGAGGACGCATGGGCGCCGAAGTTGCCGACGTTGTTGACGCCGACGCGGAGCGGGCCGAGCGCTTCGCGGGCGTTGGTGACGGCACGGCCGAGGTCCACCTCGTCGATGGCGTTCGCAGTGAGGGCGAGGCCGCGGACGCCGTGGGCCTCGATCTCACGCACGGTCTCCGCGGCGGTCGCGCGATCCTGGTCGACGACGGCGACGTTCATTCCGGCGCGGGCGAAAAGAACGGCCATCGCGCGGCCTGATCCGCGGCCTGCGCCGACGACAATGGCGTTATGGCCGGCCAGCCCGAGTAGATCGTGCATCGCGTCCTCCCTGGTCCTGGTGCGACTCGCCCCGCCTAACGATACGCCCTGAACATCTCCCGGATGTCGTCGACCAGCACCGTCGGCTCCTCCGCCGGCGCGAAATGCCCGCCCTTCTCGTGGACCCGGAAGAAGACGCGGTTGTAGTAGGTCTCGCTCCAGCCCATGTCGCCGGGGGCCATGTCGGGCTTGAAGAGCGTGATCCCGGTGGGCGCCGAGACGACGGGCGTGTTCGAATGGTCGGGCTTCCACGGGTTGCGGCCGGCTTCGGCGTAGTAGCGGACGGAGGTGACGAAGCTGTCGGTCAGCCAGTAGATCATCATCGTCGTGAGCAGCTCGTCCTTCGTGAAGCGGCTCTCGACGTTGCCCTCGGTGTCGCCCCAGCTGCGCCGCCGCTCGAGGATCCAGGCGCAGAGGCCCATCGGCGAATCGTGCATCGCCCAGGCGAGGGTCTGGGGATCGAGGTGTTGCACGGCGACGTGGCTCGCGAACTTGCGCTCCCAGGCGAGCAGCGCCTGCTTCTCGCCGGTGCCCTGGGCGATCGTGTCGAGGCTGCCGCCGATCGACCAGGGGCGGTCGCCGGAGAAAAACTCGAGGGGGGCGATGCCCGTGATGTGGACGCCGTGGACGCGGTCGGGGTAGCGGTGGCCGAGCTGGAGGGTCACGAGGGCGCCCCAGTCGCCGCCGTGGGCGCAGAACTTCTCGTGGCCTAACACGTCTCGCATCAGCTTGACCCAGAGGTCCGCCGTACGCCACCAGTTGATGCCGGTCTTCGTGAGCGGCGTCGAGAAGCCGAAGCCAGGGAGCGAGGGGACGATGACGTCGAAGGCGTCGTCGGGATTGCCGCCGTGGGCGGCGGGATCCGTCAGCGGGCCGATCACCTTCTTGAAATCCCAGAAGGTCCAGGGCCAGCCGTGGGTCAGGAGCAGGGGGCGCGTGCGGCTTCCCTTGCCCTTCACGTGCATGTAGTGGATCGGGATGCCGTCGATCTCGACGCGATAATGGGGGAAGGCGTTCATCGCCTTCTCCTGCGCGCGCCAGTCGTAGCCGTCCTGCCAGTAGGCGACGAGCTCGCGGAGATATTTCCCGTTCGTGCCGTAGATCCAGTCGTCGTTCGCGAACTCCGGGGCCCAGTGGATCCCGGCGAGGCGGCGGCGGAGGTCGTCGAGCTTCGCTTGCGGGATGGCGATCTCGAAGGGCTCGGGCTTGGCAGCGCTCATGCAGGGTCCTTTCGCTTCGTGTTCCAGGGCTTCGAAGAGACTCGCAAGGAGTTGGCCGCCCTGCGAGGGGCACGGCGACAAGAAGTGCTTGACGCCGCCGGGTCGAATCGGGGAAGCTCGATCGCGATGCTGCCCCATCCGGACCTGCCGGGCGATCCGGCACTGATCTTCGATCGGATCCTCGCCGTCGATCGACGGGGCGAGACGCTGCCACGGCTCTACGATCAGCTGCGCGCTGCAGCACCCGTCTGGCGCGCGCCCGTCGAGCGACTCGGGCGTCCGTGGATCGTTACGCGGCACGCGGACGCGTCGGCATTGGTCCGGAGCTCGGCCTTCATCAAGGACGAGCGACTCCTCGGTCTCGCGGGCTTGGGGGCCGGCGGCGCCTTCATCGACGTCATGCGGCGGATGTTCGCGTTCCAGGCGCCGGCGCGGCATCACCGCATGCGCGCCCTCGTGAACCGCGGCTTCACGAAGCACTCGATCGAGAAGCTCCGGCCCGAGATCCAGTCCCTCGTGGACGCACTCCTCGATGGCGTCGAGTCGCGCGGCGAGATGGATCTCGTCGCGGACTTCGCGTTCCCGCTCCCCGTGACCGTGATCTGTCGGATGCTCGGTGCGCCGGTCGAGGACGTGCCGCGCATCGAGGGCTGGGCGCAGACCTTCGCGCGACGAGCGGACCCGGCGGAGGCGCTGAACCCCGCGATGGAGAAGCTCGGGGACCAGGCGACGGTGGCGTTCGTCGATTATGTGAAGGCGCTGATCTCGGCGCGTCGGGTCGCGCCGGAGGACGATCTCGTGTCGCGCCTGTTGGTGGTGCAACGCGAAGAGCCAGATCTCACCGACGACGACATCGCGGCGACGACGATCCTGCTCTTCCAGGCGGGCCATGAGACGACCGCCAACTTGATCGCGAAGGGTATCCTCGCGCTGCTGCGGCAGCCCGATCAGATGGACTGGCTGCGCGCGCATCCCGAGGCGATCGAGGACGCGACCGAGGAGCTCCTGCGTTTCGATACGTCGGTCCAGATCAGCACGAAGTACGCGTCGCGGGACGTCCCCTTCCACGGCGAGACGATTCGGGAGGGCGACCCGGTCACCTTCGTGTGGGGCGCCATCAACCGCGACCCGGCGCATTTCCCGGACCCGCATCGCCTCGATTTCGCGCGCGCTGCCCGGGATCACTTCAGCTTCGGCATGGGAGCCAACTTCTGCCTCGGCGCGTCGCTCGCGCGCCTCGAGATCCAGCACGCGGTGCTGTCGCTGATCCAGCGATTGCCGGCGCTGCGCCTCGTCGACGAGGCGATCGAGTACAAGCCGCAGCTCCATCTGCACGGGCTCGCAAGGCTGCGCGTCGCCTGGTGAGGCAATTGAAGGGGACGTCTCAGAAGACGATCTTCGCGAGCCCCTCGAGATGGACCATGTCGGGCTTGACCGGCACGAAGATGAACTCGTCGCAGCCGACGTCCTCCATCTGGCGGACGGTGTCGCGGATCGCTTCGGGGGTCACGGTTCGCACGGCGGCCAGCAGCTGCTCGACCTGGCCGGGCAGGACTTTGGGATAGTACTCGTGGAAATAGGCTGTGAGATCCTCGCGCGCGCGGGGGCCGGCGGAGTAATAACAGCCACAGACGAATCGCGGCTTGCCGGCGCGCCCGTGCTCCTGCCACGAATCGTTCACGACCGCGAGCATGCGCCGCACTTCCTCCGGATCGGCGCCGAAGCTCCAGGTCACGGCGCCGTCCGCGAACTCGCCCGCGCGGCGCAGCGCCTTCAGTCCGTTCGAGCCGAGCAGAATGTCCGGGCCACCGGGGCGCACGGGGGCGGGGCCGATCGCGCGCGTCTCCGGGATCAGCGACTCGCCCTTGAAGAGCTCGCGGATCGTTCGCAGGCTCTCCTCGAAGCGCTTGCCGCGGCCGGCGCGCGGAACGGGCGCGACGTCGTAATCGTCGAGGGGCGTGCCGAGGCCGACGCCGAGGGTGAAGCGGCCGCCGGAGTAGTCGTCGAGGGAGAGCGCCTGCTTCGCGACGACGCCCGGCGGATGAATCGGCAGGATGATGACGTTCGAGAGCAGGCGGATGCGCGTCGTCACCGAAGCGGCGGCCGTCAGCGCGAGGACCCAGTCGTAGCCCGAATAGGTGAGCCGCTCGCCCATGCAGAGCGAGGCGAAGCCCGCGCTCTCGGCGGTCGCGGCCCAGCGCAGCACGAGGTCCTTGTTCGTCCCCCGCAGATTCGTCGGCAGGCCGACTCCGATTTCCATGGGCTCTCTCTCCTGGCACTTTTCTCGCGCGGGTCGGCGCGGTCGCGATTTCGTCTATGCTAGCCCCGCCACCGAAGGCGCCACAGCGATCGCTTCCAGCAAAAGGAGAACCTCCCATGGGCAAGTACAAGCGGGCCGAGCTGCTCGTGGCATTCGAGGATTACAAGCGCCGCCGCGACATCGCGTCGACGACCGGCGACTGGAACATCTGGGCCGACTGCTTTTCCGACGACGCCGAGTACATCGAGCACGCCTACGGCGACATCCACGGCGGCCCCGCGATCCGCAAATGGATCTGCGACGTGATGGCGCCATTCCCGACGATGACCTTCCCGATCGATTGGATGGTCGTCGACGAGGACACGGGCGCGATCGTGTGGGGCGTGCAGAACGCCTTCCCGGAGCCCTACCAGCCGAACGGCGAGCCCTACGCGTTCCCGAACTGGTCGCGCCTCGTCTACGCCGGGAAGATCGGCGGCATCATGAAGTGGAAGTCCGAAGAGGACATCTACAACCCGGCTCGCGATTCGGCGCGGGTCTTCAAGGCCTGGGTCAAGGCCGGCGGCCGGACGCGCAGCGGCGAGAAGATCCAGATGGTCCACCGCTAGGCGGGTGAACGGCCCAACGCGTACGAACCGACAATCGCGTCAGGCAATCGCCGGGATCACCTCGCGTCCGATCCGCTCGATCGACTTCCAGCCCGCCTCCCAGTCCATGTCGCTCGAGCCCGGGGCGATCGTGACGAAATCGAGGCCGATCTCCGAGAGCTCGCGCAGACGGGCTGCCGCGTGCTCGACCGTCCCGACGATCGCGAATCGGTCGAGATGCGCGTCGTCGAGGGCGCGCGCCCCTTCGCCGGCGGCCTGGGCGTGGCGGTCCATCTCGTAGCGCTCCGCCAGCGGCCGAGCCTCGTCGCGCAGCGCGGTATCGCCGAGCTCGCGGGCGCCCTCCGACCAGCCGGCGAAGCGAGCGAAGACCGATACGCCACCCCGCGCGATCGCCCGCGCGCGGTCGACGTCGTCGTCGACGGCGCAATTGACGAAGGCGCCGTATCGGATCGACTCCGGATCGCGGCCGGCTCGTCGCACCGCTTCCCGCGCCGCCGCCCGGGCGCGCTCGAGGGTCTTCGCATCGGCACCGATGCACAAGATGAAGGCGTCCGCGCGGCGCGCCGCGATCTCGAGCACGCGGGGACCCGAGACCGCGACCTCGATCGGGACGCGCGGAATTGCGAGGTCCCGGCTCCACTCGATCCGGCTCGTCGCCTTCCCGCGCGGCGTCGCATCCCCGCCGAGGTAGGCACGCAGACTCGCGAGGTCGGCTTCGAATTCCTCGGGCGCCGCGGGCTTCTTGCCGATCTTTGCGAGGGCCGAGTCGCCGCGGCCGATGCCGCAGAAGGCGCGGCCGCCGCTCTCGAGCTGCAGGGCGAGGGCGGCGGAGGCGGTGACGGCGACGTCGCGGGTCGTCGTGTTCGTGACGCCGGTGCCGATGCGGATCCGTTCACTCGCGCCGGCGACCAGCATCAGCTGGCTCCAGGTCTCGGGGCCGAGGTTCTGGGTATCGCCGAGGGCGAGATGCGTGAAGCCCGCCGCTTCGGTGCGGCGCGCGATCTCCCGGGCCTTGCCGGGGAAGGCGAGCATCAAGAGACCGATGTCCATGGACGGAGCTCCTCGCCGCGTTCCGTCGCCGCGATTCAGGCGCAGGGGCGAATGAACTTCTCGGCGAAGTCTTCCATGACGCGCTTCTTCTGATCGAGGCTCGAGCGCTCGCCGAGGGCGAACTTGAACGGGTAGCTGATGCCCGTCGTCATGCCCACCCCCACCACACGCAC
>JANMTD010000623.1:0-4709 GCA_031390075.1 Deltaproteobacteria bacterium | reverse complement strand
CGCCGAGCCGGATCGTGCCGGTCGCGCGACCGGGATGATCGATGTGGCCGGCGAAGAGATAGGGCACGTCGCCACGCGGCTGCGAGAACGCGGGCAGCACGGCGTCCCAGATGATGTCGACGTCGTGCTCTTCGCTCTTGTAGGTCACGTGGTATTTCTTGAGCGGCTCGAGGCATTTGAGCGACGTGCCGTTCGGGAGCGAGCAGTCCTTGAGCGTCTTCACGTCCGGCCAGGGCAGATGCCACTGCAGGTCGAAATAACGCACGTCCCAGGGCAGCCAGGCCGAGTCGTCCCAGACCATCGCGCCGCCGCCGTAGATGCGCTGGTTCGGATAGAACTTCGTGTAGAGGTAGCCCTCGAGGTTCTTCTCGGGGACGTGGTAGGAGAACCAGAAGGTCTCGAGGTACCAGGGGTTGTCGTCGGGCTTGTGGAAATCGTCGTCCGCCGACGAGAGATCGACGCCGGCATGCCCTTTTGCGGGCGCCTCATTCTTGCTCGTGCTGCTCACAGCGCCTCCAGATCGGGTTGCGGGTTGTAGTAGAGGTGGCCGAGGACGGGCGCCCAGAGGTTGGTCCTGCGCTCGCAGCGGCGGAAGAGGTACGCGATCAGCTCGGGCTCGGTACCGACGGCGGTGCGCTCGATGTGGTCCGAAAGCGCTGCCTCCGCACTCGCGAGATCGGAGCAGGGTCGGCCGAGCACGGCGGCGATCTCCTCGAGCTCGCGGTTCTCGAGGGCCGGTCGCAACGCGCTCGCGCGTTCGAGCACGCGCGCGAGGGAGGCGAGCTGGCGCGCGCGGTGCGCCGTGTAGGGGTCGCCGACGGACGGGCCGAGGATCGACTCGATGTTCTGGGCGAGCACCTGGAAATAGGGCGAGAAGGCGTTGTCCGGAGCGGTCGGCGGGACGCGGCTCTCGACGGGGTCGAGGCCCGCGGTACGCGCCATGATCTGGGCCATCCCGCGCATGCCGAGCACGAGGGACATCGTATTCAGCGTGACGTCGGTCGCCGGGTCGTAGCCCTCGAGCGCATTCAGCTCGCCGACGGCGGCGCGCATGAACTGCAGGTGCATGTAGTAGCGGATCGTGTCAAAGTCGATCCGGAGACCGGAGCGCTTTTCGTACTCGCGGATGTAGAGCGAGAGATTGCCGAAGGGCGTCCAGATCCCGCGGACACAGATGCCCGCGAGATCCTCCATCGGATCGCCGACATGCGACACGTCCCAATCGAGGACCGCGGTCAGGCGACCTCCCTCGAAAAGAAAGTTCGCGGGCCCCGCATCCCCCTGCACGAGCACGGTGCGCTGGACCTGCCGCGGCACGTGGTGCTCGAGCCACTTGAACCCGAAATCGACGACGGGCTCGCGCACCTTCACCCGCTCGTCGTAGAGGCGCCGCCACGAGCGAACCTCGAGCAGCGCATGATCCTCGGGCGTCTCGGGAATGGGATGGTCGGGGAGCGCGAGTGAGCTCGGGTCGAGGGAGTGGAGCAGACAAATCTGGTCCACATACTCGCACGACACATCGTCCCACTCGCGCTCGTGCCCGACGACACCGGCGATCCGGCGAAAATCAGCCTCCCCGGACATGCGCCGCATCAGCGTGCAGCGCTCCGCTTCGTGGATCCCGAGGATCTCCGGCACCTTCAGACCCGTTCCGCGCAGGGCCTGGATCGTGCGGCCTTCGCGCGGAAGCGTGTACCGGGTTCCGGAGAGCGGACCGTTTCCCGCATCGCGGCGCAGGAAGAGCGCCTGCAGCGCGCCGTCGGCACCGCGCACGTCGACCCACCAGCCCTCGCGCGCGCCTCCGGCGTGGCGCCGCTCGATCGAGACGGCGACCCCGCCCGCCCGCGCCTCGATCCAGCGCACGAGGGCGGGCGACAGCTCCAGAACGTCGCGACCCGGTGTCGTCGTCAGGTGGACGCCCTCCAAGCGACGGCATCGCACGATCGAGGCTCGTGCGACACCGCCGCCCGCGATTCACATACCTATTATAAGATCGGGGACGACGAGCCCGGCCGGCAGGGACGGCCAGAACTGCTTGCCCGGGCGGTCATGGACGGCCGTCGAAGGCAGATCGAGGGTCGGAAGTCGGCGGGATGCCCGAGCATCGGACCGGTGCGGCGCATCGGGAAGACGAGGATCGCCATGCGAGAAGGACGACCGCGAGAAGACGTCACGATGTCGTCGTGCCTGATCCTGCCGCTCGTCTCGTACCTCGAGCGGAACGGATTCCCGCCGGCGCCGATTCTCGCAGCCGTCGGAATCGACCGCGCCGATCTCGTCGCCGCCGGTGCGCGTGTGCCCCATGAGCAGGCGATGCAGCTCTGGAGCCAGGCGGTCGAAGTCACGGGAGATCACCAGATCGGTCTGCACGTGGCGCAAGCCGTCGACGCCGGCGTGATGGACCTGATCGAATACCTCGCCCGCTGCAGTCGCACGGTCGGCGAGTCCCTCGAGCGCACGAGAGACTACTTCGGTCTCCTGCACGACCGGGTCACATTCCGCTTCGAGCGGGACGGCGCGCAGGCGACGCTGCAGAACGAGGTGCCCCCCGGCCTGGCCGTCGCGCCGGCCTACAGCGAGAACGCCCTCGCCTCCACGATCGTGATGGTGCGGCGGATGACGAATACCGAGATCCCCGTCCTGGCCACCTATTTCCGCCATGAGCCCCCCGCGCACAGCGACGCCTATCACGAGATCTTCGGCGAGCGGGTGATCTTTCGGGCGCCGATCGACGCGGTGGTGATCCCGACGGACTGTCTCGACGCGAAGCTCATCCAGTCGGATCCCGCGCTGGCCTCGATTCTCGAGCGCCACGTGCAGATGCTGCTCGCGACACCGCCGCCCGTCACACTGCGCGCCCGCACCGCGCGCCTGATCGGCGCCGAGCTCGAGGGCCAGACGCCGGCGGCGGAGGACGTCGCACAACGTCTCCACATGAGCGCGCGAACCCTGCGCCGCCTGCTGCGCGAGGAGGGCTGCAACTACCGCGAGATCCTCACCGAGGTCCAGCGCGAGCTCTCCTTCCGACACCTGTGCGATCCCGCGGTCTCGATCGGCGAAGTGTCGTACCGCGCGGGCTTCTCCGACCCGAATGCGTTCCACCGCGCCTTCAAGCGCTGGACCGGCCGAACGCCGGGGGAGTTCCGTGCTGGATCGCGACAGGACCGCGCGCAGGAAAGCTGAACGAGGGACCGGGACTCGATGCAGTTCACGCTGAATCTCCCGATGGCCTCGGGCCGCTTCCAGGCCCTGCCCCCCGCCGAATACCTCGACATCGCGCGGGCGGCCGAAGCGGCGGGCTTCGACGCCATCAGCGTTCCCGACAACGTGATGTACCCGAAGACCGTGAGTGCGCCCTATCCCTACGCTGCCGACGGGGAGCGGATCTGGGACGGCGATACACCCTGCATGGATCCGTGGGTGGTGATTCCGGCGATGGCCGCCGCGACCACGCGCATCCGCTTCTTCAGCAACGTGCTCAAGCTCGCGATCCGCGAGCCCATCCTGGTCGCGAAGACCGTCGGATCGGCTGCCGTGCTCTCGGGGGATCGGGTCGCGCTCGGCGTGGGCCTCAGCTGGATGCCCGAGGAGTTCCGATTCCTGCACCAGGACATGCGCACCCGCGGCGCCCGGGTCGACGAGGCGATCGCCGTGATCCGCGCGCTGCTCCGCGGGGGCATGGTCGAGTTCCACGGCGCCCACTACGACTTCGAACCGCTCCAGCTCTCGCCGGCCCCGGCACGCCCCGTCCCGATCTTCGTCGGAGGCACATCGCCGGCGGCCCTCCGGCGGGCGGCCTATCTCGCCGACGGTTGGATCTCGATGATCCACACGCGCGAGGCGCTGAAGAATCGGATCGAGGACCTCCGCCGGCTCCGCGGCGAAGCCGGTCGCTCGCAGCAGCCCTTCGAGATCAAGGTCCTATGGGCCGAGCCGCTCGACCGCCACGACGTGACGGCCCTCGCAGCGCTCGGGGTCACGGACCTGCTCGTCACCCCCTGGCTCTTCGAGCCGACGGCGAGTCCGTCGCTCGAGGGCAAGCGAGAGAGTCTCGTCCGATTCGCGGATCGTGTGATCTCCCGGTCGGGTTGAGTCCCGCATGACAGGCCCCCCATTCTTTCGCATGATCGGCAACCAAGGGAGGCGGTAGAGATGGGCGAGAGTGTCCTTCGACCTGGCCATGTCGCGGTCGTGACCGGGGCCGGCAGTGGAATTGGCGCGGCCCTCGCGGCGGAATTCGGCGCGCTGGGCGGCCGGGTCGTGCTGGCCGACGTCGAAGCCGGTGCGCTCGAAGGCGTTGAAGCCTCCCTCCGCGCCAAGGGTGTCGAGGCGCTCTCCGTCCCGACCGACGTCTCCGATCCGGACGCCGTCGCACGACTGGCGCAGACGACCCTCGAGCGGTTTGGTCGCGTGGACGTGCTGTGCAACAACGCCGGCGTCTCGACCTTCAACGCGCTGGCCGATCAGACGCCGGCGGATTGGCGCTGGGTCCTTGGCGTCAATCTCTGGGGCGTCGTGCACGGCGTGCAGAGCTTCGTCCCGATCATGCGCGCCCAGGGAACGCCGGCGCATATCGTCAGCACCTCCTCGATCGCGGGCCTTTGGAGCGGTCTGCCGTTCATCGGACCCTACGCGGTCAGCAAGGTCGGCGTCGTCTCCCTGTCCGAAACGCTCCGAGACGAGCTGCGCGCCGAGGGCAGCCCGATCGG